>JBGCDR010000098.1:0-20115 GCA_045105515.1 Oligoflexales bacterium
TCGTTTAATCATAGCATGTTGATATTACATATATATTATATGGCGGTTTTTTCTGTTTTTACATCATATCTTTTGCGGTTTCAGTGATTATACATGGAAAGTAGGTGTTAATGGGAGCTTAATCTTCGTCTTGCCAGTATATAACTAAGTCATGCCTTAACCGATTAATACGCAGCAAAGTTGACAAAGCAATGCCAATCAACTCCGGTTCAAAATCTATTCCATTATTTTGATTATGATAGCGAATACTATTTTTAAGTGCTCGCTGCACTTTAAAATTATCTGATTTAATTTTTTTTTCAGCATCTTGATAGTCATCTAAACTTTCATTATACCTAAAGACCAAGTTTGACACGATATTATCAATCAATGAAAGAGAGCGTTCTTTTTGAATTTCAAGTAAGCGAATTTGGGATTTAGATATATTAATATTGGCAATATTATCTAACCCAAAGGACAAACCAAAAGTTCGAAAATCCTCTCTTGGTTCTCCTGTAGATAAAGGGCTAGCTACTATTGCCTTCAAAGTATATTTTGCTGCACTAATCATGTAATCCATCGATAGTATTTCAAGAGAATTAATTTTTGCTTTTGCAATTATCTTATCTTTATCAAGGGGAAATAGTTGACTCAAGTTAGGAAGCTCTAATCTTTCAATATCGATGTTGCCAGTCTCCTTCACAAAACCCATCAAGGTTCCTAACTGCGGGATACTAGCTAAGGCTTCTTGTCGCAATTCATACATAGTACCATTAACAGCAGCATTTAAAGAATCAAGAAACTCTATATCCGTTATATTAATAGGACCATTTTGATCCTCTTGATAGTCCTCGCGAAGATGAGTAAGCATCTGAATTAATCTTTGCTTATAAAAAAGTGATATTTCATAATCTATCTTAGCTTGATGAATGCGGAAGTAAGTAATTTGAGTAAAGGATGATTGATCTAGAAGGGTATTTAAGTATGCGTATTTGCGAGCATCATAAAATTGCCTCGCTTCCATCCACTTAAACCAATTAAAGGGAATTACAAAGCCCAATAAATTGCTTGTAAAATCATTTATCCCTGAAGGTAAGCTAGATCCAAAATTAATATTAAGGCGGGGAGCTAGAGCTCCAATTCTTAACAGCACTCTTTTACGCGATTGATAAAGCCCTTCAACCCCTTCTCGAGTATCAAAACCCTGCTTAAGGTATAGGTCAAAAGCTTTTTCAATGCTATAATATCTCACTTGCTTCCCAGAGTCTTGAAGACGATTCGCAACAATGTTCCAATCTATATTTTGACCTTTATAAAGGAAAAGATCGAGATCTATGGGACTCATTATTTTCGTATCTTCTTCTACATTAGCAAGGACAGGCAAGCCCGATAGTATAAATATCGAGCCCAACAAAATCATAAGTTTGAAGAAGAATCTACCAAGCATATATATTCCTAAATAATAAACAACATACTTATTCACCTACAAGCAAAAGCACCAAACATTACTCAAAAAAACTTGCTAAGCTTATCAGAATTAAACTAAAATTCCGATGCAGTTTTTTAGTCGTTTTTTGTTACTTATTTTTCTAAGCTAGATATCAAATTGTTCGTTTTTTTGAAACTTACATGAATTCAAAGCAATATAAGGTTAACATCAGTGAAGATAGATAAATCGATTCAATCCGAAAGAGTTAAAAAACTGCAAGGTGTATTGCTAGGAACTGCGGTTGGCGATGCTCTTGGACTTCCCTTTGAAAATTTACCTTCTCATAAAATAATCAAAACGAAGCAGCTCAAAGATAGATTCTATTTTTATGGAAACAATGGAGTGGTATCAGATGATACCGAGCTTTCTGCGCTACTAGCCGAAAGCCTAATTCTCTTTTCAAATGACAGAAAAATGACTGTAAAATCATTCAAGATCGCTTTATTGTCCTGGTTTTTGCGCCTCCCTTGGGGAATTGGATTTGGAACCCTAAAATCTTGCTTAAAAATTTTAATTGGCTTCAAAACAACAGGAGCTGGAATTGGGTCTGCAGGAAACGGTGTTGCTATGCGATCTAGTATCATTGGAGTTTATTATCATGATTGCTATGAGGATAGAATCGCTATAGGAAAAGCTTTAGCTCAAGTGACCCACCAAGATGAAAGAGCGATCGAAGGAGGCCTTTTTACCGCAGAAGTAGCTGCTATTCTTTCTAGAGACGACGGGATTGAAGATATTGCTTCGGCAATAGAAACGGCAAAAAAAGTAATCAATAATGAGGAGCTGCTTTTAGCAATAGAAAATGCACAACAATTGTATCAAACCCAAACTCCAAGAGAGCTTGCAGCGACAGAGCTAGGTACCAGCGGCTATGTGATATCCACCGTATCATTTGCTGTATATTGTTTTTTAAAATATGGAAAAAATCCACTAAATGCCATTCATAATGCGATTATTTCTGGTGGGGATACCGATACTATTGCAGCCATAGTTGGAGCTTGGTCTGGGGCATATTATGGGCTTGATTGGATACCAGAAAATTTACTCAATAATTTTCTTAAAGGGCCCTTTGGAGTTAATCATCTAAAAAAGCTTGGAATGGAATTATCTAAGAAACAGGAATATAGAAAAGTACCAAAATTCTCAGGTGCCTTGGCTTTGGCAAGAAATATACTACTGCTTCCATTGGTTTTATTCGCATTCATCAAGAATTTATTACCTTTTAATTGACAATAGGCGATCAAATTTCTTAAGAAATATTGCTCAAACTCTCCGATTTAAGAGTCGTGGGCTTTTAATATTTTAATCAATAGATGTTAAAACTAGTTTTTAGACTTGCAAAGCTAGGAAGATATGATACCAAAAAGGCCAATATTGTATAAGTTTTTTCAGTTTGAGTTTGTAGTCGGAGGTTTTTTTTAAAAAAAGTATTTTTTCTTATTTTTTTTATCAAATGTCATTAGTTCCATCGGGTACGCAAACCAATCAGAAACTATAGGTGAAAAAATACTAGATAAAATCTTTCAGCTAGATTTTGAGGATGAATCATATTTAAGCGAAATCAAAGACTCGGAATCTGCACAGAGCATTTGAGGAATACTCAGGACATACACAGCAGTTAGCAAAGTAGCTTCATGATGATGATCTGAATCATCTGCTACCTTGGCCTTATCATCCATTTTCTCAGTAAAAATCTCAAAAATTGAGAAGCGTAGTTTTTTTTATTCGTTCTACTTGTTTTTCCTTTTTTGAAGTCAAAGGGTCGCTGCTACTTGCTAAACCACTCACATTCCCGAGGAAAAATGTGATGCATGCTAGTAAGCAAATTCTGATAAAAAACGAGCAAACTGTAAATGTATCTGAAACATTCTGATTTCTCCATAAAAAGCTCATTTTAAATCGATTGCTTGTTTTAGAACTAGAAAAAAAATCAACTGAGAGATAACTTGGATTGCTTATTGAAACCAATAAAAAATAGATGTAAAGGAAGATCATCTCAAAATATCGAAATTTCTGGAGTAGACATTGAATTCAAGCAGACTGCGGTCTAATTCGATCAAGAATATTTCTTATAGATTCCAATCTCGTTTTCCGGGTATAAGCAACCTGAGCACAGGCATTTGCTATCGAGTCGACCAATTCCTCATTTTGATTAAGTAGAAAATTTTCTGCTGATAACTTACCTAAAAATAAATCTTTTGCTTCCTGATAATGCTGAATTATTTTCTTCTCGCCCAAGAAATCATAAAGAAAAGCCGAAAGGGGAGAAGCCTTAGTATCATAGACTGAATCACTTGCTCTTCCGAAGGTAAGTAAATCAGTGATTACGGGATTCTTATCTTTAGCTTCGGGAAGGCTTATTCTTTTTTTATCAAGGAATAATTCCATTTTGGGAATGGAACTTTCATGGCGTAAATCTCCCATAAAAAATATCAGGGGAACGTCCCCTCCGGTAATATCACTCAAGGCCTCTAAAATCGCTACTGTGTAGAGTTTAACTTGAAGATAGTAACATCCTAATCTCAGATTATTTTGCGCACATTCTGTAAATTTCTTGATTTCAGCAACCACAGGGTGACCATCATAACTACAATAGATACTTTCTGCTTGCAAGTTGCTTAGAAAGCGCTCCATCTTAAAAAGTGCATTTCTATACTCTCTTATTGTATACATACTTGAAGTTATAAGCCTTGTATTGGTTTCAGGAAGAAGCTGCCATGTTTCTTCAAGAAATAAAGCAACTTCTTCATGAGAGAAACTACCTACATCCTTATTTGCAAGAATAACAGCTCTTTTGATACCAGCATTCAATTCACTCCTTTCAATACCTAAAGAGTGTTTGACATTCACATAATTTAAGCGTTTTTCAAGTACCTCTATTGCATTTGTCTTAGCCCTGAAAGGAATAGTTGCTTCAATACAGACACAAACCATCAAAAGCTCTTTTTTTGACAAGACCTCAGACATCACTTTAAGAGCTAGAAGAGCACTAAGAAATTCATTCTGCCCTTTAGCAAGTAGAAGCTGTTGCCCTTGGGAAAAACCGAAAAGATCCAAAGTAGCATCATAAATAAAGTCAGGCTCATCCATTTCTTTTGTAAATAAGATTCCATTTACTGAATTAAAATAAGGATAGATAAAGCTATGCAAAAATGGAGGAACTCCTCCATCTACCTGATAGTAGACAATGTCATGAAAGAGAGCAGCAACTACTCCAATTGGATCCATTCCCTCAGCTAAATCAATAACATGATCATGACTATGATATAGTCTGGTCGGACCCGACATACCCTCTAAAATAATCATTGCCCATCTTTCAAGCTGGTGAGAGGTCGGCATGTAATTTAAAGATGAAACTGACCATTTGAATTTCTCCATTACTTTAATCAGAGCTTCAATTGGAGTGTTACCCATCTCTAGTCCTATATCAAATTCAACCTACTCACTATTATATGTCACTCAAACAAGGAAGCACTGGGTTAAAAAGTCCTAGCTTTTTGCTAAGTAACAGCCCAAATTTATGAGTCTTAATTTGCTAAAGTTTCGTATTAATTTTCCGATAGCACCCGCACAGAAGAATATAGAATCTATTATCTCAGATCGTAAGGATAAGCATGAAGAATAAATTCTTTTTCAGCCTTGCTATTCTCATCCTAAGCAATTTTTTTGGGTGTAAAACGAAGCAAGACAATCAATCCAATCAAGATGTTATCGATCAATGTAATACGACAGAAAATTACACCTGGTATGAAGGTCGGTGCATCAAAGAGTCTGATCGAGATAAAAAATTGGCTGAAGCTAACTGCAATTTAAAAAGTGCCACACATGCCTGGATTAATGGAGAATGCGTAAGCAAAGATGATGTAATCACTCCCAGAGAACGTTGTGAAGACAGAGGAGATAGCTCTTATTGGCATGTAGATGCAAATATGAACGGAACCTGTATTGGGCCAACCAACGTGGAAAGTAATCGTGAAACTTGCACCAAGAAAGTGGAAGATGGTTTTATTTGGGATTCTGAAAACAGTCGTTGTCTCTCTCAAGAAGCACAGAGGTGCGAACGGGGAGGAGATTTTTGGACGAACGACCAACGCTGCATAAAACCAGCTGAAAAATCCTGTATCGAACGTCAAGATGGCTCAAATTGGGAAGGTGGAGAATGTATCAGCGCTGATGAGGTAAATTGCAAAAAAAGAGGCTCTGACTTTGTATGGAAAGATATAGGTGGAGTTAAGCAGTGTACTCGAAAATCATTCCTGGAGTATTGTCTCGATTCGGAAGCAGGAAACGCGACGAGTTCGATAACTCATACTGTCACAGTTTTGCGTTCTCTTACAGATACCAGAAACTTATCTTGTCAAGAGACCAACAATATCCTGTTATTCAAGAAATCTCTTGATCTTAGAGAACAAGGCATCAGTAACCTTGCACCCATAGCTGGATACACCGAGCTTTCAGTTTTAGCACTACAGTCGAATAACATTAAAGATATTAGTTTTATTGAAGGACTCTATAAACTGACACGCCTAGACCTCACAACCAACCAGGTTAACGATCTGAATCCGCTTAAAAATCTCGGTTTCTTGAAGGATCTATATCTTTCTTACAATGAAATAAGTGACCTAACCCCTCTTGCAGGTATGGAGTCTTTGAATAGTCTATACCTTAGTAAAAATAAAATATCGGAGATAAATGGCTTAGTATCACTCAGTGAAAATCTTAATGGCGGTTTAAAAAGTCTCCGGACCCTAGATATCAGTGACAACTGCGAGATTACGGATATTAAAGAACTTCTGCGCTTGTCCAAACTCGAAGTTCTAGTAGTCGACCTCATAGGAACTGATGATATCCCCAGCTTTCCTGAAGGGGTTAGCATCATCAAAGATAAGAAATGTCAGTAGTTAAAAGTCAAGGCTATAGCCTAGCTAACTGGAAGGTCTTGCCTATCTACCTCTAATTGGCTCATTCCCTTATCTACAGCTTTTTCAGTTTCTAGACTCATGAATACCTTTTGCCCGCTTCGAACAATATCCTGAAGCTGAAAACCGATCAGAGACTTAGGAACCCAAAACATAGCCGACAACTCAGAAATCATGTTTCGACGCGAGTCCATTTTGCTCATTTCTTCGATCAGCATGGATTTTGGCGCAAGCAAATTCGCCGTGAAAACCATTTCTTCGAAAGAAACGAGGTGATCCTTTTTCGGACCGAGCTCTTCGAAACGCTGCCTTTCTCCCTCAAAAACAATCCTAGCGATATCCTTAGCCATACTCATACGAGTCTGCGGCTTCAGTTCACCTTTTCTAAAATGGATCGTATATTGTCCAGGTTTTTTTCGCAGAATCCTGCTGAGCTTATCCATCATTTCGATAGGCTGAATGCTGATGAAAGGGAAAAACCTCAGGACTTCTGGCAAGTACAGTGGCGGAGTAGAAAACTCTGCTTTTTCATGCAAAGCATCAACAAAGCTTTCAACTCTCTGACGAACTTTATTGAGGCCTTCAATTCCACCTTCAAGAGCTTTCTTGATGGTGGCGTGATAGGTTTGCCCTTCCTTGTACTCATAATAAGCTTCTTCAAGCCTGGAATGCCCGCTTGCAATATCGTGGACTAGAGATACCTCCAATCCAAGAACGTCTGCGAGCTTTGCTAAGGCGAAAACAGATTTTACATTCTTTTCACCACGTTTCCAGTGCGAGCAGTCAGAGGGGTTAAAGTTTAGGATTCCTCCTACCTCTTGGTCGTGCACTTTTGTACCTTTCTGGTCCATCAGTACTTTTTGACAAAACTTAAACAACTGTACAGAATTTGGGAACTTGGCGACACCAGAGCGTCTCATCACTCCTCCGAACCATCGCGGTGATAAAAATGCAAGGTCTTGAAAACTTAGGCTTACAATAAATATAGCTGGCCACTTATTTACAGTCAAGAATCAGATAAAATTATTATAAAGCCGCTTATTTTTCTGACTTTTTGCACGAACTAAAAATCTCGATATGATTGCTTCCCCTAGGGTAGCACCAACAATGAAACGAAACAACAATCCATACATGAGCAGCAGGAGAAAACCCCCCAGCCCTATGAACATCAATGGCATTTGCTCTAAGAATTTTTCAAAAAGACTGAATAGCCACTGCTTTTGGCTTAATTCAAAAAAACCTTTAGAAAAAGAATAAGCCAAGAATACTAGTAATAAAGAAAATATTACAAAAACAGCATCCAAAGACCACGCTAGGATCTTATTGATCGACGACCAATAAATACTTTGAGGCCTCTGAACTTGAGAATTTTTCTTGGGAGGCACAAACTGATCACATCTATCTCTTTGATAACTAGAAGCCGAATCTTTTCCAACATTCTCTTGGCCGTCCAAAATCTTTGGCTGCGAGCTAGGTTTTCTTTCTACAGAAAATTGCTGTTTATGACTTTTCGGTAATATATTAGATTTACTAGGTCGCGTAAAAATTCCAATTCCTTGAGAAAGACAGCGAAAATCTTCCTTACACAATTGGTCTGCGAATGCTCTTAGCTCGTGGCTCATGGATTTTTCCATGGTAATGCCTTTGTATCAGATTTATTTCCAACACTAAGCTTATCACAAGGTTCTTGCTAGGAATATTTCTGCAGGTGAAAAGGCAGGAATACTCTCAGAAATATGCTCCCTTCTCTTGCTTGCATCGAAGGGCTGCTTATGAATCCCCCTAAGAAGAGGGTGCTCCTCGAAGTGAGCAAATGGTGCTATTCTACAGTCTTAACTCTTAATGTTTTATCCCGCATGTCTTTGCGAACCTGCTCGTATAAGCTAGAGGCAGCTTGCTGATCTTTACTCTGTTTTTTTGACGCTAATGTCCCATGCTGCACCTGAGCCGTAGCATGATCAAGAATGGCTTCTACCGCAGCCAATGTTATTTTAAAGGTATCTTGGTTAAGATTAAGAACCTTTGGCCTTAATCTTAACCATTCATCCCATTGCGAAGTTGATGCTTGCAAATCCTGACTGTCTTTTACTACTTGATCGAAGTAGAACGATAATTTTTCTCCGGAGAAGGATTTCTTAGGCTGGACCAATTGACTCTAGTTCCTATTTTTATTTTTTCGACTTACCAATCAATACCTTCTTCGGAACTTCACGAATCTGACTCAATGAAACCTTTTGGCCTAGGAAATGATCTTATAGATAAACTTCGCTGCTAGTACCCAAACTGAGAACATGCTAGAATATGCCCGCCAAAGTGAAAATCCACCGAAACTCTAAGGAAGAAGCATCGAACTCTCTTCCTTTCAAGGAGTTTCTGGCACCTCCAAATGAAAGAGGAGGCCCAGTGAAGGTGGATCAATGCATCCCCAGGAGAGAGTCCGTGACTAGAGAAATTAAAATTTACAGTACCTTAAACAAAAAAAAGAAAATCCTCAGCACCATCGAAGCAGGACATGTGCGAATGTATGCATGCGGAGTCACGGTCTATGACGATAACCACATTGGTCACGCCATGCAGGCCATCTTCTTTGATGTAATCCGTAACTACCTAGAATATGCAGGCTATAAGGTTACCTATGTCCGCAACTATACAGATGTTGATGACAAAATTATAAACAGAGCCAATGAGATGGGGATTTCCCCTCGGCATCTTGCTGAAAACGTGATCAAATCTAGTATCGAAGATCTTACTGAGCTAGGGGTTAAACCAGCAACTCATGAGCCAAAGGTTTCGGAGTCAATCCCTGAGATCACTTCAATGATCCAAGATTTGATCGATCGGGATGCTGCCTATTCCACAGCAAAGGGAGATGTATACTACCGGGTGCGAAGTAACCATGAATATGGCAAGCTATCGAACCGTAAAATAGATGAGCTTAAGAGTGGTACGCGGGAAGTTAATCGCGGGGAAAAAGAGGACGACCTTGATTTTGCCCTTTGGAAACAAGATGACACAGAGGACGCAAGCTGGAAAAGTCCATGGGGAAAAGGACGGCCAGGCTGGCATATTGAGTGTTCGGCAATGGCTAAGAAATTCCTAGGAACCAACTTTGACATTCATGGGGGGGGCCTAGACCTTGTTTTTCCCCATCATGAAAATGAAATTGCTCAGTCAGAGTCGGCTAATGGTTGCGCTTACGCAAATGTTTGGATGCACTCTGGATTACTTACGATCAATCGCCAAAAAATGTCAAAAAGCCTAGGTAACTTTATAACTATCAAAGAATTTTTAAAAAAATGGCCAGGTGAGGTATTGCGCCTTGGCTACTTGCAGAATCACTACAGCTCTAATATTGATTTTTCTGAGGACATTTTTAGGACCTGCCGAAAACGCCTTCTTTATTACTATGAAACTCTAAAGTCTCTCAAAGATTATGCAGGTTCAAATGATGGTAAACAAAGCATAAACTCTTTGATACCAATCGACAAATATAGAGAAGAATTTCACAAACTCATGTCAGAGAATTTTAACACTCCTGCTGCAATTGCATGTATTAACGATGTAATGAAACAAGCGAACCAAATTCTCAAGAAAAAGAGAACTACGCAAACTCAGAATACAGCCTTATGCCTAACGCACCTTTTGACTGAATGGGGAGAGGTTCTAGGACTCTTTCAACATGAACCCGCTGCTTTTATTGATAGCTTGAAATTACAGCTGCTACCAGATCTTGAAATAACAAAACCCGTGATTGAAAAGCTGTTAGCAGAGCGATGGCAGGCGAGATCAGATAAAAACTGGAAACGCAGTGACGAAATAAGAGATGAGCTACGCACCAAAGGCATTGTAGTCAACGATGGAACCAGCTCATCATCATGGACCATAGCTGAGCTAGTAGACGACTAACTAACAGTAAGGAGTCATTATGTCCTCTGTTCTTGTCAGAAATATTGGAGAATTAGTCACACTAAAACCTGTGGCAGAGAGGCAACGATTCCACCATCTGCAGGACACTGATTTAGGATGCTACCACAATGCTTGGCTCTACTGCCAGAATGGCAAGGTTCTCTCGTTTGGTAGTAATTCAATTCCAGACACCATACTGGCAGATGCCTCTCTCACGCAGGTTGATGCTGAAAAAAGTTTAGTATTACCTGGGTTTGTCGACTCACATACCCATCCGGTTTTTTTCGGGACAAGAAGCAGTGAGTTCAGGATGCGCCTTGATGGCAAGAGTTACCAAGAAATTGCTCAGAACGGCGGTGGGATTATGGCCACTGTTAAAGCTAGTAGGGCAGCATCTGATGAACAACTGCTAGAGAATACCTTAGCGCATTTTAAAAGTTTCCTCTCATACGGAGTCTGCACTGTTGAAGCAAAGTCTGGATACGGCTTAACTCCCAAAGAGGAAATTAGACACCTTAGAATCCTAAATCGGGCCCGTCAGAAAACCAAGCAAAGCATTAAAACCAGTTGTTTGGCTCTTCACGCCATTCCAGAAGAGTATGAATCAACGACTGATTATGTTTCAGGCATTTGTCAGCAGCTACTTCCTAAAGTGGCAAAAGAAAAATTGGCTGACTACGTAGATGCATTTATTGAGCAGGGCTATTTTAGCAGTAGCGAATGTGAACCATATTTCAAGAAAGCAAAAGAGCTAGGGCTTGGTATAAGAATCCATGCAGATGAATTTTCTGATGCTCATGCTGCAAAAACTGCTGCACGATGGCAGGCAGCCAGTGCGGATCATCTACAATTTGCGAGCGAAGAGGGAATGGCTGAGATGAGTAAAAAAGGAGTTGTAGCCTGCATTTTACCAGGCACCTCCCTATATACGGCCATTCCGTTTACCTCTGGACGGAAGTTAGCTGACCTTGGGTGCGCAGTTGCAATAGCCTCCGACTTCAATCCTGGCAGCTGCAATTTGGACAATTTACCAATGCTTGCCATCCTGGGTGGCTTACATGGTAAGTTACATAGCTGGGAAGTGCTTGCAGGAATTACAATAGTGCCTGCTTTTAGCCTAGGACTTTCAACACAAAAAGGTAGTCTAGCCAAAGGTTTTGACGCAGACTTCAGCATCCAAGAATGTGAAAATCTAGATGAATGGTTTGCAGATTTTGGCAAGACAAAGCCAAAAGAAGTATGGCTTGGGGGGTTTAAGCAAAAAATTTAAGAAGAAATGAAATCCACCGAAACTCTCGGGGAAAAACTGCTTTCTCCTCAGATCACAAGGACTTGCTCTCACCTCACCATCAAATCTTAACATGAGTGAAGTTGGTTCAATAATCAATACTCAAAACTACAAACTCTTTGCTCCCTTTAGGAAGCTTGAGCGTAACTACATCATCAAGTTTCTTACCGAGCAATGCTCGCGCCATCGGCGAACTAATTGACAGCTTGTTCTGTTCAATATTCGCCTCTAAATCTCCAACAATTCGGTACTTTTTCTCATCACCGGTCTCTTCATCTTGTAAATAAACCCACGCACCAAAGCGTATCGAATCTGGCCGGTTTTCCGACATGTCAATAATTTGAGCTCTTGAAAGCTTATCCTCTAGATCGGCAATGCGAGCCTCGATCATACCTTGTTTCTCTCTAGCGGCATGATATTCAGCATTTTCCTTTAAATCACCATGGGAACGAGCCTCGGCAATGGCAGCAATCACTTCATGTCGTTCCACATTCTTTAATTGCTCGAGCTCTTTTTGCAAAATATCATGACCATCAGGGGTAAATGGAATCAAATCTATATTGTTCGTCATAATTAAACCTATCACTCTTCTCTTGAACTACTGCTATCAAAATAAAAAGCCTAAACAAGTGTTAAAGGGTCGTTGTAGCAGAAAAGGCAAAGGTATAAGACTGACCTTCTACTTTCTGCACAGTCGTTACCCCACCAATTTTTTGGGCTTCACCAGCACCATTTTGTAAAACAAATCCTGCACCTATTTGGCTGTTAGGCTGAACCCAGGAAAAAAACACACTTCCTCCAAACCAGTCAACATGATTTCTTTGGTTGGCTTTCTTTTTATTAATATCTGGCCTAGCATCATTATTGGTAAAAAAACCAAGCCGCATGGGCACAGCAGGTACCAGATAGTACTCTAAACCTGCCATAAAATTGGTTACAGCTTCTTTTCCATATAATGCATAAGAGAAACCTCCAAATTTCTCAGCATTATTTACCCCTGTAACATGAACCAAGTCCGCCGTCATTAATAAACGCGTTGAAGCAAAGTAGGCGACCCCGAGGCGATAGGAATTTGCCATCGATCCCAAAGGATTCTCCTGCACAGATACATTTCCTGGGTTGTGATAGACCCCGACCACCGAAGGGTTAGTTATGGTAGCTCCCGCCCCTCCCACTGACTGTTCTTCCACAGTACTTTGATCGTCATCGACTAGCTTAATTCTTCTTATCTCGGCAGTCTGCTCATAGGCTTGAGAAAGAAAACTGCCAAATTTTGCCGTAAAACCGAGCGATAAGCGTCCAAATAAGGATGCCTGAACCCCTAATACTGGTTGAATTCCATATGCAGTCAGACTCTGCCTAATATTCTGAGTCAAGGTCTGGGTCCCTGGCTCAAAGCCACCATCTGTGGTGCAAAAGTGAGAAGACTGTTTGACATCCTGATATTCCTGGACAAGTTCATCTACAGAGATATAGTTTGCTCCAACTCCAAATGACAGAGCATTGCTCATCCTCCAACCTAGAGCTGCACCTACATATTCTGTTGCGCTGCGGGAATTTACTGTACGATGAAAGCGTTTAAGCACATTATCTGGCGGTAACTCCGCCCCTTCAGCAGCATTAGGGCATGCTGAACTGCCTCCAAGCCTAACATCTGAAAACAAGTCATCCTGATCCTTCAATTCATTATCAAGTGCATAGATCCCCCAGGCAAAGACTAGACCTTCTGCGATGTTATCCACTTTTAAAAGACCGCCAAAGAAAGAAGGTACCGTTCCTCCACTTTCCTCTTTAAAGTCTTTTGCACCAATGGTCTTTTTAAAAGTTAGTGTTTTGTTATACATGGCATTAGCGGAGCCAGAAATATCATTCGATAAAGCAAATGCTATACCTGCTGGATTATAATAGACACCCGACGCATCATCAGACACAGCCCCGTAGGCGCCACCTAGTCCAATAGCACGATCGCCAATCAAAAAGTTTTGATAGTGAAACTGATCAGCATACGCTTTTAGGCTTCCACAAAATACTGCAATAGATAAGAAATAATTGATCTTAAAGGTACGAAATTTCATATTCACCTCAAATGAATCTTAGATCTTTGATATTTCAATCTTCTTTTTTGGGTAGTGCCTCAATATAGTTTTTGTATCGAGATTTCCCACTTGCTCCAGTAATTTTTTTCGCATCCATTTTAGCCAAAAGTTTTTTTATGCGATCTTTTCTGTCGGTAATTTTAGGATGAGTTTTTTCCAAGATTTTTGCACTTACCTTCTTTTTCTTTTTTGCTTTCTGAAGTCTCGTTAAAAACCGAAGCAGCGCCTTGGGCTCATACCCTGCCCGAATAGCGTATGCCACACCTTCGTGATCAGCTTCATACTCAAGCTTTTTATCAAGTCCTTGTTCCAACAGAACATTCATTCCTGCTTTAGCTGCTTGCAACAAAGTCATCGCTGCTCCAGCAGACTGAGAAAGATATCGTGTTAACAATTCTGCTGATTCTGAAGTATCAGCAGTTGGACGTTTTCGAACCTCGCTTTCGATTGATAGTGATGATTTCCCTTTCTTTTCGTTATCATCAGCAGCCTTTTCCATTTCACTATCACCCATACTCTTCAATGTATTAAACATGTGCTTTTTGCCTACATGGGCGATTTCATGACCTAAGACCATTGCTAATTCTGCTTCAGATTTTGCATTTCTGATGCTTCCAAGAGTAACAAGAATATAACCACCAGGTGCTGCAAAAGCATTTACTGATTCAGAATCTAAGATAGAAAACATATAGCGACGATCAGGGTAATCACTATAACTTGCAACATAAAGACCAACTTGATTGACATATCCAATTAAGGACTCATCACCATAGGTACCATAGTATTGCAAAAGTCTACCTGCCATATCTCGACCCAAAGTTACTTCTGCCTTATATTCACTTAATTTTTTCTGTTCTTCTTTCGAAAGCTTTGGTTCTGCTTCATCTTTAGTACCGTTTAACAAGGTACATGACCCTAGTAAGCTTGCTAAAATTAGCTTAAAAGTCAGTTGAACTGAAACCCTCATACATGGCCTCTAATGATGATAATTGGAATCACATGTAATTTTTTTACACATCAATATGATACTACGAAAATTAGTATTCTAATATTTTCACGGAAATTTATAGGGTAAATGAGAGAATAGGAGGTAAGAAATTCGTAGGTAAACTATTCCTTTTTCTTAAGCTTAAACTCAATTTCTCTCTCAACCATGTTGCCTATCTGTTCAATAGATTTAGGATCTATGTTCAAATTTTCCATTGCCACAACAAGTCTTGGGTTGGGCTTTACATTTCCAGCAAAAGCAGTATCATCACTCTCATCTAGTCCCCTAACACCCATCACAGCTGAGCGGTTTCGAACATTTGAAGCATCATCTGCAGATCGTCCTTGCTGAATTGCTTTCCTCAAAGCAGTCGAAAACTCTCCACTCTTTTTTGAAGGTTTTCTCTTGACCTTCATCACTGAAACATAACCTTCTTTGCCACCTTCAAGTTTTACTTTCCAGAACATCCCACTGCGACCTAATTCCTCGATGCTATCACTTTTGCTAAGCTTCTTAAGAACACTCCCTTTTCTGCTAGCTTTGTCGTAAACTTTAACACCTGCCCTTTTAGGCACCAACTGTCTTGCGTGGAGTTCAGATATAGAAACTGAAATGGCAAAAAGCATACTACCAAGACTGACCATTAATGCTTTTAGAGTCTGGTTAAACATTTCACCCCCCCTAGTGGTCTCGAATCAAAGTAAAAGCGTGCACATCTAAGTACACTTCCCATACGATAATAACATGATCGGCCAGTGTCCCAAAAACTTGAAAGATTGCCTAATTATCTATTTATATTTAAATATTTAGAGCCTTTTTTTCAACCTATCTGTTTTTTTCCATACAGAAGATTTGAAAAGGGCAAAAAATACCTTAAATCAAAGCGATAGCCTCGAAACAAGCCTTTTCCGAATGGCTTAGTTTGCTTATGATGAGCCTTAATGAATGAGCCCAATGGGCCCCTCATAATCTCTACGGGCAAAAAAATTCGCTGAATAGCTTATAAGGGAGCAAAAACAAATGGAAAAAAAGTGGCTCATCTATGGTGCAAACGGCTATACTGCTAGGCAAATAGTTTACAGAGCTGTGGAAAAGGGCTTTAGACCAATCCTAGCCGGAAGAAATGCACAAGAAATTATTGATTTGGGCCTTGAACTTCAACTTCCAAGTCGGATTTTTGATCTCAAAACTCCCATAGACAAAAGTTTCTTTGAGGATATCCACTTATTGGTTAACTGCGCAGGGCCATTCTCTAAAACAGCCAAACCTCTTTTAGAAGCATGCTACCAAACCAATACTCACTACATAGATGTATCGGGAGAACTCAAAACTTTCGAAGAGATCTTTGCAAATGCCAGTATGTGGCAGCAAAAAGGTTTGACCGTGATTCCAGGCTCAGGATTTGATGTAGTTCCTTCTGATTGCTTGGCTGCCTTCCTTAAAAATAAACTTCCCGACGCAACTAATCTTACTATAGGAATTAAAATCAATGGCACTAAGCCATCCTATGGAACGCTAAAATCTTTGGCAGAAGCAATAGCACAAGGGGGGAGGGTTCGCCTAGACAACAAACTTAAGAAGGTTCCCAATGCCTGGAAAACAAAACTCATTCCATTTTCAGAACAAAGCAGCCTTAGTGTTTCCATGCCCCTTGCAGAGCTCAGCAGCTGCTGGCATTCAACCCGGATTCCAAATATCCAAACATTTTTTTCAGTCAAAACTAAAGAGCTAAGGTATATAAAGATGTCTAGGTTAGTGCGTCCTCTATTATTTATTCCTTTTGTCCTCGAATGGATTAAAAAACAGATCGGTTTTATCTATAGTGCCCCAAAGCCAAGAGTCTTGCAAAAAGGTTCTGCCGTCGTTTGGGGGGAAGTTAGAAACGCTGAAGGAAAAGCAAAAAGCTTAAGACTAAAGACTAATGAGGCTTATCACTTCACCGCCCAGTCAACCCTATGTATTGCCCAAAAAGTTTTAAAAGGTGAAATTGATGCTGGAGTCTACTCGCCCTCAATGGCATTAGGGCCTGAATTTATTTTAAACCTTGATCGCGTGAGCGTTGAGGATATCATACCTGTGCAGTAGCCGACCAACTCTTGCCCGAGGTTCTAAGCATGATGACAAGCCCAGAAAGCGAAGCAAAAATCGCTCAAATGTTCGACAAGGTAGCGCCTCGCTATGACTTTCTGAATGCCCTTCTTAGTATGCGGCAGGATAAAAGGTGGCGAAAAAGACTCGTCAGCCTATCCTCCGATCAAAATAATGCCTCTTATCTCGACGTAGCTACGGGCACTGGTGATGTAATAACCACAATTGGACAATACCGCCCATTCGCTAAGGAGCTATTCGGCGTCGATATTTCCCAGAAAATGCTTAATTTAGCAGAAATAAAAAGTAGGCCTTACCAATTTTCTTCGAAGCTAAAATTTGACGTTATGAGCGCTGAGGAATTACAATTTTCTGATGCTAAGTTTGACACAGTTTCCATTTCCTTTGGTCTGCGAAACGTCATTAACAAAAAGAAAGCGCTATCTGAATTTGCACGGGTATTAAAACCCGATGGAAAGCTCTTAATCCTTGAGTTTTTTTCACCTGACAATACGGTCTTTTCACATCTATTTCAATGGTATTTTCATCGAATACTCCCAAAAATAGGTGGCTTTCTGAGTGATAGAGAAGCTTACCACTATTTACCTAAGAGTGTGGGTTCATTCTACTCTTATAAAGAGCTCAATAAGGTACTCCATGACCTTGGGTTTGAGCATAAGCGTACGGTAAGCTACCTGTTTGGTTCTTGCAGATTAATTCTATTGAGAAAAAATTTTTAATTGGAGGATTCATGAAACTAGTTTTAATCTTGCTAGCTTTTTTTAATATAATTTGCTTTAGCGCTGCCAACGCAGCTGTGATATCAATCAAAGAAGCTATTATTCCTTCAGGTTATAAAAGCATCAACTTAGTTTGTACTGTCTCGGGTTTATACAAATCTGAAATAGAAGAGCAAACTAAGCTTGTAGATCAGATTAATTTCAAGGTTGGTGCGGAAGACAAGCCTATAGCTCGTTCAGCCGGATCTAAAGATCATAATTACAACTTAGATCTTTATTGGCAGTCAAATGCAAGCAGCCCAGAATTGCTAGCAGAGTCTTCTGACAAATATAAAATCACCTATAATGTGACAATTGGAATCAACAATAACGATGAAAATACCATTAAAATTCTAGCTGAAAGTGGTAGCATACCGATCAAAGCTGTATTCCTCTATAAAGATAAGAACGGAGCAACTGTAGAAGGCAGGGGCACAGCTAGTTTGTTTAACCACAATCCCATCGAAGCGCCTACAGGTTTTAAAGTACTCTCTATTCATAAAGGGCTAGACATTGAGTGGGAAAAATCAACTGCCATTAAACACTCTGATAGTAAGGCTCACAAAGTGAGTAACATGCTGGTTATGCTCTTTAAGGAGGGTGAATCAGAAATTGATTTGCAGGCAAAGCAGGCGATAAACACAGAAGGGTCTGATCCTGACTTTTCTGGATGTAGGTATGTGGCTGGCGAAGAGCATTGTATTCAATGTGAGGGTGATTCTAATCAAATCTACATAAGCTCTGATCAAGCTGACCTGCAAGACAAAGCTCTAGTCTTTAAGCTTGTTCGTAACGATAAAGGTGGCTTTAGCTTTAATAACTTAGAACCTGATACCAGCTATACCATAGCACTCCAGTACCAAGATGGTACCAAGCGATCTGTATGTAAAGTTGGTACCACTATCCTAAGCTTAAGCTTAACAGAGTCAAATGGCGAAGAAGAAGGCAGTCTAACGGACACTCGCTGTTTTATCGCCACAGCCGCATTTGGTACTCCTTTTCACCGTCATGTGGAGGTGTTTCGCTGGTTTCGCAGCAACATCCTCCTGAAGTACAGGTTTGGTAAACAGATTGTTTCCTATTACTACAAAAACAGCCCGGCAATAGCAAATTCCATTGCTAAATCCGAACGACTACGCACCATAAGCAGAGGCTTGCTCATCATACCTGCATATATTTTACATGGCATAAAACTTATCTCTCAAAATCAAACTGCAGCTCTGGTATTTTTTGCTGCACTTCTAAGCGTATTTTTAGGTTTAATTAATTCAGCAAAGGTTTTATCCAGCAGGAAACCATAGATTCCCCCAACTTCGATTCATACTGACAAGACTCAATAAACGTCTTATTCTATCCTCTATTTGTGGATGAGACTGTAAAAGGGGGCAAATATTCTTATTTCTTAGTTTGAAAACAAGTCCCCACACATTCAAGAATTGGCTTGATTTACGCAAAGCATTAGCAAGCCCTATTGGGTCTTTAGTCAGCCTCACAGCCTCTAAGTCAGCTGCAAATTCACGATTACGACTTAATGCAAAACGAAAAAACACCAATAAGATAGGGGCTAGCAAAGAAACCAAAATAATTTCCAAAGAAACCTGAGCTATACCAGCTAAAATAAGCGGTAAGGACAATAAGCACGAGATAAGAGCAAAGCCAGTTAAGAAATTTGCATAGCTCTGCACAAGGTTGAGAAATTGATTTAATCTAAAATCTCCAGATTTGATGTGTGCAATTTCATGAGCTATGATTCCTTGCATCTCTCTATGGGTAAGGGATTGCATAGCTCCCATAGAAATACAAATAATCGGGCTGTCTTGACTGCCGAAAGTCAAAGCATTAATCTCTTTCTTCGGAATTAAAAAGAATTTCGGAAATTTTTTAAGTCCAGCTTCTTTAACGAGTCCAACACTAAGATTATCCAGATAAGTCTCATCGTAAGCCTGAAAATTTTTTGCACCTAGAGATCTTAAAACCATATTACTAGACAGACTCGAACTAAGTCCTAAACCTAGCAAAAAGCTAAGGCCAACAAAAAATAAAAAAGCATCACCAGCAATTAGTTTACCCACAAGCAACGCTAAAAACAGAATCGAAGCAAGTAAGATCAATCCCGTGATTTTATAGTCCCATTCAAGCTTTTTTAACATAAGTTCACCTATAAAACGAATTACATTCACAGATAAACCTAGGGCTTGACTAGATCTTGTCAAGGTTCCTGACAAAATTGATAACATAAGCAACTGATTTGATGAATTTTATCTTTTAGCAGATGATAAATATCAACCCAATAAGATGAGTTAGATATAGGTGTAAAAGCAGGGTTGATTCAAGTAAGCTTTTAACCAAATTTTGAAGTACGTTAAAATGGGTTCAGCATATTTTTTTAACAAAATTTTTGTTGTCAAAAATATTTGAGATGTATTTTTTTGACTATTCAAGCATAATAGAGTTGTCTAACAATTGATAAAACCCTTTGGTAGCTTAATTTATGTTATTTTATAGTTCCAAAGACCTGCTGCTGCGTAACCTATTTCATCACGAAGCTTATCAATTCTGACTCTTAACTTTGAAGAAGCTGCG
>JBGCDR010000099.1:0-3625 GCA_045105515.1 Oligoflexales bacterium
ATCGGCATTGTGTTGGCGGTAAATATAGACACCGACACCGCCGTGATTTTTTTTACATAATTAAAATCATCGGAAACTCTGTCATAAATCAATTTTAGAGGATCTTTCTACAGATTAGGTCCTAGATGCCAGTATATATAAAAACCTAATAAATCGTTATTGCGTATATCCTCAATTAGAAATTCTAAAACAAAAATTACCTGTTAATCGAGAACTAAGACTCTTAAAAGATTGGGCAGATGATCATCCTAATCCAAAAAGAAAGCCCAAATTATTAAAAAAGTTATTCTATAAGATTTTTAATAAAAAAAATATCAAGTCGAATAATAGCAAAGGAGCCTCTTAGATTAGCTCTATTTATCTTTTCTTGCAAGTTCCGATGTTGATTTGATTTTTCATAAAGGCAATATATTCCTGTGATTTCCAATCATGAGCAAAGGATTTTGCTGCATTATATCTATCGTTGCCACGAAAACGACACTCTATCTTTGAAATAATTCTATTATCGTCTTGTGTCTTAATGGTTTCTTCAATTCTACATTCATTACCTTTAAAAGATCCTATTACTTTTTTAGTCACTACAGCCAACTTGTTAACAATTGGAATTTGTGAATCATATGTGCAAGCATGAGGAGCACATAGTTTTATATTTTTTTTTAGGTATTTGCATTTAATTTTTTCTTGGTTTGCTCTTTTTTTTCTTCCATGTGTTGGTTTACTTGATTCAGTACCAGTAGAAACTGAAGTCCTTTGGATGTTGTCAACTGTTTTTGATAAATCTATTTCGAATTGCTCTTCAATATATTTCTTATCTTTAAAATGCAGCATGGTAACGAATGCTATAGGTTCCTTGTCAGATTTGAAATTGACAGAATGACTTTCGCCCATACTCATTATCAATGGTTTGTTCCCAATCACAGTTTTAGCAGAATTAAAGGGAATAAACTCCAAATTATCAAAATCCTTGCGCTTACCCTTGATTGCGAATTTGAAATTTAGCTTAGATTTTTTTTTGAGTTGGATAGCTGTTCCTGTCTCTAATTTATACGCTGTTCCAGCAAGATCTTTACGAGAAAAATAGACTGTTGTATAATTTGTGGGAAAGTATGCTCTGAGGGTATATGTATCACTGGAAGCATGGGTAGGAAGCCAAAAAGATATCAATGCCAGCTTATTGTTGAATTCTTTCTGATGTTCTTTCAATTTTTTGCCCTTTGAATCCAAAATTTCAAAGCTTAAAGTCCGGTAAAATAGCTTATTTAGCATACCTACTTGTACGATTCTTTTGCCTTTTGGATTGATAAAAACACCTTTGATTTTTAAAGGTATTGCACTTTTAAAATCTAGTTTCTTGAATAAACTATCGTTGGTATTTTTTTGCATTCTATTTAGTCGAAATGGCATTCGATTAATTCTATTCAATATGATCATTTTATTGATCATATTTTTATTAAATGACTTTCTCTTGACTTTTTTTTGGGATTTAATCCACTTTGGATTATCAATGCTTGTGGAAAAAATTTCTTTTTCTTTTGAACCTTTTCCCTTGTTTATAGCTGAATGAATAGAATCTTTACCGACAAGTATAATATTTAGAGTAATTGTAAATAATATGGCAATAATAGACAATAATATAGAATAAAATAGGTATTTGAGATTAGATCCTTCCTTTGAGGTCTTAACATAGGTTTTTGCGATGATATCGTGTAAAGTCTGATTTTTTTCCGTGAACGCACTCAGTAGATAACCAAAACCCAAAATCAATCCAGATAAAATTGATGAGAGCGAGCGGACTAATGCTTTAGCAAAGCCAATTTTTTCACCAACTTGATCGCAGACATGAAGACCCATTGCCATTCCACCAAGTGTGGTTTGGCAAGTTGCGAGGAAACAGGTGAAATATGTGGTGCTTATTGACCAAAACACTAAATAAGATTGAAGACCCTTTGAGTCCAAGTTTAAACCTAAGTTAATAATAATGAGACAGACAGATAAGACACAAGAATCCAAGATAGAGGCGCAAGCTTTGTGATAGAATCCGGCATAGCTCTCGTTTAATTCATTCGGTTTTATTTGACTTTGGTCTGAACTTTGGTATTGCATTGGTGGTCGCGCTCTTTGGCTTGCTTTGTCTATCTTACATTGTACCATGCAGGTTGATTACCAGTTTTATTTGGACTAAAAAATAATAATATCATTGGTATATGGCTTTGTGAAAGAGTTTAAGATTGATGATTTAGAAAAAATAGTTAGCAATGAGATCCATTTTTAAAATGCTTTTTATGCCTATTTTGAAGGTTTGCATTTTTCTTCGTAACTCAGGAAAAGCATTCTGCTACTAGGTGGGCAATTTAAAGGCAACGAAGAACTTAGTGTGAGGTTGCAGATGATTGTTTTAGTCCTTAATTGTGGCAGTTCAACCATAAAATTTCAGGTCATTGAAACAGATGATGAAAAAATGCGAAATAACCGTGATAAAATTCTTATCAAAGGAATGATTGAGAGAATAGGAAGTGAATCTGTAATAACTATTAAGAAAGATCAACAGGTTAATAAATTTACTAAACCTGTACGTTCACACTCCAAGGCGCTTGATGTCATATTAAGCTTCATAAATGAAATGGATAGCAGTAACAAAATTGATGCCGTTGGTCATCGAATTGTTCATGGCGGTGAAAAATTTTCTTCATCGGTGTTGATTGACGAAAATGTAATCAAAGGTATCTCTGACTGTATCGATCTTGCTCCCCTTCATAACCCCTCAAATATTTCTGGAATTAGAGCTGTTCAGGAAATTCTAGGTCATAAAATACCCCAGGTAGCTGTTTTTGATACAGCATTTCATGCTACGATACCAGAAAAATCATTTCTTTATGCTCTTCCTTATCAATACTACAGACGCTACAAACTAAGGCGCTATGGTTTTCATGGTACTTCTCATCGCTATATTTCTTTTCGATATAAACAATTAATAAATATTAAAAAAAATGAAGTACGAATTATTACTTTGCATTTAGGAAATGGTTGTTCAGTCTGTGCTATTGAAAATGGTGTATCTGTAGACACTTCTATGGGGATAACCCCATTAGAAGGCTTGGTAATGGGGACCAGGTCTGGAGATATTGATCCTGCTATTATCGAATTTTTGCATCTCAAGGAAGGATTAAGAATCGAAGAGATTTTTTCGATTCTAAATAAACAATCGGGGCTATTAGGAATATCAGGTATTACCAATGATATGAAAGATCTGGTCGATGAAGTGAAAGAATCTAACGACAGACGTGCTAATTTAGCCATAGAAATATTTGTTCAGAGAGTCAAAAAATATATTGCAAGCTATCTCGCTCTCATGAATGGTGCTGATGCAATTATTATGGCTGGGGGGATTGCAGAAAATTCTCCTTTTGTCAGAAAAAGAATCTGCGAAAAGATGGATTTCTTTGGTATTGCTCTTGACAGTGAGATAAATGAAGAAATAGTAGGCATTCATGCGTGACCGGGGTTTTAACTATCTAAAATCTTGAAGAAAAGAAGGATGCACCTTATAGTTTGGTTGCGAAACTAAAACAAATAAGGTGCAGGGTAATGCTCGCAGAATATCTACAAAAACTCAAGAAAACTCTTC
>JBGCDR010000100.1:0-3687 GCA_045105515.1 Oligoflexales bacterium
TGGGCACCCCCAAGATCTTTTGATTTTCCGACAATTATAGCCTTTTTAGAGAAACTGGGGAAATTCGCTAAAGATTATAGTGCTCTAAGCCTTACATACAAAGGCGGCGGTGTGTTTCCAATCAGGCACTATTTAGAAAAAAGGCGATGTTTTAGGGGGAAATTTCCCAAATGCACAAAGAATCAAATTGAAGAAGCTGCGTTGCATTTATCAAGGATTTCGGGTTTATCTTATATGATGGAACAATCTAAGATCAAAAGAACTGCTGCACTAGTTGATGAAGCGAATGTTCATTTTATTGGTCAACTAGCATATGAATCTGAGCTATATAAGTGGCTCAGATTTTCCAAAAGTCACCCAGACTGGGATAGAGATGGCCTTAACGCAGAATGTATGTCTCTCAACAAAATTGAGGCTTTTTTCGGTAAATGGGCATTGAAGCCAGTCGTTTTTCAGCAGTTGATCCGAATAGGGCTAAAAAAAATTTTAGTAGGAGAATCAACTCAAACAAAATTTGCCCATTTCAACCTCCTGTTTCACTGTGAGAAAGATTTACATCCAATCGAAGTGGGGAGGCTATTGTTACGGAAATGGCTCCAATTGACTGGTCTAGGCGTGGCACTAGCGCCTCTTTCAAGCCTCTCAGATTGGGACCAAAGCAATTTAGAAATGAAAACCTTGGCAAATATCGATGAAGACAAGAAGCTCTTCTTTGTTGCAAGAGCTGGGCTAATTGAATGGAGTCAGTGTCCTAAAAGCCCAAGGTTACCAGTAAAAGAGGTTATTCTCTAAACCACCTGCATCCTCTTATTCAAACTAGTCTTTATCTAAAAGTCGGCATATGATTTTGGTCTGGCTCCGCATCAGCTTGTTTAAAGTAAATATCCTTAGGCCAATTAAAGAAGGTGACTACCAAAGAAGAACTAGTAGCTGGGTTTTAGATAATTTTTAGGGTGTCCTTACGGGCAGCATGTCTAGCTTTCCTTTGATCCGATCTGTTTAAATGCCTTCATCAACTGAAAAAGGTTTAAATTCAGGTCAGCTTCAAATCTTTCCTTTGTGTTTACTATAATTCTATCAATTTTTTTCCTATCAATGGCATTAGGAACTTTTTCATTCTTGAAGTAAACCATATCGAAGATATCGTTTTTACAGCTCATCGACTTCATAAATTTGTTTGAAGCATCTATTGTAGATTTTTCTTTATCACTGAAAAGCTTGAAAGTTTCGATTCTATCAATCGCTTCTTGATTTAATGCTTTTCTTATTAAAGGTTCTTCAGGGTAGTTAAAATAAATCCATCGTTGAACATCATCTCTGAGCCCATTATTGTCGGCATCAACTCTAAGTAAACTTTGTTTTCCCCACCACCCAGGGTCCGGAGGTAAATTAAATTTTTTTGTCAACTTCCTTTCAAGGTCTCGACCTATGTCGGTGTTTGTTGGCCCATAGACAGAATCGAGAATTCCTTCCTCATGCCAGCTAAATATACAAGAGGTTTGAAATATCAAAAGCACAACAAATATATAGACCAACCTCATAATTTCCCTTTCTCCAGGTGAATCCTCTTATTATAAGCGCTAATTAGATGATTTCATACTAGAACCAAATATTATTTCTGCACCCACTGACTCTGGTGTTGTAACCCCATCTGCAAAGGTTATTCTATCTAAGCTAACTGAGATTGATGTTGAACGTTGGGACCGAGAGTGTGAGTAGTTCAAGACTACTGACCGTCAATATGCGAGAGAGCGAAGGAAAAGAAATATTTCGATGATTTGATTTTTAATTTCTACTTTATATAACCATTTTCCCTCAAATACTCTTCTTTGTCGGGATGATCTACCTCAAATCTGCAAGATGTAAACGGTTCTGGAGTTGAACGACTCTGACCAGAAAAATTTCTATCTGATTTTCTAGATGCTGTGTATCTTTCTCTTGTATTTTCAATTACCTTTAATATTTTTATTTCCTCTAAATTTGTTTGTCTTTTCTTGAAATAATTCAGACTAAAAATATCATAAGAACAGGCAACTGAGTCTAAGGCTTTGTGGGAGGCCTTAACAGATTTTTCCCTATTATCACCATATTTAAAGTTTTCTATATGATCTATCGCTAATTGCCTTAGTGCTTTGCGAATCAAAGGTTCATCTGGATAGTGAAAATAGATCCATCTTTGAACATCATCACGAAGCCCGTCTTTATCAGCATCAATTCCAAATAGCGTTTCTATTCCTTTGTCGCCAGGATCAGGAGGTAAGTTAAATCGTTTGGTCAATTCCTTCTTTAACTCTGGGTCTATGTCTTCTAAATCTTCAAATCCATAGTTGTAGCTATGGAAAAGATTCATAAAATCCGTACAAGAGGTTTGAAATGTCAAAAGAACTAAAAATGTGTAGATTGGCTTCATAAAACTTAATGCAATCGATTAGTTAGAGTGAAGTTTATTTATAATAAGTCTTTCATTTTTCCAGGTATTCTTCTAAATTTGGATGCTCTACTTCAAAACGGCAAGTTGAAAGTTTGTCCCAATTAGATTTTGCTTTCTCACTGGAAAAATTTTTTCGGGCTTTTTGGGCTGCATCAGCTCTCTGAGGAGTGTTTTCTATTGGTTGAATTATAATACTACTTATCCATGAAGGAGGAGATAATTCAGCCTTAAAGTAAACAAGCTGAAATATGTCAGAAACACAGTTAAGAGATTCTTGGGACCTGTGTGAAGATGTAATTGATTTTTCTTTGTCATCAATAAACCTAAAAGTGTCAATATGATCTATTGCAAGTTGTCTAAGTGACTTTCTAATCAGAGGCTCCTCTGGGTAGTTAAAAACTATCCATCGCTGAATATCATCACGAAGCCCATCATTATCGGAGTCAATTCCGAAAAGAGTTTCTTTTCCCTTTTTCCCAGGATCTGGCGGTAGTTTAAATTGCTCTGCTAGTTGAATATATTGTTTTTGATCCATTGCCTCTTCAGGATATATTAGATCAGGGACATATTGCCGTTCAGTCAATTCTTCAACCCATGAAGTAAAGCAAGAGTTTAGAAATATCGAGAGAATTACAAAAATAAAGGATAATCTCATACACTACCTCTACATTCTTGATTTACATTATAACACTTATTACGATGTTTAGAGGTGAATTTCACTTCTGTAACTACAGATTCCGGAGTTGTTTCCCCATATGCGATGATTTGAATGCTGAGTATTTGATTGCGTGGTAAAGTGAATTGAGAGAAATTTATTTCCAATTTTTCCACCTTTTCAAGTATTCTTGTTTATTTGGATGTTCAACATTGAAACGACAAGTTGAAAAAATTTTGTACTTTGAAGAAATCCCATAGGATTGGCCGCTCAGGTAACTGTCTATTTTCCGTACTGCGTTAAATCTCTCTCTCGTATTTTCAACTATTTTAACAATTTTTAGGCTTTCATATGGATCTGTGCCGAACTGGTCATACTTTTTATGGTAGATTAAGTCGAATATCTCAGATACACATCTCTGCGAATTCGAAACTCTGTAAGACCATTCAATCGATTTTTTCTTGCTTGAATTCAATAAGAAAATGCAAAAATAATCTTGCCGTCCAGAATTCAAAACAAATTTGTGCTTGAAAAAAATATTTTCATCAAAATTCCCCTTCCTAAGATGTGTTTAAGAGCTAATAAGAGAAAAATCTTAAGT
>JBGCDR010000101.1:0-29912 GCA_045105515.1 Oligoflexales bacterium
AAATTATGGAAGAGCAATCACAAAAACGGAGGAAAAGTTTCATGACAACCTAAAAATAATCGGGCAATACTTAATTTAAAAACCCTTAAAATTACAACGATAAATCCCGCCAATCAGTTATTGAAATTCCTATACATTAAACTATTAAGTTTACGGTTATGATAAACCCGTGCTGAATGCTTGGATTAAGTAATTTTCAAATAAGACCAATTGAATCTCCTGACCAGTTAGCCAGATTTCTAATAGATAGACCATTTAGCAAGAGATAGTCAATATATATGTCTAACAAAATAAAAGAGAGGAATGCTAGGGGTGTCTTAATCAGTAGAAATCGATCTGCTACAACTTTACCGACTAATAAAATTTTGCAATGTTGCGGAGATGTCTTCGTCTAAGTCACCTTGATCGATGATATTTTGCAATATTTCCCTGATCTTACTTGCAGGAACTGCATAATTTAAGTCTATCCATATTTCTGGTGAATTCTCTTCAAGAATTTGTGATAGATATTCAGAATCCTGTACTTTAGAATCCTTGGGTATTTTTCCCGTCCAAATAATGCCTACCACCTTACCACTTTCTCGATCGACAATTGCAGAGCCGGAATCACCATGAGAAACATCACACCCAAGTGCAAATGACCATGCTTTGTAAGGACCAGGATTTAAAACATCCGGATCTGCCATAAATCTAAATTCCCCTTGCTCAGAAAACACCTTACAGTCTGAATCCATTGTTCCTACAATTCTTCTAATTGGGTTATTTGCAACCCCATATCCTATCGTCAGGAGTTCTTGCCCAGGATAAAGATCTGAATTGAAATCCACATCCAATTTCACTCTAGATAAAAGCTCGATATCCTCTGACTTGTTAACCTCTATTGCAAACAAAGCAAAATCTATATCGGTCCAGTGTCCAAAAAATTTCTTACATACAAAGCTTTTTTCCAAGAGCTTAAACTTAACATCGCGGCCAAGGCATGCACTTTCACGGGGCATAACATGATGATTGGTAGCTACCAAATGATAACCATTATATTCACCGATATAAAAACCGGTTGCACCACCTACTCTCAAGGTAGCGAGAGCAGCTTTCTGAAAACTAGGAGGGTATTTATTAAGGTTTCTCCGACTCAAAGCCTTTTTCCCCCACTCACTACCAAGCTGATAGCGAGCATCAAGCTCGAGTAAATTTTTAAGATCAATTCTAATTTCGTGGTCACCAGGTAGGAGTACTAATTCTCCTGGATCGCTGAAACCTAAGCCTAGGCACAATTGCGAACTTAAACCAAAGTAGAAAATCATTAACCCTGTTAGCAAGCGTATTCGTCTCATATTCTTATAGACCTCCCAGTTTACTAATTAATATTTAATTACGAACCAATTGATACTGCTCCAGTAACTGACTCGGAATTAGATCAAAAACGAATTGATAAGGCTCGGGTTTGACTCGATAAGGTACTAGGGGAAGAGTCCCCCAGGAATGAATGCCTCCAACCCCCATTTGCTTCCCATCAAGATTTACATGGATATGTTCCCATTTAGACAATTCATGATAATAAGAAGCATTTTCCAATTGCTCTATTGAGTATGGTTGCGCACTCGCCTGAAAATAATTGTCAGCTTGGATAATGAGCCCTTTACCCTTTTCATCCAAGATTCCAAGCCATCTGAGTTCTAATTTATTTCCATTCTCTTGTGGTCTAATATACTCATGAGTTTGCTCAAAAAGATCTTTTTTGTAAACTGCAATTTGCGTGCTTTCATGACGATCAGCGTAACTTTCATGAGGGCCTCTTCCAAACCATGAAATCTGCTTATATTCCTTAGGGACCTTGAAACTTAGTCCAATTCGTGGCATTTCAGGTAAACTATCTCCTAAAGGTTCAAAGGTAATTCTCACCGACAGAGTACCATTGGAACTAATCGTATATTGATTAGAAGTTTTAGCAATTTCACCATCAGGGCCTAAAAACGTAGCATTAACAGCTAAAGCCCCTGATTCCTCTCTGAAATATTTGATAGAAGCGCAGTTTAAATTCTCAGAGTAGATTTTCCAAACACCCATTTTCCATTGAATATTAAATCCACGATCATTATCTACAGGCGCACGCCAAAAATTATTTTTGATAGGTCCAAGAATTAGGTCTTGCTTTCTAAATCGGTATTTTTCTATAGAACAACTTTGCTTGGAAAACTGTATCTCAAGATCAGGATTTTTAATTAGAATCCGTTGTTCATCCTCGGTAATCTCTAAACCAGCAGAACCACTTTTAACGTAATCGAGTTTTTGGATTTCCGGTGCAGCATTAAGTTCAAACTGCTCCCAAGCTACTTCATAGCCTGCAGGAGCCCATAAACTACTATTTTTTTTATGAACAGATATGCTTAAATGGAATTCATGCTTGTCATCAAGCCACTGCCTAAGGCTGTTAAACGACAACTCTCCTGACTTACCTGGAGCCAATTCAAGACTTCCGTAATCTCCTTTAATAAAGGTTTTTCCATTTTTTCGTAAAATCCACTTAATGACAAATTGATCAAGGTTAGTAAATAAATATTGATTTTCAGCCTGAAAGAGTAATTTCTTCCGGTCAATCATCCGTAACTTAATAGCTTGCTGAACTTTTTTAGCTTCCAATAAACTTGGATGAGGTTTGCGATCTGGATCTACAATTCCATTGATGCAAAAATTGCTATCATTTGGCTTATCTCCAAAATCTCCACCATAAGCAAAATATGATTGTCCATCAGCTGTTTGTTTTCTCAATCCTTGATCGACCCAGTCCCAAATAAATCCACCTTGTAATAAGTGTTCGGACTCAATCAAATCCCAATAATCTTTAAAATTACCCAAGCTATTCCCCATCGCATGAGCATATTCAACCATGATTAGAGGACGCCCTGGCTCAGATGCAATATATTTTTTAAGATCTTTTAAACTTGAATACATTGGCGAAACTATATCGACTAATGGATCTTCAAAAGCTTGTTCATACAAAATAGGGCGCGTAGTATCACGTTTCCTAACAAAAGCTGCCATAGCTTTATGATTATCACCAAAACCCGCTTCATTGCCCAGGGACCATATTATTACTGAAGGATGATTTTTGTCCCGCTCAACAACACTTTGCATCCTATCTACACATGCTCCAGTCCACTCAGGCTTACTCTTAGGTATGTCATCTCTGATGCCGTGACTTTCTAGGTTTGCTTCGTCAACAAGGTATAAACCAAATTGGTCAGCTAGTTCATACCACTTAGGATCACTTGGGTAGTGGGAGGTGCGAACTGCATTGAAATTATTTTGCTTGATGAGCTTCACATCCTCTAACATACGCGAAAGTGGCACAGCTCTTCCGAAATCAGGGTCATGCTCATGCCTGTTCACCCCTTTAATTGTTAATGCCTGCCCATTTATGTGGAGTTGTTTGTTGATAATCTCAACTTTCCTAAATCCAAAATAATCATAAACTTGTTCTATGTTCTCTCCCGAAGGGTTTTTCAAACTAATCTCTACCTTGTATAGATATGGATCTTCTGAGGACCATTTTCTTGGGTTTTTGACTGGAACCTGTAGTGTAATAGTTTTTTCTTCTCCACCTTGCCAAGAATACACTTTAGAGCGTAAAGACTCACTCAGGCTAGGTTTACCCTCAGCGTCAGTTATCATCACCTCCGCATAATAAGCAGAGCTCGGTTTTGAATCATAGTTCCTTACTTTTGCCTCGATACTTAGTAGTGCATCTTTATAGTTTGCATCTAAGTCACTTTTGACAAAGTAGTCGCGGACATGAAGTTTTGGTGATGCCATTAAGTAAACGTCACGAAAAATTCCGCTTAAGCGCCACATATCTTGATCTTCCAAATAACTCCCATCAGACCATCGGTATACTTCCACTGCAAGAAGGTTGCTTCCTGGACGCAAAAATGGCGTTATGTTGAATTCAGCAGGGCTCATACTATCCTGGCTATAACCGACTTTGTGGCCATTTACCCACACATAAAAAGCAGATTTGACACCAGCAAAATGAATAAACACTTGATCGCCTTCAAATTGTGAAGGAAGTTCAAATTGGCGGAGGTATGAGCCAACAGGAGCAGTAAAGCTTCTGTCATAGATTTCATGGGAATCGTAATCGGTAGATATTTTGCCATTAGTGTCAACCGGGAACGGGTAAGTCATATTGGAATATATGGGTAAGCCAAAGCCTTGTAACTGCCAGTTTCCCGGTACCGTAACTTGGGGCCAAAGAGAGCTATCAAATCCTTCTTCAAAAAATTCTTTTGGGCGAAACTCAGGATTAGGGCTCCAGTAGAATCGCCATGATCCATTTAAGCTTAAGAATAATGGCGCCAAAGCACCCTTTTCACTTTTTTCTGGTCGTTCCAATGCTGGAATCAGAGTGCTATGTGCAGGTTCCCTATTGATTGCATAAATGGTAGAGTCATTCCACTCAGCCTGGTTTGCCAGAACGGCGGGGCTCAGAAACACAGTACAAAAAAGCAGGTATAGCCTGAACAGATTCATAAATTTCTCTTTAAATTTTAATATTTTGTTCAATAAATTTCTAAAAATAATATCAGAACTTATTGTTGAGTGCCATCATATATTCTCAAATCTATTGTCGAAATTTTGAACCGAATTATTAATTATTAGACTCTTGTTCTTAATAAACTAATTGCCGAAACGGTATTGATTTCCATTCCTGAAAAAAGCAGGTATAAACAGCTCAAAGTGGCTGGTAATTAAAACAACCTTATGGAAGCGTATGTTTTTGAATATGGCACAATTTATAAAATCGCAATTTCTTGGTCTTGGACTTTTCTTCTCAATCTCAGGATTTTATTCAAGTTATGGCATTGCAATAAACCTATATCCTGGCGGCACATGGAAAGACTCATCCACAATCGGTTACTCCTTTTGGAATAACTACCTCTGTGACGCCCTACAACAACCAGCCCTTAATGGCTACCCCAATCCAGGAAGTGACTTCGGCTTAGCATCTTACGGCTTTCTTCTCCTTACTTTGGTATTTTGGTGGACTATCCTTGCAAAGTTGACCGAATCCCAATCCAAGCGCCGCGCAAATGTAATCAGAATTTCAGCGGCGATGAGCTGCCTTGGCTTTGTGGGCACCATTGTATTTCCAGCTGAAGCCCGCCTGCTCGGAGCGCACTTCACTGCGACAATTTCTGCAGTTCTTGCCGGCCTAGCTGCGACGCTGGTACCATTTTTTGGATTTTTATCTGACAAAAACAATAGATTGTTTGGCAAAATCGGTTTAATTCTCTGTTCACCAGTATTTATCTCAATCCTCTGCTATGCCGCTTATCATCTAAAAATCCCTTTGTTTCATAATGACACTCTCATTGTTAGCCAGCAAAAGATATCCGTGATTGCGATTTCGATGCTAAGTTTTCTAACTCTTGGAAAGGAACTCCAGGCAAATGCAGGCAAACTACGGTGGGGCCAAATAGCATTGTTATTGCAAAGGTCTCAGATGTAGACCAAACCCTTCCCCCACATGCCCCTTTAGGATAAAATAATTTTACATAATATTAACAAGTTAATCCCTGAGCTTTTAAGTTTATGCACCATTCTTACGATGGCTTTAATGGGTGCTGAATCAAGAACCAAGTGGACTATTTAGTTATGGCAAAAATTCTGGTTATAGATGATGCAATGATTCAAAGGGCGCAACTTAAATCTATGGTTGTAGCAACTGGCCACGAAGCGGTAGAAGCTGGGGATGGCGAGGAAGGCCTCGAAATGGCCCTCAAACATCGGGATGAGTTGGGTCTCATTTTTTGTGATTTCAACATGCCTGTGCTTGATGGATTATCTTTATGTACGAAGCTCCATGAAGATGAACAATTTCCTAGCATTCCTTTCTTTATGATCACCACCGAAACTAGCCAAGATCTTAAGGAATTAGGAAAAAAAGTAGGGGTCAAGGGCTGGATCATTAAGCCGTTTCAACCTTCTGTAATTGAGCAACTTATTAGGCAGTTCGTTTGAGCTCACTCTAAAACATAAATCTATCAGTTCTAATCGAGAAGGGATGTGGGGCATTTCACACCTTTGGAACTTCGATTGCAATGGACTAGTCTTCTAACAAGACCTGAGACCTCTCAATCTTGCTATAGTTTATGGGTAACACTCAGATTTACTAGCAGGAAATCCCCTACAATATATGCCGCCGTAGAGATGGCAGGAATGCAAAACCTCGGATCTAAGTCAGCAACCTTTTTATTTACCAGGGTTTAGGCTTGTTTTTTTGGCTAGGAAAGCTGATCATTTTTGGATCCCCAAGCTGAAAATCTGCACCCTTCACCAGACTCCAAAAAAATTTCTCCGCCTCTTTTTTGGACTTAAAGTCTGCATATCCGCCACGGAATTCTTTGATTTCTGGTGTGGTGTATTCAAACGCAACTCGGTAAAAACTTTGATGAAATTCAAACCATACTTTATTAGCAGTTACTGCACTGCCCTGTTCAGGCCATAACCCAATACATACAAACCAGAATATTAAGCTGATTAAATGTCTAGTCATTAAGAACTTAATATTATGTGACAATAGTTTCATCTGGAACCGAGCCTCCTTAGCCCGTTCTAAGAATCGGACGCTTATGCTTCAAAGTTAATACTGAGTTGGCTTTTCGGCTTAACACCGAATTGATTAATGACAATGTGCGTTTGCTAGTGTATCCCAGATAGAACAACTTAGTTCTGGTGATTCCTTTGGTCCAAAGACCAGAATCAAACAGTTTTTATGTGCATCGGCTAGGCCCTATCTTAAAGCTTTAAATTGTTAAGTAAGCTTGCTGGAAGCTCCGGCCTTGGTCTGATGGTTTGTTTTTTTATAAAGAGGCGTGAATGGCAACACAAGAGCAGAATCTCAACAATACCCAATCCCAAAAACCAGTTGATATCGAAGAGCAAAAAGAAGAACCTGGTTTTTTTAGCTTTGAAAACCTCTCTTCACTACTAGTTCTAGTTGTTGTAGTACTTGCAATTCGCTGGACCATTGCATCACCATATTATGTGCCTACAGCGTCTATGGAACCTACCATCAAGGTTGGCGATCGACTTCTTGCATTTAAGTTAGCTTACAACTTTAAGATCCCCTTTCTAAACACCAGCCTTTTCGAATGGGGAAGTCCAGAAAAGGGCGATATCATAGTTTTTCGCTACCCGAGAGATCCGAGCATCGACTATGTTAAAAGAGTTGTGGGAGTGGCCGGAGACAAGATAAAGATTGTTGATGACGTGCTCTATTTAAATGGTGCTGCTCAAAATCGAGATGACTTCAATCATGACCGAGAAGTCTTAGAAGATATCGAAGATCACAAAGATCTCAAGCTTCTGTACAAAGAGACTTTAGCTGAAAGATCTCATTGGACTATGAACATGATTCAAAGTGCACGCCACTTTTCCCAGAGTAACTGGCCAGTAGATGGCAGCTTCTATACGGTTCCTGAGGGCTCGGTCTTTGTTTTTGGAGATAATCGCGACAACTCAGCAGATTCTCGTATTTGGGGTAAGGTTCCAATCGAGAATATCCATGGGAGAGCTATCTTCGTCCTGTGGAGTGCATATACGCCAAAAGGAAGTCATTGGACGCTGCGGTTTTCTCGCTTTGGGCACTGGCTGGATGGGGACGTGCCAAGTTCTTAAAGAATTCATAATATCACTGTGTTAAAGACTCTTAGCAAAAGGTAATATTACCTTACCCGCCTCAAATAAACAGGTTTCTCCATCCAGAAGTAAAATATTCAACTTATCTATAATATTGATATTTATTAATTTTATTAAATTTTTCACAAACAAGCCGATCACAGGTATAGGACAGCTTTGGTGGATGCAAGGATGGAAGCTTGTTGGGTACAGAGTTGGTAGAGTCCAAAAACTTCTCATAAAATAAAGTGAGAGGATAGCTAAATCAGAGGAGAGGATTATGACAGGCGATTTCATATTTACGCGAGAATACTGGACCGGCGACTCTCGCGATGGAAGCATTGTAAACGGGGATGGCTATCACTTTTTTCGCATGGGTGATAAAGGTCTAATTGTTGAAGCCTACGAGATGTATGAAAGCGATGACGGTGAAGAGGTAGTTACTCCTTTGCCAGAGATGCATAATGTCAGTTGGATTGAGGACTTGGGTTTTGATGACTTGGATGCTTTAGATCAGATTGAGGAAATAGAATTTGACCGTATCCGTAATTCTCTTGATGGGCCAATTAGCAGCTAGCTACTCCTTATAGGCTCAGTATACTTCATCCATATCTTCAGAAAATTTTTCAGTTTTCTCGCGATTGATCAAAATGTGCCTATACCATGAAACTGTGTGCTCTATGAGCCATTGGTTTGCAGCAAATTGAGCAGGGGGAATTAGCTCATCGCAGTAATCAAGCAAATCTTGTTCAGTTCCTCTTGGGTGAGCACGCATCCACGACTTCACTTTGCGTTTAAATTCATTTCTATCAAACATCAGCACCTCTTCACTACTATCTAAAATTAACCAACTCAACCCTTGCTTTTTTATTTCCTTGCTTCACAGGATTAAATATAATTTAGACTTCGGCATTCGTCGCAAATGCTTTAAAAAATAGTAACAGCTCAAATGAAAAGGCTTATGGTATGACATGCCTCTTACCCCTTAATTATTTTGTAGATTCAACGAATATTAGAAATTTTGAACAATTCCCTGAAGATACCTTTGCACTCCTAGGAAAAAGCCTAGAAAAATGGTTGAACTATAAACTTGAAAGCCTTGGAGTCACGACCAAACCTCTTGTCAAAGGTCACTGCCACCCAAGTGCAGTTATTGAAGGCCCCGTATTTATAGAAGAAGGTGCCGTCATCGAACCATTTGCATTTATCAAAGGCCCTGCATTTATTGGGGCACAAACTCAGGTACGTCAAGGAGCTTATGTTAGAGGCAATGTTTATGCAGGTTTTAAATGTGTGATTGGGCACAGCACAGAGGTCAAAGGTTCTGTATTCTTCGATGAGGCTAAAGCTGGCCATTTCAATTATGTAGGAGATTCTATCCTTGGATACAATGTAAACCTTGGGGCAGGTACAAAGTTAGCAAATCTAAAAATCAAGGGAAAAAGTGTCTTATTTAAAGACCCTGAGAATGGTAAGCTACTTGACAGTGGGCTTCGAAAGCTAGGAGCCATTATTGGAGATGGGGTACAGACAGGTTGTAACTCGGTCCTCTCTCCTGGAGCATTGCTCCTTCCAGGCACCGCAGTACTTCCTAACGTCCACTTTCACGGAACCCTTCTAAAGGGCTGGGCAAAATAGAATTCTCCTTTTATTGTTGCTTCATTCTTATTATGCGAAATGCATCATCAAGAGATTTTTCTTGTGCATAAATGACCTTTTCAACTTTTCCTTCAGGGCTAATGCTCACATTGCCTTCAAAGCGTGCAGCAGGAAGGCCTGCTTTAACCCGGGCTCCTGCCATTCGCATTTCACAGTTTTCCCTACTTTTTTTGACTGTTTTTATCATCTGTCTCAAAGTCTTCTCTAGCTTACGTTCACTTTTCAATCTTTTAAGGTATGACTCACGTTTGACAATTTTTAATGCATCTCCTTCAATACCGAAATCTTCTTTAACCTGACCAGGAGTCTTCATATCATCGATTTCAGGAAGCTGGGATATTTCACCACTTCCCCCAAGCCTAGGGTCAGCTAGGTCTTTGCGACACCATTTGAGCATATAATATTCATGGTTGACAGCAGTCTCTAGGTCATTATTTAGCCATATCTGACTTCTCAGTTCGTCACTTGCTGTGGTTTCTGTTTGCAGAATTGCAACGCCATCATCATTTAAACCCAGGTGAGAATTCCCAACACTTCCCTTTTTATCTAAACTTGTATCAATTTCTTCGACTTTCTCAGATGTTGTGCATGCAACCATCGCTCCCAATGATAGGATAGTGCCTAAAATCTTGATTTTCATCATTCGAGCTCCCAAAAAGTAAGGGTCTTTCAATCAACTTCTGCCAGCTTACAATTTATCAATAGTTTTTTATAGAATCTTTAGTGGCGTAGGTTTTTCTACATCAGATCATATAAGTGAATATACTAATTTATCACCGCCTACAAAAGCATTTCCACTAAAAATTTTCCAACAGTTTATACTGTCTTAAAAGCACTTCCAAAAAAATTCTTATTTTATTCAACCTTTTCAAAAGGGAGGCGATGGTGCGCATATCCGCTCAAACAGTCAAATTGCCACTTAAGTTTTTCATGATTGCATCTTTGACATTCGCTACCTATAGCAGGGCCTTAGCGAAAGAGTATGTTATCAAATTGAAGGAGGTTCAGTCTTTTCAAGACACAGTGTTTAGCTTAAATTATGAGAAAAACTTAAAAGTTAACGATACTCATGAAACAGGAAAATTGGTACTGGTTGATCTCTTAGAAGAAGAAGCCAACGCGATACAAAACCAAATTAAGCAGCTTAATTCCATACATGATGTAGACTATATCGTTCCTAATATTAAATTCCATGCATTCGATGCTCCCAATGACCCTCAATTGTCATCTCAATGGGCACTAACAAAAGTACATGCTTTAGACGCCTGGGACATCCAAGTTGGTAGTCCTGACGTGGTGGTTGCCGTAATCGATACAGGAATAAATTGGAAACATGAAGACCTAATGGACCATATTTGGAGCAATACTGCTGAAATCGCAGGTAATGGCATAGATGACGACCAGAATGGTTTTATAGACGATGTTAGAGGATGGGACTTCAGAAACAAAGACAACAACCCTGATGATGAAACTTCTTCAAAGAACCCTGGGCATGGCACTCATTGTGCAGGGATTATCGGCGCAGTAAGCAACAACAACAAAGGCATTGCCGGCATTGCTCGGAAGGTATCCCTGATGCCTGTGAGATTTTTGGGTTCGGATGGCTCTGGTGATCTTATGTCAGCAGCAAAGGCTATAGATTACGCAGCCAATAATGGTGCAGATATCATCAGTGCAAGCTGGGGAGCCCAGGTAGCAAGAGCAAACGTAGGACCGATCCTGGAAGCCATAGAAAGGGCAGGGGAAAAGGGAGTTATTTTTGTGGCTGCTGCTGCAAACGATGGACGCAACAACGATACTAGAGAAATTTATCCTTCAAATGCTGGTTTTGACAATGTCATCAGTATTGCTGCGTCTGACCCTGATGATAAGAAGCCTTCTTGGTCAAATTTTGGCAAAGCTACCGTGGATTTGTCTTCACCTGGATTAAACATCTTGAGTACGGTTCCAGTAAACAAGTATCAAAACCTTTCAGGCACCTCGATGGCAACACCTCTAGCAGCCGGAGCTGTTGCTCTTCTTCTGAATCAAGCTGAAGAAGATAGTCGCTTACTAAAACCCATCGAAATTCGCTCAATACTTCAATCTACTGGGGCCAAGGTTGAAATCGAAACAGCATGCAACTGCCGCATTGATGTAGCTGCAGCACTCGAAAATGTAACTAAGGAAGCCTTAACTATCGTACCAAATGCTTCTACCCTTGAAGTGAATGGAACAAAGTCATTTTATGGAATTGGTGGCCAAGCTCCATACAGTTTCTCTTCATCTGACTCTAGCATTGCGAGCATTGCTGAAGACGGGACCTTAACAGCCGTTGCCAATGGAGAAACTATAATTACCATCACCGATGCAACTGGGGACAGTGCACAGTCAAGCAAGATTTATGTAGGCAAGACCACGGGAGGTGGTGGTGGACAATGCCCGTTCGGCCCTTTATGCGATGTTATGTGCCAAATTAATCCTAGCCTGCCTTGGTGTAACTAAATAACCAGCATCATATTTAGTAAACCTTAAGATCAAATTCAGATTTCTTAGTAAATTGAGCATCCGCTCTTTTTCACTTTCTTTATTGGCCTTTCCATAACACATACTAAGTGAAATTCTTGCTTGTCCTTGTTATTATGATGTGCAAACAATACGAATGCATGTGCAAGAATCCCTTGGTAATAGGTGCTATATGAGCCAGAAGTCAGGAAAATCGTTTGAACAAGTAATGGAAGATTTAAACAACATGATCAGTAATATCGGTGAAAAAAAATCCAGCAGAGGTGGTAACTCAGGCAATGGTGCTCATCCTCCCAGTAAAGGAGGAGGTGGTCCAAGCAAGTTTGTACAGTGGCTACTCATCGGAGCTTTTGCCGTTATATATGGGCTTTTCTCTTCATTCTACAAGGTTGAAACAACACAAAAAGGGGTGATCACCCGCTTTGGCGCCTTTTATGACATTGCTGACGAAGGCCCGCACTTCAAACTCCCCTTTGGAGTTGACCAGGTCTACAAGGTGGAAGTGACTAGGATTCACGAGGAGCAGTTTGGGTTTAGAAAACAGCAGAACTTAAGCAAACAGCAAGCTCGCCAGGAAAGCCTTATGCTGACTGGCGACCTTAAGGTTGCCGTTGTAGAATGGATCCTCCAGTACAAGATCGATGATGCGAAAAAGTATCTGTTTAACGCAGTCAACGTTAATAAAAATATTCGCGATATATCTGTTTCCGTTATGCGGCGTGTTGTTGGAGACAAGCTAGTCACCGATGTATTAACCACTGATCGTATCATCATAGCCCAGCAGGCAAAGGCTCTAACTCAAGAGACTTTAGATCGTTTCGATATGGGAGTTGTCATTACCGACTTGAACCTGCAGCGCGTCAACCCTCCAGCAGAAGTTAGGGATGCGTTTAATGAGGTTAACATAGCCAGGCAGGAAAAGGACAAGCTTATCAACCAAGCTAAAGGTACCTATAATAAGGTTATTCCTGAGGCAGAGGGTAAAGCCAATCAAAAAGTCGCCGAAGCCGAAGCCTACGCTATTAACATAGTGAATCATTCTAAAGGTGACGCTGAAAAATTCACCGAAGTCCTAGCAGCTTACAAGCTTGCCCCCGCTATTACCCGTAAACGCTTATTCCTTGAGGCTATGGATGACATTTATTCAAAAAGCGACCGCCTGACGATTGTTGATTCTCAGATAAAGGGACTTATGCCCATATTTAGCTCAGGCCAACAAAAATCTCTAGTAAGCTCCCTTGAACAAACTACTCAAGAAAACAAAAAAAAACAGATGGCTAATCGTTAACAAGCATATTTCCAGCTAAACAAGGAATCAAATTAATGAAAAACATTTTGTCTTTAGTCATACTAGTATCGTTGATGATCCTGCTCAATGCATCCACTTACACGGTCCCAGAGCACCAGCAAGCAATTATCCTCCAACTTGGTAAAATCGCCGGTGACCCTATAACCAAACCCGGTTTGCATCTTAAAATCCCTTTTATCCAGGATGTAAAATACTTTGATAAACGAGTTTTACAATGGGACGGTGAGCGTGGGGAAATCCCTACCAAGGACAAGAAATTTATTTGGGTTGATACTACTGCAAGGTGGCGTATAAAGGATGCTCTAACCTTTTACAAAACTTTAACAGATGTTCGTCGTGCACTATTCCGGATTGGAACCGCTGTCGACGGTGCTACTAAAGACTTAGTTTCTAACTACGATTTGATAGAATCAGTCAGAAACTCAAACAGCATTTTTAAAGATATTGAAGAAAATAAGCTCAGTGCTCAACGAACTCAAGGCAAGGATGATCTGGACAGTGAGGATGCAATCTTAGATGATTTTATTGCCGATGCCCAGTCTGTTGCAGTTGGTAGAGAAAAGCTCAGTGCTATGATCGCTGAAAGAGCGCGGGTCAATTTAGATGGTTTTGGAATTGAGTTGATTGATGTCCAACTTCGCAGCATCGCCTACCAGGAACGTGTTGAAGCTGAAGTGTTTAAGAGCATGATTTCCGAGCGCAAGCAAATCGCCACCAAGATCAGATCCTCGGGTAAAGGCGAAGAAGCAAAGATTCTTGGTCAATTAGACCTAGCACTTAAACGGATAGAATCTGAGGCCTATCGCAAGTCACAGTTATTGAAAGGTAAGGCTGAAGCCAAATCTTTTAAAATTTATGCAGACTCGCTCCGAGAAGATCCTGAATTCTTTGAGTTTATGAAAAATCTAGAAGTTTACAAGAACACCATTGCGAAAAACGGTGAGTTCATCTTATCTACCGACAATGCCTTCCTGAAACTACTACGAACTGGGGGTTAATCTAAAGTAATTCCCACCGAAGTGATTTCATTTCGGCCAAAGAGTTGTCTTTTCGACCGAAGTGGAGAAACCCTTATGCAAAATGCTTAGGAGATCCCTCCAATCGCTTCGCTCGTTCGGATGACGCCCTCTGTCACTAGTGGAGAAATACCTCTACCGTTCCATCCAACGGGATGACTACCTCACCACCTTATTAAATTTGCACCCCAAGTAAACCCCGATCCGAAAGCAACTGTCATAATAAGCTGGCCTTTTTTAAGCCGGCCTTCGGCTTCGGCCTCAGATAAGCACATCGGTAGTGTTGCTGAGGTGGTATTTCCGTACTTGTGGATATTGTTAAATACCTTCTCTGAAGCAATCTCCAATTTTTGGCGCACCATCTCATTGATGCGGAGATTTGCCTGATGGGGCACCAAAAGGTCAATATCCTGAGGGCTTAATTTGTTGCGTTTAAGTATTTTGAAAACTGCCTCAAGCATACGAGCCACAGCATTCTTGAAAACAAAGCGTCCATCCATCACCGGCAAATATGCCTTATTTTCCGCTTCAGCCCCAGTCATGAAACTGGCTTCCCCGGCTTTGAAGCCAGGCCTTAAAATAGCTAGCTGCTCAGCTCCTTTTCCATCACTACCCATTTCGTGATCGATCATGCCACGATATTCATTGTCCACCTGTGGCATTTCATCATAAGAGCACTCAACTCCTTCAACAACAGCCGCACCACCGGCATCACCAAAAAGAACTGAAACATCGCGGCCACGATTACTAAACTCGATAACCCGCGAGTGAACCTCGGCACCTACCACCAGAACTTTCTTGTGAATTCCCGAACGGATATATGCGTCAGCAGTTGCTAAGCCCCAGGAAAAGCCACTGCATTGACCACGAAGGTCTATGGCAGGTATCGTCTTTTGCCCTAAATTCCTTTGAATTAGCACTCCAATTCCAGGAAAATAATAGTCGGGAGACAAAGTTGCTGCCAGAATGAGGTCGATTTCTTCAGCAGAAGTTTCAGATTTTCTTAAAGCCTCTTCGGCGGCTTTGGTCCCCAGGTCAGAGGTTCCTTGCTCTACGCTTGCAATATGACGTTGCTGAATACCGGTGCGCTCTCGTATCCACTCATCACTTGTGTCCATCATCTTACTTAAGTCATCATTACGATAAATTTTTTCCGGGACATAATGTCCAACCCCCCGTATTTGAGAGCGTCTAAATTGAGCCATGACTACTTCCTTAAACTTACAAGATTCACACAAGTATATTTTTTATTTACACTAATTACCTTTTAAGCTGTCTTTCTATATCAGAAAATAAGCTTATTCTAAATTAAATGCTGTCAATGGAGAATGAAAAATGATGCAGCTTCTTAAGACTAGAAGATTTGGCCCTTTTTTCTGGACTCAGTTTTTCGGAGCTTTTAATGATAATGTTTTCAAGAACGCTTTGGTGATCTTGATAGCATTTAAAGCTGCTTCTGAAACCGATGCTGGCCTATCGGTTAATCTTGCTACAGGCCTTTTTATCCTCCCTTTTTTCCTGTTCTCCCCTATCGCTGGGCAGCTTGCTGATAAATTAGAAAAAGCTGCTTTTATACGTATGGTAAAACTTTTCGAAATTGCCATTATGATTTTTGGCGCTTTTGGTTTTTTTACTGGCCATATTGGTTTTTTAATTGGCATCCTATTTTTCATGGGAACCCAGTCAACTTTTTTTGGACCAGTTAAGTACAGCATCCTGCCCCAGCAGTTAGAAGATCATGAACTGATGTCAGGAACAAGTCTGGTGGAAATGGGTACGTTTGTTTCTATCTTATCGGGCACCATTATGGGTGGAGTCCTAATCAGATTAGGAAGCTCATATGTCAGTCTAGCTGTGTTAGTTTTTGCAATTTTAGGCTGGCTTACTGCCAGAAAAATACCAGCGACACCTGCAATGGCACCAGACCTTAAAGTAACTCTCAATCCATACTCTGAACTAAAAAATTTGTATAAAATCTCAAAACAAAATGACTCAATTTTCTATTCTATTTTTGGAATTTCATGGTTTTGGTTTCTAGGTGCTACAGTTTTGGCACAAATTCCGACTTTCGTTAAGCATGCTCTAAATGCAAACGAATATGTGGTTACTTTGCTTCTAGCGATATTCACCCTAAGCATAGCATTTGGTTCCTATATCAGTGATAAACTTGCAGATTCTAAAATCGAGTTAGGAATTGTTCCCATTGGAGCCTTCGGAATGAGCATCTTTATTTTTGATTTAGGAATTATTCCCTACGATCTATTCACTTTTGATGATGCTACCATTGCGTATTTTTTATGGGCAAAGACTGGATTTAACCATTATCGTGTCCTCATAGACCTCGGATTGGTTGGATTTTTTGGCAGCTTTTTCATCGTACCTTTATACGCAATACTTCAGCATAGGTCTGAAAAATCTACCTGCTCAAGGGTTATCGCAGCAAACAATATTATCAACGCATTATTTATGGTAGGTTCGGCAGTACTAGCTCTCATCTTGTTTAGTATCGGCTTCAAAACCCAAGACATTTTTATAGTGATTGCCTTTATGAATTTAGCAGTTTGTGGTTATATTTTCCTCTTACTCCCTGAATTTGTTCTAAGGTTTGGTATTTGGATGCTTGCGAAAACCGTTTATACCTTAAAGTATGAAGGAAGACGGAATATTCCTTCAAAAGGTCCTGCAGTCTTAATAGCTAATCACATCAGCTTTATCGACTGGTTTGTTCTTTCTGCAGCATGTCAGCGCCCCATCCAATTTGTTATGGATCATCGGATTTTTAAAACTCCAATCTTGGGTCTTTTCTTTAGACTAGGAAAAAGCATCCCAATTGCTCCAGCCAAAGAAGATCGCGAGTTAAAAGAACAGGCTTTTACCCGCATAAATGCCGCTCTAGGAGAAAAAGATATTGTGTGCATATTTCCAGAAGGAGGCATCACTTTTGATGGTGATCTCACACCATTCAAACCGGGAATTGAACGTATTTTACGAGAAAATCAGGTACCTGTTATTCCCATCGGTATTAATGGCCTTTGGGGAAGTTTTTTTAGTCGTAAACATGGTAAAGCTATGAGTTCAATTCCCAAACCTAAAAGAAGAACTATAACTGTTAATATCGGGGAACCTTTAGGCCCCAAGGAATTTGAGGCCAAGGAACTACAAGAGAAAGTGGAAGCCTTGCTAGTCCAATCGAAATGAATTTTGTTCCTGTCAAGCCCCCGAATGAAATGAGGGTCAGGTCATCTTTAACATTTCAGCCTTGAGTAGTGAGGACTTATTATCTAAGATCTCAGGCTTAAAGATCGTATACATTTCATCACAAACCTCGAGTTTTTCAGCCTCTAGGCTAAGTACCTGCTTTTTTGGAATTTGTAAAATTGCTTCCTCTTTGTTACATACCACCACAAATTGCTTCTTAGCCATTTGACAAACTGCAAGGCTTTTTCCTTGTTTCTCGTTTGATGATCTATTTCCACCCAGAATGGGAATCAGCGCTCCACCGTAAACCATACCTCCTGAAAACCCAAGATCTTTAAGGGGGAGTTTATGCACTAGCTTTTTATCCCATGGAATTATTTTTTCCACATGTTTGATCTCGATAAGATACTTCTTCTCCCAGTACTCAAAAGCCACAAATCTTTGTATTTGAGGAATATTTGATTCGACAGGAACAACTTCGCCTTTAGCTTCTTCCTTATCATCTAAAATGGTACTGTCCTCTAATTCTCGCTGCAAATCTAAATCATTTTTTTTCAAAACATCAATGCGATCTGATAACTCATAAACAATCCTACTGACGATATAGATAATTTTATTAAGCTCTTTCTCATTTGTTTCTAAGTGAGTTAATTTTTCTAGCAATTGTAGGCTATTTTGCAAAAAAGGAGGCAAATTTTCCAGACCAGGAATTTGAGCCTTATCTTTGATCTGATTTAGTACCTGCATGAGTTCTGCTAGGCCCGACTTAGGGTCGGCACGTATATTACTAATAATCTCAAGAGCCTTTGTAGAGTTTTTATCAAGATCCCGCAAAATCATGATATATTCGGTGACCACTGCTTAAGCTCCCTTTTGTACGTTCTCTAAAGGAAACTTATTTACATGCTCCATCAATAGCCGGGGAGCCAAAATATAAGCTATTTGAGTTCCCTGGTAGAAGCAATAAGCTCTAAACCCAGGCATAAATCTCAGAAGCCTGCCAAACGGCTTTATGACTCCTTCATGCTTACTTAGGATGGCGTCAACCCTTAGGCATAGCTTAGACTCATCGCTGTTTATAATAATCGATATTTCTTCTCCATGTGGATTCCGATGGACGTTCGAATCCCTCCCAAATTGAATAAAATCACTATAATTTGCAAGTTGCAGGCTCTCGCCCTGGTGTTGCATCAATAAGCCACCTGAATCATGACTAAGCTGATTACAATCTATTTTTTTGATATCAAGGACACTCTGAGCCGGCACAGCAAGGAAAACATCCTGAAAACAGGCCATGACAAACTCTTCGGTCTCCATATCAAAGTATTCATGGGTTCTAATATTTTTTTGAGGTACCTGTTTTTCGCCATAACTTGCAAGCGGAGGAGAAAAAAAGTTACGGATCTTTTTTAGTTCTTCTGCAAAAAACTTGGTCTTTACATCACTTCCTGAATGATATGCCTGAATCCGAATATTAATGCATTCAAAAATCCCAAGCAGAAGAGATATTGAATCTGAACCCACAAGAGATGGCTGATTTTCAAGCTGACTGAGAAAGTCTTCCACGCTGAGGGTAAAGCTTGCTAAGTCTTCATAGGCTACATATCCACTAATGCTCCTCATTGAGCGGGTGATTTGGATAATTTCCTCCAAAGAACATAACTGCTTATCTCTGTTTGCTAGGTTTAAGATTGCTCGCTCACAGTCATCGAGAGCTAAGGATGACTCTTCGAGAAAATTCTTTCGCATTTCTGCAATCATTTGGTCCATATTGAGCTTATTTAACAATTTGATTGATCCTCATTAGAATTCCTCTCGACTTACATTTCGGAATTTTTTTGTAAAAATTGATTACAGCATTCAAAATTGGTTCGCGGGAAGAATCAGTTTTTAAAAATGGATATGCATTGAATTTAAGAGAAGAAGCCTCAGGACAAGGATCACTGAGGCTTACAGTTACAGGAAAAAGAAAAGAAGACCTTACTTTTTAGCTGTTGGATCAAAGCACTTACTAGCATCTTTTTCACACGCATCTATCTGTAGCAAGGTATCGATGATGTAATTTTCAATTTCTGTTAAGCGAGCAATTAAGCTTGCTACCCTATCTTGAGCTAAAGAAAACAGTGTGGTAGCGAGAATCCCAACTGCAAACGCTGCTCCACCCCATCGTAAAGCTCGTTTCTGGAGTAGACCTTTATTATTCACTGCATAATTAGATGCACTATTTAAATATTTGTTTCTATTTGCAGGTGGAAGATCAGGATTAGATACAGCAACTACTCCAGCACCTCTGGCAAGAGGAGAACCAGCTTTACCGCCAAAAAGATCTTCTGCATCTGTAACTGATAGTCCACCCCTGAAATTATGCTTGCCATCAAGAATATCTTGAGCCGTCTTAAAACGGCTAGGTTCCTTGGACTGAATAATTTCATCAAACTCTTCTAAGACTAATTTACGTTGTTCTATCTTCTTTTTTGCCTCTTCTACTGAAATATCATCTGAAATACTGTTTTTAGAAAAGAAATCTTGTCGATTAAGCTCAGCATTAATTTGAGCTCTTCTTTCTTGCGTGCCTGCCCCTAATTTATCCCTCGCGTCAACATATGATGTTTTTGCTGCTTCCAACCGTCTATTCGCTTCATCAGCTTGAGCTCTATCACCACTCCCATCTGCAGCTTTTTTATCAGCAATAGCTATGTCCAGTTTTCTTCTTTCTTCAGCAGCTTTCCTTAAATCGTCACTTGGGTCCGTGAATTTGTTAAGCTCATCAGCTAAGCCCTGTTGTTTTACCAAGTTTTCCTTGGTTTCAAGTTTAATTTGCTCAGAAATATTCTTGTTATATTCTTGCTTAATTTCTGGTGTTGCTTTTTTATAATTTTCCTCATTAAATGACCCATCTGCGTTTAAAATACCTTTGTTTTTTCCATCTTCATCTACAACCTTTATATCTGCGTCATACTTTCTTGCCTTATACTTATCGTATCCTATAGAAGCCAAACCACCTGTCAGAGCAACAGCCCCAACTGCTATCGAAAGACCCCCAGTTACTTTCCAAAATTTTCCCTCACTTTGTTCAGAATTTGAGGGACCAACTACACAGCTAGTAAATTGAGGCTCAAGTAGTGGGTCAATTACATAGGGTTCATCATCCTTGGGATAGACCATGCATTCTTTCGAATCAAAAAGCCATTTTACTTCACCACATTCAAGGTCTGCATATTCACGCCCACGGACCAGGCAAAGCTCTTGTAGCTCTTCACTATTGTCAGTTTCATCACTGTCCGTTGCAACTTCTTCTGTCTCATCTTCATCATCGTCTAAGGGATTCTCAGGAGGTGTGTAATCCCCTGGGTCATCATCATAAGGATTATCAAGCGGATCATAGGTAAAGTCATCATCAGGCAAACAGTCATCGTCTGAATTAGTAAGCTGCAATCTTGAATCATCTTTTTTAGAAGCCTTTTGCTGGCTATATTGAATAATGCTTTGCGCATATTCAAGGCCATTTGCTCTTAATTCAATAAGAAATGCTTCAAAACCATCATTTTTAAGCTGAAGATAGGCAGGATATTCTATTTGAGGTTGTTTGGAACCTTTTATAATTTCATCAAATATATTCCAAGCTGCCCAGGCTGCTCTTTCAAGTCTGTTATCAAGTTCAATTAAATAGAGGTTTTGCTGGTCCGAACCAGAGCTTAACTGTAAACCCGATGTTTTGGGTTGGATCTGAATGAAATCATGCACATCTTCAGAACAGTAGTAATCCCTCTCAGCCCTGCTTGCACCAAAGCTTCTTTTAGGTCCATTAGTACCTTCACAACGCCCATCGCTCTCATTGCAGCAAGCAAAAGTAGTTACTTTTGCGGTTCCTGCTTCAAGCTGAGAATTTCTCAGGTCTAGATAAGTTTCAAGGAGATATGTCTTACAAGCATTTTCTTGCTCTTGATAGCAAACTTCGTAAGCAATAAGATCAGCTGCTGGAGCAGAGACAGGCTCGTTTACTACGACTGTATAAGCATCTCCCGAAGGAATAAATCTAATACTATCAACTTTTAACTTGTTGGGATTAACTTTCACTTTTTCAGCAAGAGCTAAAGGAAAAGCGCACGCATCATCATCGTCGAAATCTGCCCCCGGAGTCTCTGGACCAATGGGGTTAGGGTTTCCTAGGGTTCGCGTAGTAGTCTTCTTTTTACAACTGATTATTGTAAAAGCCATAAAGCAGCTTAGCAAAATATAAATGCCGCTTGATTTTGACATGTTTTTCTCCGTGTTACTGATCTCCATCCTCGACGTGGTTTTCGGAATATATTCTCAGTTCTTTAGTAAGATCTCGTACATAACTGAATATATTCAACTTGTTCCTAAGCCCCATAATCGCAAGCCAATTTTTTGGAACGAAATAAACCATTGTAATATCTATATGTTAAATGGTAGCGAATTGTATCGAGGAATTCATAAAATTTTGCTTCCTACCCATCAAACGACCGATCTGCAGTTTAAGTTTATTTAATGAGCAAAATTCAAGAACAAAAATATGAAGTAGTAAAAACATCAAACCTAGGCAACAGATACCAAGAGAAACCTAATGCCTATAAATGACACAATCAGATATTGTCCCTTCAAAAGCTGAGTACATCTATGTTAAGATCAAGGCTTTATTTTTAATGTCAAAAAAGGTTTGTTTTGAAGTTTAAAAATGGTCAACAACTATCAGTCTCAGACAACACATTTACGATCGTCGGACAATTTCAATCGGATTGTGTTTTCTTCATGTCTAAAGTGGCACAAAGGAGCCAGAAAAAACTTCTCAAAACTCGAAAGCAGTTCAACGTACCTCTTCCTTCACCCTGCCGGCAAACTTCTATAGATGCAGGTGACTTTATATTAATAAAACCTGAAAAAAATTGGACTATTCGCCAAGGTAAGCTCTTTAGATTTGATCAGTATGACTTAGCTACTTTTAAACCCATACTCCTTTATAAAGCGAAGGTGGAGCATTGTTTAATCGCAATAAAGATTTGTGGGTCATTAGAAAAGAAGGATATGGTTGTCCAACTAACAAATATCATCCCGTCTGGAAATTATGTTCTAATAAGAATAATGAATTAAAAACTTAGATAAAAAACTCAAACCGCTTAAGAGAATCACAACTCCCATCAGCCTAATCAAGTGCCAAATTCAACTCCCCCGCCTTAATAGCTTTATTAATCTTCATATTTTCTAATTTACGTTTAAAACTAAGTTTTTTAGGAGCTTGGACGACAAAATCATTTAATTTTTGGTAGTAAGTTCCACGCATTAACAAACGATCCACTATAGCTTGAAAAACCATAAATTTGTAGCGAACATTAATAAATTCAGAATGAAAGAGTAGAATAGAATCAGTGGCATCAAGAAATTCTTGGGCATCATATTCTCCACCTTCAAAAAATTTACGCTTAAGTAGCTGATACCAGTTTTTGGCATTTTCTAACCCCGTACCAATATTCTTGTAGTAATCCAAAGCGGTATTATAGTCTCGTGCGACTTTGTAGATCGCTAATTTCAGATTAGCACGTAACTCTTCTAGCTTTATTTCCAGTTCACGAGTTTGTGAACGTCCTATTCTGAACTGGCTGAGATAACCATAGCCAAGAGAAGTCTTCTCGTTTCCATAAGGGTTGAGAAAGTCAAACATCCGTGAACGCGCGCTGTACCTAGTCGCTGCCAGTAAATAGCGAAACTGCATAATTTCTGGAGAATTCTCTAAAACAACAGACTCCAAATCGCTTGCTGTGATTTTCTCCATGTCATCTAAGTTTGGAAAGGGAATTATTTCAATTCCGAAGTCGTTCCAATTGTCCTCATCTAAATCAATTACAAATGCCAACTGATAGTATGAATTCTGAATGCTTGCCTCTAATTGCTGCTGATCAGAAATCAACATTAAGTAAATATTTTCGATCTTTAATTTTTCATCTAAACGATCCTCACCATGTTCCAAGCGTGCAGTTGCTTGAATGAGTAATTCTTTGAGGTTTTCTCGATAATCTGCAAACATATCATGCATAGCTCTTAAGAAATTGATTTGATAGGCTAACGCAAATAATCCATTCACTTGATTTGCTTGCAAGACCTGGTGGCCCCACCTTTCAGCTTGCAAAAACAACTTACTTTCTTCAAATTTGAACCAATTACTAGGAAATATAAAACCTATCATCTGGGATGCGAAAGAAAACAAGTCATTATTAGCCGCTGCTTGCCCAGTGGCAAAACTTAGGTTAGGTAACAGCTTGCCAATCTCAAGATTAACTTTGTGTTTGGCTTGATACACTCTTTCTGCGTTTAGTCGGAGGGTAAAATTCTGCTCAAGCAGCCTCGTAAGCAAAAAATCTAGATCATACTCATTCTTAAAATTAATACTTAGCTTGTCTCCCCCTTCAAATCTTTTACAACTATGAAGCTGAGCTTTTGATAATTTTTTATGGAAATGGTAGGAGTTTAAATTAGGATCATGAAGAGCTTGCTTGTCTTTTGCTGCGGAGAGATTCCCTACGAAACCGGAAAAAATAAGCACTATGAACAAACAAAATTTCATAGATTTCCCTCTAACTGTCGCTTTGTCCCAGATGCTTAAAATTCTCCAGCCTCATCGGAAGCATCCGCACTCCCCAACGGGAATTTGATGGCCAAAAAAGCCCCACATCATCTGCATAGATACTACCTGTGACCATCCTTTTATCAGATAAACGAAAAGCAATGCTACCAGAATAAAAGTCATAGACACCCGCCTCTATTGTCTTCATTTCAGTAATACCTGGCATATAGGCACTACCATATAATTGGACTGGAAAAAAAATTGATATATCGATAGGATCCCGATCTTCGAGCCCAAATATCTCATATTGCCACATACCACTCCTATAGGAACCAAGCCCACTTTTTAACCTAGGGCCCTCAACTAAAAATGGGATTTGAGTCCCTTTTCGAGTCAACATGAAAGGTCCCACAACGCCAAAGGTCCTTGAGATCCACTGACCCAAAATGAGATCTTTTTGCCAGTATTCAATTTTAGCAAGGACATCCAAGCCTGAATCCCAAATCATATAAGGAACTTGAGGGTTATAGTCAAATTTTCTAAATGGAACGGAAATTTTAAAATCGCGATTAACATCAGGCTGATCAAAGTGGAGCCAGGCACTTGGATAAAAATGAATATGATCTGAGTCTGTTGCCTGCCTAATTGACTCCACACTCACGTCCATGAACTGATAGCGGTTTAACTGACTATGGTATAAAAAACCTTCGTAGTAACCATCAATATGATCTTTTATAAAATTTTCCGAATGCTTATTAGAATTTCGCCATTTTTCTATTTTTTCTACAATATTGTTACGTAGCTCATCACTTGATTTATGAGCAATATCTAGATCAACGGTTTTTTTCAGTTTACAGCCTTCTAAGTCTAGAAAAGGATAGTCAAGGGAAAGCCGAACATTGTTAGGATTACCAGTTACCTTGATCAAGCCTGTATATGGGTTGAAGGTTCCATCAACAAAGGTGTTTTCTATGCAGATGCAGTTTTCATCCCCACATGATCCATCGGCACTTCCAACTCGCCCACTGAATCTATATCCATAGAATGGAGTTTGTATTGGCTCTACAATAGAAAACCACTTACTTGCTTCTATCTGCAGGTACTTCATTTTACCCAAGCAATCACCTTCATATTGACCTGACAGCAAAGGAAAAGTTGGCATATCACGTAAATATGCATAGTCCTCAAAACTATTGAGAGTTTCCTCTATCGGCTCCGAAGATTCCGGGGCAAGCCGATGTAATAAAACCATACCTTTCTCATACCCACTAATGCTGCGAAACTTTCCCTTGAGTATGTGGTGGCTTAGCTCTAACTCGAATAAAGACAAGTCCCAATCATCGCTATTTAAGGTAATCTCCCTACAGTTATTTATACATTTTACGTTCTTGTAGTATTGGGATACATATTCATGAGAATTAAAATCACCAAGATTCATCCTTAGAATTGCCGAATATGACTCAGGGCTCACTTTAAAAAAATCTAGCTGGAGTGGAATCTTTAGCTCTTTCTTATCTGGTAGCAAATATCCTCTAAATCGTCCTTCAACCTTATCTTCTGCAAACGAACTTACGCTCATTAAATGAATAAAAATTGTCACCATAGCAGGGAAAACTAATCTATACATGGCAATAAAAATCCGTGTTGAGTTACTCAGCTAAAGACTTGACAGAATAACACCAAGTAATTAGAAACAAAAGAAGTTCAAATCATCCGGAAAAAATGCATATATAAAATTACTGATCATCATAGAAGTGTGTAGTGAATAATCGAATATTTTACAGTTGGATTAGCTCTTAAGGAGAGGTGACAGAAAGATTAAATTCTTGCATATCTGTTGCACCTGAGTCATCAGTGACACTTATTTTTATCTGATGCTGACCAGTGGAAATATTATCAGATGGCCACCTTAACTCCCCAGTATTTGCATCTATAAGCATTCCAGCAGGCCCTTCATCGAGTCTATAAGTCAGTGGATCTTGATCCAAATCCTCTGCTACTGCAGAATACACATATGCCGTATTGTCAAAAAGCTGAAGAGATGTCTCCATTCTAAATCTAGATCGAGCTGTATGACGTTCAGCAAAAAACAAATGAAAATCATAGTCTTGACCAATCGACAATCCTAAGTTGTCAATATTTACAGTATCTGTCTCCTCCCCATGAACTCCACCAAGATCAAGCACCAGCTTGCGGTCGATAAAAACCCATAGATCGTCATCGCCAGTAAACGTAAATACTTCACCACCTTGGTAAGTGAATTTTGTATTCAGTTCCATAGTAAAGTGAAAGTTTCTTACCTGACCATCGTGAGAAATCGAGCCTTGGTTTAGAAAACCCTGATTATCGATTGGAAAAAAATCTTGGTTATTGTAGCCGAAGATTCCTGGTACGCCAGTCTGCATTAATAATATATTCTTTGCAATGTTAATATTGGTACCAGGCACATCCTGATACCATTGACTAAAGGTATTAGCATTAGTAACGTGTACACCGTTAACACCATCAAAAATCGGTTTATCACTTTGTCCCAACTGTTGCTGCACAAGCCCTTTTGCTAGTCCATTATTATAATTCTGAAAGTCACTATGTTCTCTTCTAAAGTCTCTTACGGTCGCTAGAAGGCTAATCTCAGCGCCATTTTTTGGATAGTAGGTATGGGTCGCAATTGCTTGACTAATAAACCTAGGACTTCGGTTTACTACGTCTACCTTAATTTCTTCCTCATTAGATTCTGCAGCTCCATCACTTGCCTTAAACCTTAGCGTATCATTGCCAGCATATTTTTTATTGGGTTTGTATGCAATGATAGGAAAACGTTCCATTATGGTTCCATTTGCTGGGCCACTAATAATGTTAAAGGTCAATGAGTGATTATCAGAATCATTCACTAACTCAGTCAAATTAATCTCAATGTAGTCATCAGTATTCTTATATACCTGAATTTTTTTTCCAACTGCTACAGGTGCCGAATTATTTAATGTGACTTGAACCATTCCCGTACTGCTTGCAAAACCATCAGTTACTGAAAAGGGGAAAGAAATACTTCCAACATAATTTTTTGGAGGACTGTAATTAAATAACCCAGTGTGAGGATCAAAATTGCTGATCACCCCATCCTTACTATCGAGCTCCAAGCTGTAAGTTAAGGTATCATTATCTAGGTCAGAACCAAGTAGCTTAATGTCGATTGCTTGATCTTTAATTGCTTCGACAAAAACATCTACACTCTTAGGATTTTCGTTACCAACACTTATACTTATTTCACCAATTTCTGATTGAAGGTCTCCATCGGTAGCATAATATTCTAAAGAGAACTCTCCAACAAACTGTTTAGCTAAAACAAGCTGTATGGATCCCGTCCCCACATCTATATTATGGTAGGATACAAACTCATCCAACTTATCACTTTTTAAATGATAAATCAGCTTGTCGCCATCTAAATCCTTGCCAAGAAGCATGATCGATACACTTGTATCTTTAGGAGTTGTGATGTCAATTTTCTCAACGCTAGGAGGCCGATTAACAATATCAATCAATACTTCTGCGACGCTTACACCCTGGCTTCCGTCACTTACACCTACCTCAAAACTATCTATTTTACCATTACCATTATCAGTCCTATAAGTTAGTCTTCCAGTTTTTTTATCAAATTGTTTAACTTCCCCTAAGCTTGGGAATTTTAATAGTCTATATTCCAATATATCTTTATCTGGATCTTCAACCTCCAACTGAATTACTAGGTCTTGATTAACAAAAGTTTTGAAAGTCTTATTAACAACCTTAGGCAAAGAGTTATTCTTGGTCCGAATGACAAAATTTTCAACCGGTTTTATTTCTATTTCAACTTCTTTTTTGACCTCACCTTCAACATTTCCAGAAGACTTTTTCTCACTTTTCTTTACCGTCTTTTTCGTAGAGCTGTCGCCATAAAATACTGAATCATTACATGCAAAGGTAATTATTGTAAAGAGAACTAGCACTACATTTATGTTCAACATTTCAAATTCCACAAGTAAAATTGTTAATCTTAATATCTTGTAAGCCCAATAATTATTGAGTTTTTTCAACTTCCTTAGTAAGGGTCAACACTTCAACCCAAGTTGGACTAGTAAGTAAAATATAAGGTTCTAAAAGTTCCAATTGTCCACTAGCTTGATTGATCATGAAAGACTGCATTTGATATGGACTATCTCTTCCAAGAACAAAAAGGTACTTATCAAGTGGATCAACAGCAAATTCCCTTGGTTTACCTACCGTAGGAACCCGAACACCCTCGATTTGGGATAAAGATCCAGTTTGTTCATCTACAGCAAACATAGCAATACTATGGTCATTTCCTCCAAGATTGCGATTAGAAGCGTAAAGAAAACGACCATCCGAAGTAAGGTGTATATCAGCACATGTATGACTCCCAGTGGCGGCAACTCCCTGTTCAAGAGTCAAAATACTATCAAGTTCAGTCAGGTTTTTTCCCGCATCATCCCAGCTATACCAGGTGACACTATTAGCATATTCATTGACTGCATAAAAAACTGCTAGCTTGGGGTGAAACCTAATATGCCTAGGACCTGCAGAATTAGGATCAGTAAGATTCTTAATATTTGCGATTGAAGAATTTATAGGGTCAAACTCAGCTCCCTGCAATTTAGAAATACCGCCATCCCTAGGCCCAGTATTAGGAAAAAGAATAAAGTCATTGTTAGGACTGGTAATAACAGAATGAAATCTAGCTTCATCATTGTCAGACACTAACTCACGTCTATTATTCATATCAAAGGATAAGGTTCCATCAGCTAAAATTGGGAACACCTCAACTTTATCACTTTCATAGGAGCTCACAACTAATGAATCTCCCGTATCGTCTACATGCAGATATACAGGCGAATAACCGAGATCGAGTGGATCGTTAAGTAAAGACAAGCTACCATTATCAGGATTTATAACCAGGGTCTGTAAGGATTGTGATTGTTCTGTACCTACATACATAAATTTTTGATCTTTACCTATTGCAATCTGTAACGCCATATTTGGCCGATTTTCTGGATTATTATTAAGCATAAATACTGATTTTTCGGTAATTGCACCATTATTTTGATCAAGCTCATAGTGAAGTATACGATCATTAGCCCCTACATACACAAAATAACTAGAAATAGTTTCTGGCTGAGGTTCTCCTTCATCATCCTGACCTTTAGCATCAACTTCATCTGGAGAATTATTTTTCTGCTCAGAATCATCTTCATCTTCTGCAGAGCTATCCTCCTCAGGGTCAATATTAGGCTCGGTAGGATCTTGGTTCTCATCATCACGGCCTTCAGGTTCTGGCCTCGTGTCACTTTCGGTTCCAGTTAAATCATCGCTATTTTCGTCAAAGGTATTATCCTTCGAAAATTTTTTTACCTTGTCGTATTCACGATTTTCTAAACAAGAAAGGTTCACAGCCAAAGCTGTTATAAAGATTAGTAACTTTGTCACAATAAGTTCCCTGATACCTTGGTTTCCAGTTGAGCTTTTCGGCAAATTGCCAAATATTCTTGATCTGCGCGAAATATCTTTAAATAAAATCAATAATTTAAAAATGTTGATCCAATCATGAATTTCAGAACTTGCCTTTCCCTTAGCTGAATAGATCAAGCTTCTTTTAGAAGCCCTGGCAAAATTCCCGAACAATTCTCAGGAGTTCCATAAGTGGATAAATCGGAATAACCAAAATGACTTCACAGGTACCTTTCTACAAACTAACAATTGGTAATTATGAAATGGGGCCAAGATTAAATAATACCTAATCTGATCCGAATCATATATACAGGGGAAAATACATACTAAATAGTGCCTGATTGGAAACACACCGCCGCCTTTGTATGTAAGGCTTAGAGCACTATAATCTTTAGCGAATTTCCCCAGTTTCTCTAAAAAGGCTATAATTGTCGGAAAATCAAAAGATCTTGGGGGTGCCCATGCG
>JBGCDR010000102.1:0-3295 GCA_045105515.1 Oligoflexales bacterium
CGAAGATATTTAATTGCCGAAAATATGGTATTTTTCACTTATCACTGGAAAATAAGAAGAGTTTTTAAAATTAATTTCAACCGCGATAAAAAAAACTGAGTTGCAAAGGCAAGAATTTAGTTTCCGACCAGACACTAGTTACAGAATACACGATTTATTTAAGTGAAGGCTTTGGGAACATAGATTAGAATTAGCTTATATTCAAGCTTCAAACTCAGTCACAGCAAGAACGATAATTTTTATGGAATCAAAGTTGTAGTGGATTGACTTTGCTAGCCTTAGTAGTTGTTCTGATTTCGTTTCACTTTTTTCTAAACTTCAGCTAAACAACAAGGTCTGAATCCAGACTATTTGTTTAAAGAACCAAGAAGACTGTGCAGGTTGCACATTAGCTTCGCCTTCCCCCATGTACTCCATAGTTACCACATTGAGCTCCGATGAATTAGGTCCTATCATGAGCTCAAACTTTCCTGCCTCAACTATTAGTTTAAGGTTTTGGCCAATAAAGCTAAGCTGATCCCTGCTAATCGTAAACTCCACCTGCTTACTCTCACCACTTCTTATAAATACCTTTTGAAATCCTTTGAGCTCTTTCACAGGACGAGTTATAGAAGCCTGTTTGTCTCGCACATAAAGTTGAACAACTTCTTCGCCATCATAAGGTCCAATATTGCTTATGCTAACTTTTAGCTTCAAAGTCTCAGAGCCTGATATCCGAGATTTATCTACCGACAAAGGCCCATATTCAAATTCCGTATAGCTTAAGCCAAATCCAAATGGAAACAGAGGTTCATTAGGTATGTCTATATAGCGGGATTGATAACGTTGGGAAGGGTCCGTGTACGGACGACCAGTATTTTTTTGTGCGTAGTAAACAGGTATTTGCCCCGCAGCGTAAGGGAAACTCATGGAGAGCTTACCTGCTGGATTGTAGTCACCAAATAGCACATCGGCAATCCCATTTCCCCCTTGGGTTCCGGGCAACCAAGCTTCGAGTATGGTATCTGCATTTTCAACCAAATCAGTGAGTACCAGAGGCCTACCATTGAATAAAACCACCACTATTGGTTTTCCTAAGGGCTTTAAGCGCTTAAGTAAGTCCTCCTGAACTCCGGGTATTCCAATTTGTGCCCGGCTATAGGCTTCACCAGACATTGCTGCAGATTCTCCGATAGCCATGATGATCACATCTGCTCGCTTTGCAACTTGGTAAGCTTCATCAAAGCCGCTCTTATCATTGCTGTTAAACCCTACCCCCCTTGCATGAAGCACTTCCGAACCAGCACTTAACTTTGAGCGAATTCCTTGTATAAGGGTAACTGAATCAGCGGGATTTCCTTTGGCACGCCATTCACCCAAAATATCATGTGGATTATCAGCCATTGGCCCAATGACAGCTACCCGTTCCATTTGCTTGGATAATGGCAGGACCTTGGTGTCATTCTTCAATAATACCAGGGATTTTCTCACAAGCTCGCGGGCTGCTTCCTTATTTTCTGCACTTAAGATTTCTTGATGCTCGCGCTCATAGCTGTGGAAGCGTAAGGGGTCGCCATCGAAAAGTCCTTTAAGAAACTTTAACCTAAGGACGCGGGCAACTGCTTGATCTAATCTCTCCATCGAAACAGCTCCAGCCTTAACCAGCTCACTAAGATGAGAGCAGTATCCTTTAGATTCCATATCTACATCAATACCAGCATTAATTGCTATTTCCGTAGCCTCTCTCAAGTCAGAGGCGACACCATGGGGAACAAGTTCACCTATACTGTTCCAGTCAGAAACTACCAGACCTTGGAAGCCCCACTGTTGACGTAGGAGAGTATCCAATAAATCTCCTCTGCCACTCACTGGATAACCGTTGAGATCATTAAATGAAGTCATGATCGATGCAACCCCCGAAGCTACTGCAGACTGAAATGGGGGTAAAATATTGGTATGAAGATTGAGGCTTGAGGTTTCAACACTGTTATAGTCTCGTCCTCCTTCCACCAGTCCATAGCCAATAAAATGCTTGGCACAGGCCAAAATGGTATCGTGTCTTCCAAGTTGGCCTCCAGCGCCATCTCCTTGAAGCCCACGTATCCGAGCAGAAGCTACAAGTTGGCCAAAATAAGGGTCTTCTCCCGCCCCTTCCATAACCCTTCCCCAGCGTGGGTCGCGACTGATATCAAGCATTGGAGCAAAAGTCCAATGAATGCCTGCAGCTGCTGCTTCCCGTGCAGCAACTCGACTTGCAAGTTCAATCGCCTCTAAATCCCAGCTTGCACTCTCTGCAAGAGGAACAGGAAAAATGGTTCGGTAACCATGTATCACATCATAGGAAAACAATAGTGGAATACCTGATTCACTTCTCTCTACTGCTAATTTTTGAGCTGCAAGAGTGTCTTGGACTCCAGTAATATTGAGTACAGATCCTATGCCAGAAACAATAGCATCATTAAGATCAAGAGCTTCTCCTTGAGGTCCCGTCGCTCCTCCTAGAGGAGCATATTGACATAACTGCCCCACTTTTTGCTTGAGAGTCATCTGTCCCAAAAGATGCTTGATGCGCTGTTCAGCACTATGACTTGGGCCGAGAATACTCACCCTTGCATGGGAGTTATAAGAAAAATTTAGAAGAAAGAAACTGACAAGTAGCAAACTCAATCGAAAATTCATTAGCTAAGCCCTATGCAAATATGGCCCCCGGGCCATATGTTTATGATTCACCAATATTGATCACCCATGATTCCTTAGTATCAAAATCTTCTTTACAATCCAATTCCTTTACCGGGCAAGCATAAATGGAGCTATATGTGGTGGAACAACTAGGAAAAAAAACACCATTAAGAAATCCAATATAAATGACGAACCAACACTGAATGGATCGATTACCACTTAAAAAGTAGACCCATGTATATGGACTCTAATAGCGACAAAAATTCCCGTATCAACCTTCTTAGGCAAGGATGTCAAATTTTAGGCATTGGTTTAATAGTCGGAGTTTTTTTAGCAAACAGTTTGGTACCGGTTACAAGCCCATTGTTATTGTTCGGAATTTTCACTGGAATAACGTATCTTGGTATGAGTTTAACTTTAAAAAATCGTCCTCAATGGTTTTCAATCTGTTCATGGATATTCTCGATTACCCTTCTTATAAACTTTTCAGTAGTAGCACTAGAGTTGTCTAACAATTGATAAAACCCTTTGGTAGCTTAATTTATGTTATTTTATAGTTCCAAAGACCTGCTGCTGCGTAACCTATTTCATCACGAAGCTTATCAATTCTGACTCTTAACTTTGAAGAAGCTGCGTT
>JBGCDR010000103.1:0-3535 GCA_045105515.1 Oligoflexales bacterium
CGAAGATATTTAATTGCCGAAAATATGGTATTTTTCACTTATCACTGGAAAATAAGAAGAGTTTTTAAAATTAATTTCAACCGCGATAAAAAAAACTGAGTTGCAAAGGCAAGAATTTAGTTTCCGACCAGACACTAGCTAGATTTCTTATTTATCTTACTGGCTTGTTTATTGCCAAACTCTTTGCGATCATTTCCTCGCCGATCTGACTTTATAGGTGCATGATGGCACTCTTTCCACAAGAAATTCAATGAATTTTTGTAAATATCAATCACATCGACATAAGTCCCATAAGGAGCTAGAGTGGTATTTAAAACTGTAACAACCAATGAAAGTATCATCCCAAGGATTGACGTAGTCATAGCAAAACTCATATTGGTAAGAAAGCCATTCAGCATGGTGCTAGTAGAATTTACATTTGTGACATCCATTTGACTAAGCTCTGGTATACCTCCAACAATTCCAACAAAAGTACCAAGAATGCCACAAATAATTAATAGGCCAGGAAGAACATTAAGCAAATCATCAATGACAGTCTTTGGAATGACACCCATAAACCTATTGTAATAAGGATTGGTTCCAAATACATACTTGGCAACTCTATCAAAGTCAGGCTCTGCTTGTGTTTTAAGATACTGAGTTTGTTTTAAGGTATCTTCAATAACCCTTTCAGAAGCTTTTACAATTCCGAAAACTCTTTCAAAGAATGTTACCGGATAATCAAAACGTCTCATTCGCCTTTGTGCTTTAAGGATATAGAACTCATAATGGGTTCTATTCAGCAGTTCTCTAGTAATATCATGAAAGTTAGGAACTTCGGTGCGTTTATCATCAATAATAAACTTCTCAACTCGATGTTCAAATTCAACTGCAAATTTCCACTCACATTTTACCGTGACATAGATTATGATTCGTGCAGATACTGCAATTATAAAACACAATACCATAAAGGGCATCATAAAATTGTAAACTAACCAGACTAATCCTTCAGATAAGAAAATGCTCATTTTAGTGCCTCTTTCATTCGAAATTAAACCTAATGGTTACTTTATGCCAATCAGCACAATTATATTTTTTACAATATTGACGTCCCTTGCTAAGATATTTAGGAACCTTAATACTGTCATTATTAGGGAGTTTTTTTAAATCACTTACAATATAGCTATTGCTGGACAGATGAGTCATTTTTAACATTTTTCCCTGGTGATTAAATTCTATTTCTTCTGGGTTGAAAATATATTTAAAGATCGAACGTGCTCGTCTATAGCTCAAATCCATATTATATTCCATACCTTCACGATTAAATTTATCAATCTTACCTACTTGCATTCGCTCACCTTTGTAGATTGGGGACGCATAGCCGATCATTTCCATAGATTTTACTTTAGTACCTTCTTGTTGCTTAAATATAGTTTTAGCAAATACTGGAATCGTCTGATCGAGCTTTTTTTTCATTTCAGCTTTTAACTTATCGCTATCATAATTAAAATAGCTTTCTTCGAATGGAATGACTATTTCGCCTTTTTCACTATCAACTTCAGCAGGAACATTATGTTTCTTAAATGCTTTTTCAAGTGCATCGCAAAGTTCATTTCTAGCTTTATGCCTATCACCTAGGTCTTTAACCTTTCGTTCTAAATCTTTTTTATCTTCAGCTAAGGATTGTACTTTTTCCGATTTTTCTATATTTAATTTATCTAATTTATCAATTTCATTATTCAGATTGTTGATTTTTTTATCGAGATCAACCAATTCTACCTCGAGATCTTTTTTCGCCTTATCAATATTTTTATTTTTATTTCCAAGCTTGTTATTTTCACCTATAAGCTTAGAAATTGTATCCTTAAGACCGCCCATCTCGTTTTGGATTTCACCCATTTCCTTGCCTAATTGATCTAGTTCACCAGATAATTCACCCTTCTCCTGATTAAGTAGTTCATTATTCTCACTAAGGCTTTTGTTGTTATTGTCGATGTTTGAGATCTTGTTTTTCATTCCACCTAAATCTTCTGCAAGTTTTTTAATCTGCACTTCCATTCCTTGCTTCTGTTTTTCTAAATCTTGATTTGTATTTCCTAGTTCGCTATTTTTACCCTGCATGTTATCTAGTTGGTTTTTTAATTGGCCGAGATACTTAGTATAGTCACTAAGTTCCTCTTCCAAGCCTTTATTTTCTTGCGCCAAATTGTTATTTGTTTTTGCTATGTCACTCTTTTCAAGTTCTAACTTTGTTAATTTCGCTTGCATTTTTTCTATTTTTTTTCCTAGATCACTAAAACTCTCTTCGAGTTTAATTTTTTCGACATTAGTCTCACTGTGGTTTTGTTCAAGTACATCAAAATTAGAATTTATCTGTAAAATTTGCTCGGTTAAGACTTTAATTTGTCGATCCACTTTTAGTTTTTCTTGCTTCAAATTCTCTAATTCTTTAGTATTTTCGCTTATTACTTTGTCTTTTTTTGCGAGAGTGTTATTAACCTTGGAAATTTTTTTTACATGCTGATCTTCAATCTCATTAACCTTGTTCTCGTACTCTTTGAAAATCAGGGCTACTTGCTTGTTTTGCAGTTCTTTTACTTTCTCAATTTCCATTCGCTTTTCTTGCTCAATCTGAGCAATAGTTGATTCTTTCTCTTCTTCTGCTTTCTCTATAGCCTGTTCTTTTTGAGTAGAAGCTCTAGCTCTATATGCAAACTGGGTTGCAACAAGATTTTCAAGCATATTTTCTAAGGAATTAACATCTTGTATCTTGGCTTTAGCGGTCTTAATAAAATTCATTTGTTCCTGAATTTTTCTTTCACTTGCCACAATATTATCCTGCTGCTCCTTTAAGACATCAGCAATTTTTTTTGTCACCGTATCATATAATTTCCTATCTTTCTCACTTGCTTTCTGGTCAATAAAGACTTGGACTTCTTTTTGAAGAACTTGTGCCTTCTCTTGGAAAGCCTTTGCGATTTTCTCTACTTCTTGCTGATATTTTTTATCTAACAATAATTCTTGCTTTCTAACGCTGGTACTATGGGTATTATTCTGAAGAAGAATGATTACAAAAAGGAACAAGAAAATAAAGGTCAATGCAGCAAACAAATCACTAATATAGCCTAAGGCCTTAGAATCACTATTCTCCGATCGTCTTTTTGATTTATCATAGTCCAAGGACATCAATTATCACCAATTACTAATTAGCTATACCAACACGCCTATCAATAAGAATCTCACCTTGGACTCTTCGACAAATATTTGGCTGGATTTAGAATTTTTTTTAAAAAATAAGGGGTTGTATTTTAATTTAAAGATAATTAGTTTTAATATCTTTAAATTTTTAGATAGTTAGTTTTTATTTTTGGTATGCATTCTTATAAAAATTCGCAAACTTCAAATGAATACTTAACGCAGGGCTGATTCAAATAAGATTTTTTCCAATTTTTCATTAAATAGGTCAGAAAAATTCTAAGCCGCAGTACCAAAAGTGACTAGATAAAAAAAATATAGGAAGAAAAAACTTAAAAAAAATGGCTCACTTTTATTAAAA
>JBGCDR010000104.1:0-5888 GCA_045105515.1 Oligoflexales bacterium
GAAGATATTTAATTGCCGAAAATATGGTATTTTTCACTTATCACTGGAAAATAAGAAGATTTTTTAAAATTAATTTCAACCGCGATAAAAAAAACTGAGTTGCAAAGGCAAGAATTTAGTTTCCGACCAGACACTAGTTAGCAATTGTTTCAAACATCCCTCACAGTCATTTTTAGATATAGAAGACTCGATTAAAATAATGAGGGGTACACTGACTTTATCTAGTCGCTTTCGGTCATATATTGTGTTTGATCGAGAGTATTTTGCGCATTCCCTTGGTCGAATTAAGATTGATTAATTTGCAGTAATATTAACATTTCTCATCCTGCCTGGTTGGAATCAAATCAATCAATACTCTAAAAATTCAAAAATAAGATATAAATGCTCTCTATCTAAGCACATTAAAATTTTTCTTGAAATTAACTTCCATCCCTTCCGAAGAATAGAATATTTCATTAGTAGGAATTTTAAACTTGAAGAACTTAATAATATTAGTGTTTCTGGCAATGCTCAATTGCTGTGATAAAGCTACGAATAACCCAGAGAATTACCAGGAAAAATACGGAAACATACCCACAAAAAATAGTTCGAGTAAACCAGACCTTAACGAGTTAATTGACAAATATTGCAGTAAAAACATGCTTATTTCTCGATTCAGCGATTTTGACCCAAACCGATTTTACTCACTAAATCAGGAGCTTAACCTTACAAGAGGGCGTGGAGGACGAGGTGGGGGAGGAGGTAGTTCTCGAGGCAATGGCGGAGGATCATCCAGCGGTAACGGCGGCTATAGCAGTTCAGATAGCGGAACCTCTACTAATAAAGGAGGAGGTGATGATTCATCAAGCAATAAAGGAGACGGTGGAAATGAAGGAAGCAGTGGAAATGGAGGAAGCGGTGGAAATGGAGGAGACGGTGGAAACAGTGGAAGCGGTAGCCAATCTGGTTCCGGCAATGGTGGCTCGAATTCATCCAAAGGAGATGGAAATGATAGCACTCTAACGGAAGAGGCTGTTAGGGAAAACCTCGAACAGAAAAACTACGTTCCTTTAGTCAATGATAAAAAATTTATGTTCCGAAGGGCTTATATTTATAGAGGCCACAACGGCTATTCTCAAACTCAATCAGCGATCACTAATGGAGCAGACCTGAATGATTTGTGGTCTAAGCACAATATTCGGATGGATTGGGACCCTAATGGGTACTGGATTATTTGCTATGAAGACAACAAAGAAAAGACCCTGCTAATCTTTCGCGGCCAAGATGGATCTTATAGATTCTACAGTATTTAGACCTCTTCAAGATAATACATGCCAGTTTAAAACATTAAATATAGATTCAAAAAGCTCTTTCGGCATTTTATAATTTTGATCAAAGTTACACCCTTTAATATGAAAAGACAGAAATATCTTTATTTTTAGATAGTAATACCATAATACAACCTTTGGAAATTAATTAATTGAAGGTCTTGCTATGTTTTTTTCATTTCTGATCATATCAAGCTTATTATTTCAAGCTAATTCAGTATTTATTTGCCCAGGTATTTCAAGAACTCACATTCAGAATGGATCAACAATATACCGGGAACCAGAAGTCAAAAAATCTTTAAAATTACTTTCCCAACCAAATGAATACGCCTATAAAGATGATGTTTGGAACCATTTTTTTGCCAAGTATCCTGCTCGTGTAAGCTTAGGTTTCAATACTAATAACAATGATAAGCTAAATATATTCTTTCTTGAGCAAATCCCAAAAATAAAAAAATTCTTAGATAAGCTTAATCATCAAGATTCATCCGCTGATAGGCTTGCAAATATTTTACTAGAATTTTGGATCTGGGAGTCTGTTGCAGAAGAAGTTTCACAACAGATCTTTTTCGCAATCAAGGAGCAAGCTGAAGATCCGCATTTTACCGATCGTAAAGTATTTCGACTTATAACTAGTATAAGCAACTTTCGAATTAAACGAGGAAAATCCAAAATCTGGTATGATTTCGAACATCTTATATTAAGCCATATGCAGGAAAAATATAAAATGAGCGGCGACGAGGAAAAATACAAATGGTTTTTAATCAATAAAGTAAAAACTCGAAAGATTATGACTTCTCTCAATTTAGTCATCAAAACTCTAGTAAAAGATCATTTCCATTCTCAACTGGAAGTAAAGACAAAAAATATTTTATCGAGATTCAAATTTAAAATCCATTTTAAGACTCCAAATTGGAAAGATATCTTAGAAACTGCCGTTCGTATGACATTCGTGAATATTCAACTTGGATCCTTAGAAATTAGAGAATCTGAAAAATTCAAAAAAATACAAATCGAATACAAGGAAATCATCTTGCAGCATATATCTGAATCTCAAATAAATTCGCTCTTAAAAAATGCTAAAATTAACGATCACCATGATGATCCTTTGTTTAAATTCCAAAAGCAATTTATTACCAGTCATTTAAGCAGGATTTAACTGATTAATAATCCAATAATCCTTGTTAACCATTTGTAAAAAAACTTATTTATGCTGATAGGTGACATCCGGCATGGGCACTTGCTTCCCCTAGTGGTCAGGCTAGATTGTGAAAATCATAAATTTGATCCTGGATGTACCATTAAAGGAGTTGGGTAAATTAAATTTATACTTAAAACATGCATTCATGTGGCATATTTTCATGAGTTATGGCCATCGAGGTTTAGGCGGCCATAACTCAAATATTGAAAAGGTACCAGATCTATATCGAATCTTGAAAATAATTTTAAACTAGATATAAACACATTATTTCACATACAGTTTGGAATGATTCTTAACATATCCACGCAACCACATTTAAAAGCCAAACTGCTTTGTTAATAAAGTTCATCCATTAATGATGCCATCAAGAGGGTATTCAAATATCCTTCTTCCACTTTTTTTGGAGTGTCTTCCGCCATATGGGCATCTTCCACATCGTAGAATAATGATGCGTCATCCGCATCCCATCCATATCGATCAGTATAAGCGCATGATCGATAAATATGAATCCCACTATAACTATCCTTTTCTTTTTTAACTGGATCTACAGAACCCAGGCGCCCGTTACCAAAAGATTTTGACCATGGGAACAAATCAATATCAGCTGGAACAGTGAACAGATCCTGATCATCACTATAAAGATACTCCACCATCGCGATCCTATTCTGTTCATCACTATCTTTTGATTCTTGTTGATCTGCAAATAAATTCATGCTGAAAAATAGACTAAGACCTAGTGTGATATTTAGAAATCTTTCAAATTGTTTCATGTTAAACCTACCTTTTCAAAGAGGACATATCTAGCCGACACCAGACAAATAAAACAAATGCAAATTTTTTTCCACACCCCATGAATGCTCATTTTACACGAATATTTGTACGTATGATGGTAAAGTTAATCAATACACCTTCTTAAAACATACTGTTATTAGATCAATTTTTCCGTATCCCAGCATTTTTCATTTCTGAATAAATAAAAAACCAAAGCACTTTAGGGATATAAAAATAGATCAATTATCTCAACATTGCCTATATTTTGGTCAAAATTTATCCATATAATATGGATAAAACTAATCCATAATTTGATTGTTCACTTTTAGCTCAGGTGAAGTGAAATTAACTTTGCTTCCGCAGGAATCCTAACGACCGTAAATGAGCTTTTCGACAAATGTTGGGATGTACTGACAATGAGGCAGGAGCTTATGTTAAGGCGCTTCATTTATCTAGTATATTTAGATAGTCCACTTCTAGTGAGTCTGGCGAATAAAAAGGACAGAAGTTTTTTACTTTCCCTTCCACAAACTTGCCCCTTGCCTTTGCAATCAAAAGTGATTTAACTATGACTTGTCCTTTTGTAGTTGAAGAATCAAACACGGGAAAATCGACACTTTCTGTGCCACAGGCTGGTGGCGTTGTTATTTTATTTTCACAATCAATGAGTTCAAACTGAAAGCCATTTTCCAAGCCTGCCATTAGCTCACCAACTTTACACTTAAATTTTCGTCCTTCTGCTAATGCAGTGTTTGAAAAAATAAAACTGATAAATATCAAAAAAATCTTCATTTCACGTCCTTTTAACAAATTCTGATATCCATAGCCTTAAAACTATTTTGGCGCCCTGGTTTAAAAAATCTCATCATTGTTCTTGCAGTCCTTTTATTTTGAAGAATTTCACCTTTTTGATATTAATTCCGTAAAAGGGTTTTGTTTAAGCTGGTAGCTAAAACATATTATCTTCAATACCTGCGATTAGGCCCTGCATATAAGTGGCTAGAAATAATAGCCAAAAAAGAAAAATAGTTCTATTTTCATAGAATGTCCCAGAATGAATAAGGGGCCTATTTTCTTTACAAAAATTGGTATAATTCTTAACGACCATTTTGAACCAGATGTTTAGATTGATTTGTAACATATTTAAATAATTAAGATACTCGCACCTATTTAATTATTTTTCTCTATAAATTGTTTAGGTAAAATCACACATGATTGTTACTACATAGATATGATAACGTATATTTCTACTATTAATTCTAAAGAGATTGGTTAAATATTCCTAGAAGCCATAGCGCAATTTGTAGAACATATTTAATCAGAGAAAGTAATATGAAATTTAAATTCTTAAAAATCACTATTATTTTATTGTTTTGTTTGGCATGCCGAGAAAGTGCTGAAACTGAACACAATGTTCAAGCTGAGAGTCAAAATACTAATATAGAAAATCGCAACGAAAAATCAAATCCGAATCAAAATCAAAATAATTCTAAATTAGAAGACCAAGATACACTATTCCTAGTTCTTCCTGGAGATACTGATAGCTATAATATAAATGAAGAACTACAGTTTATTGCGACGAAATTAGATGATATTAAATCTGATGATGAACAAGAAGAAGATCTGAATTTAGTACTTACCCGATGGGGTATTTTTCGGCGAAAAAGTGTTCCAAAAGTTCCTAATGTCCCAAAAACAAAAGCTCCGTCACCTGTTGTAAATCAAAAAACTCCCGGAAAGCAAACTCCAACTCCAGGAGAAGATGTTCTTGGAGAATTGCCAGTTTTTGAACCGAAACCCCCAAGGCAATATACTACTAGGCACAAAACTAGTAATACTAGCCAAATTACACCCGATAAGAACTGGAAACCTTTTAGCTTTCCATTGAGTAGTGGAAAAACGACCGTAAGCCGCAATCAACTCCTGGACCGTTTCATCAGGTCCGATCAAATATAATATCAATGCTAAAAGCGAATTTGGGCCTGACATATTTCCTCCTGCCACAGGGTCTGGAGCAAGCTCAGTGGTGGCATTGAAAGATGTACCTGGCTATAACTACCATAGGAATATTGTTGATGATGCTCATGAACAAGTAGTTGAATTCTACGGTCGAAGAATGTACGTAGAAAAATTGGATGGATTTCCGGGACCAGATGGCTCTTCTTATACCTTAGTAAGATTAAGTACTTTCGATTAGCAAAAACTTGGCTGAATTTCAGTTAAAGCGAAGGAATTGAAAGACTTTACATATAAATAGCACCTAACTCACGCAAAAAGGATAAGGCCCCTAGAGGGCTTATTTGATAAGGGTTAAATTGATTGCTGTATCCATACTTGAGATATAGCTTCTTTTTATTTTTAACTTCTGTAGCAAGTGCCATTGTCCAGCAAGAAAATGAACGCTCATTCACTTCACCATAGCTGAGAATATTTATATTAAAATGGCGGCTATCACAAACTATATTGCAAAATCATAGGTGACCGGGATTTTTACACTTAATTTCGTCATGTTATCGCCGATAGAGCTTTTTTTTGAGTGGTCATCCGACTCTTAGAATTGGGATCACAATAAGTCCTTATCAACAATAAGACCGATTCATTCACTGTAT
>JBGCDR010000105.1:0-20897 GCA_045105515.1 Oligoflexales bacterium
TTATAAAGCATCAAGTTGGCCTTGATAGGACAAAAATAAATTAGTACGAAATAGTTGAATTAACTGATGTGTCGGAAAATTTAAACAAGTAGTTATACTGACTCAATTAAGAAATAAAAGCATTTCGGTCAATGCTCCTCTGTAGCTACACAGCCTTTCTTGACTCAGGTAACCTAACAGTGTTTTCGGCGCCATACGATGTTGCAAAGTCTGAAATTTTCGAATCTCACTCAGCTGCTCATACTGAGAAAGAAAAACTAAAAAAAGAGCTATCAAAAACTTCTAGATCAGTTCAGGCCCAGGTCGAAAAAGCTTCTAAAGGTAAAGGAAAGCTGAGCAAACGCGGTATCAGCAATAAGGACCACGACTCTAAAGAGAAGATTAATCGAGCTAAGCTATTTGGAGCTGATCTTGCTGATAGTCGCAAGAAGCAAATACTTAGTCAACGAAGTGAGCGGATCAGCAAGCAGATGGATGGAGTCAAGGTCAAAAAAGAGTATAGCCTAGGACTTTTTTTCGAGAAGATCCCCAGGGTAAAAAAACTTCACTTTGAAAAGACAGTTTTTAGCTATCATTTTCTGACTATAGATCAGCCAGAAATAAACCTTGAGCCAGGTCAAAAGCTCGCTATTACCGGTGACAATGGTGCTGGAAAATCTACTCTTTTGAGGGCATGGCTTTCGAAATTTCCTTACTCCTATGCATATGGTCCTCAGGAGTTTACATCGGCGGATATTAGGCGGTTAACTGATGAGTTGGCGCAGTTTGATAAAGAGACCCGAGGTAAAATCATGACCTTGGTCAGCTGTTTAGGCTCTGACCCCAAGTCAATAGCAGCAGGAAGCATTCCGAGTCCTGGAGTTTGGCAAAAGATAGTCATTGCTCGTGCCATTATCGATGCGGTGCCCTTTTTGATCCTTGATGAACCTACGAACCATATGGATCTATCAGCAATAGAAGTACTTGAAGAAGCTCTTGAAAAATTCAAGGGGACACTGATTTGCGTTTCACATGATGCTGAATTTATTTCAAAAGTTTGCAATATCAAGCTTGATCTCCAAAAAACCAGCATGAAAACTAAGGCAAGGTTGATTTATTTGGATAAGGAAATTGAAAAATGACGATATATATTATTACCGGCCCTCCTGGAGCTGGGAAATCAACCCTTGCAGATAAACTTGCGACACAGTTAGAGCAGGGGTTACATCTGCATTGTGACGATATATATAATATGGTCAAAGGTGGTTACAAAGCTCCATGGGATGATCATGATCATCGTCTCAAGAATCTCATGTTTGATGCGGCTATCAATATTATTCAGACATATTCTTCTAACGGTTTTGATACTGTTGTTGACTATGTTTTCTCTCTAGATCAGCTGCGTAAATTTGTTTCTTCCGTATCTGGGCCAGCAGTTCTTCAAGTGGTACTGCCCGATGTAAAAATAAATGTAAAACAAGACCTGGATCGCAAGTGGGTGGCTGGTGAAGATAGAGTTCGCAAGTACCATCGTGAGTTTAGTGGTACCAAACAACTGCGTAGTTTTCTACTCGATACAACTTTGCTTGACCCTGGTGAAGCTCTACAGAAAATACTTAGTATAACTCCCATAGATACCGACCATCTTGTGAATCAGATGGAGGATGCTATCGGATGACTTCGATTTCTATTTGTGCGCCAAAACCTAAATGGAAAGAAAAGTTTCTGACTTTTGGAAAGCGGAACGAAGTATTTCATATACCTTGGGTAACAACCCCAAACACTGATGAAGAATTTTTTGCATATCTTGAGCGCTATAAAGGTGAAGAGAATATTAGCTATTGGGCTCTGAAAGATAATGAAATTGTTGGAGTAATCAACCTCAACAACATTATTCTTGGCAAGTTTAGAAACGCTTTCTTAGGTTATTATGGCTCCAAAGAACTGTCAGGAAAAGGTTTTATGTCGCAAGGGATGAATCTGGTTTTGCAACAAGCATTCAACAAAGTCAAGTTGCATCGAGTTGAGTGTGCAATTCAGCCTGGCAACACCTCGTCTTTGAGTTTTATCAGACGCCTTGGATTTAACTTTGAAGGATATGCCCCGAAGTACCTCAATATAAATGGAGATTGGAAAGATCACTTCAAGTGGTCTCTGACCAAGGAGCAGTGGTCAGGGGAATCGTTTACATCTGGAGCTGCTAAACTTAGTGAATATGATTCCAATTGGCCTCAAGTCTTTGATGATATTCGCCAATCAATCATCGAAATAAGTCCGGTGATTCTTCCAATAGAGCATATTGGATCAACGGCAGTTCCTAATTTAGCTGCCAAGCCAGTGATAGATATGCAAGTCGGAGTTGAGGATTTTAAACAAATTTCTCGGCTTAAATCTAGATTGGAAAATCTTGGATTAGAGTTTGTGAATGGAGTTGATCGTGATCATGTACCTTTTGAAGAACTAGAATTTGCAAGTTCAGGTTGGGAAAAACGATTCTTTCGAGGTGAGATAAGCGAATTTCGAGTAAATGTCCATATTAGAATTTTTGGGAATCCCAACTGGCGCTTTGCCCTTCTTTTTCGTGATTTTCTTAGGGCGAACGAGAAAGCTCTAATGGCCTATGAGCAGGTAAAGAGAAGACTTAGTGAGCTCTGTATTGCAAGCGGGATATACGCCTACACCAAAGATCCTGTCTGCGATTTGATTTATTTACAGGCAGAGGAATGGGCTACCAAGACCAACTGGAAGGGAGTTTGAGTTCAATGCGGAACTCAACTTATCTTTTTACTGTTAAAAGGGAATTTGAAGGATAAATATCCATGTCTGAAGAAATCTATTTAAAATCCAATGTTCCGGTTTTTGAAGCGATATATGGAGAAGGATTTATATCCCTAGGGGGAGAAGTTGCAACCCTCAAAATGTTTAAACATGAAGAGGTTGCTAATAATACTCTTTTGGACATAGGTTTTGGGATTGGAGGAATGGCACATCTTTTGGCATCAAAATTTAATAGTAGAGTCCTAGGTGTAGAAGTCCATTCATGGATGCCAGACTACGCAAGAGAAACAGCTCCTAAACTCCAAAAGAGCCAATTCGATTTTGCTACTTACACGACCTCAGGTGAAATTCCATTTTTAGATGGTTCCGTTGATCTTGCCTATAGCAAAGGTGTTCTGACAAACGTTAAAGACAAAAGATCTTTATTTAAAGAAGTCAATCGTCTCCTTAAGTCAAATGGAAAGATTTGCCTGATTGACTGGCTTGTTCCAGCATCCAAAGGACCAATGTCTGAAACTCTCCCAATGGGAGATGCTTCACACAAGGAAACTGAATCAACATATAAATATTTGTTGCAACAAGCTGGTTTTTCAGAAATTTATTTTGAGGATGTATCTGAGGAGTACCTAGGATATGTGAGGAATTTGGATGAAAAACTACGTTCTCGAGATCATCAAGAACAATACACAAACATAATTAATGACAATTTGCGTATCCAATTGATTGAATCCAATCAGATATTGATGGCCTCAATTGAAAACGGACAGCAGCTCTCAGTAAAAATTAAGGCGAATAAGAGTGAATAGAATAACTAAAATATTATTATTAGGGACATTAATGATAAGTAATAACGGGAAAGCCAATATTGAAGACCAGTATCTGGCTGAAACATCTTCTGGAATCATTGAAAGAGATGATATTTTTGTACTTTCAGGTTGTTCTGGAGGTGGAAAGTCGACCCTTCTTAGTGAATTGGCAGGGTATGGCTATTCAATAATACCTGAACCCGGAAGGGAAATTGTTAAGGAACAGACAGTAATTTCTGGGCCTGCTCTTCCATGGAAAAATTTGGATAAATTCTTAGAACTGGCCCTATCGAGGTACATTTTTCGATTCAATTCAGAACCTAAGAATGGCAAGCCTGTATTTGCAGATCGAAGTATTATAGATGCTGTCCTACTAAACAGCGCCCAACCGAGTTATTTTCAAGCTGCCGCTAGAAAATTTCGTTACAATAAGACTGTTTTCTTGGTCCCTCCATGGCCCGAGTTATTCAAGGCTGATTCTGAACGTAAGCATTCTTACAAAGATGCTGTTAAAGAATATGATGAGCTGGTCGCAAAATATAAGAAATACGGCTATAAAACAATTCTAGTCCCCAAGACTAATGTGAAAGAAAGAGCATCTTTTATACTTGAACACGTAAATATGGTGAGACACACAAGGAATGATGACTTTGCGCTAGCGCAAACTAAAAAGCTGCTTAAATGGAATCAACAAAAACTAACTCATCAAGCAGAATTAAAAAAGTCAGATCTTAAAGAGCTTTTCTCTCAGAAGTTTACAGTTAAGGCAAATGAAAGAACTTATGATGCGGATTATGAGAACTATTATGCTTTCTTAAATCAATTTCGTTCTACCATTAAGTCGATTGAATATGATGTTCAAGAGTATATAGTTTCAGGTTTGTCAATAACTCTCCCTTTGACTGCCAAAGTTACACGCCTTTCAGGTAGTGTAGACATGTTTTCAGCAATCATGCTTGTAAAATATAGCCCTGAAGGAAAAATTGTCCACTGGCAAGAAGTGTACTCAAAGAATTGACAGTGCCATTTAACATAGAGTGTGGAAGATAAAAATGCCTAGAATTGATCATTATAGCGTTAGAGTCATACTTATCAATGATAAGAACGAATTACTTCTAATGCACGCTAAAGATCCTTCAACTACAAGAACTGACGGAAAATACAATGGTGACTTTTGGTTTTTGATTGGAGGAGAGCAAGAAAACGGGGAATCTGTCATTCAGACAGCGGTAAGAGAACTTTGGGAAGAAACCGGACTAAAGGAAGCCGAATTTAAACTTGGACCCATAGTTTGGAAGGGGGAGTTCGATTTAGTGTTGTCTGGTAAAGAGAGGCGAATGAAGCAGAAGTTTATTGTTGCTAGAACTGATGATAATTCTGTTTGCCTTAACAACCTGACCGAATCAGAGAAAAAGGTTGTTAAAGAGATTAGGTGGTTTTCTCTTGATGAAATTAAGCAAAGTGAGGAAATCATATATCCGGTATTGCTTCCCGAATATCTAGCGCCCATTTTGTCTGGGATATATCCATCTGAAGCCATAGAAGTGGATATAGGAAGAAATCCTGATGAGGTAATAAAGTAAATGCCAGAAACAAAACTTCACGACGATGAAGTCGATATTGATGTGACAATCGTTAAACATTTGATAGCTAAGCAGTTCCCTCAGTATGATAGACAAGTTGTTTCAGCTCTTGTCCCTTCTGGGACTGATAACAAAATGTTTAAGCTTGGTCTGGATAAGATTGTTCGACTTCCGAGAACTAGTGGTGCTGTAGCAAGTTTGCAAAAAGAAGAAAAATGGTTACCAATAATCGGAGAAAATCTTCCGACAGCTGTGCCAATACCAATCCATGCGGGAGAGCCTACAAAGGAATACCCCTTTCCATGGCTTATAATTCCATTCATCAGTGGAAGTACTCCAGGGCTATCGAACCCACTCGATGGAGAGCAGGCAGCATTCGATCTTGCTAAATTCATTGGTGCAATGCAACAACAAGATACGAATGGTGCTCCATTATGCACCAGAGGGCAGCATATAAAGAATAGGGATAGTGCTGTTAGGAAAAGTGTTGAGTTGTTGGGTGATGAATATGATTTGGATCAACTCTTAGAAATTTGGAACGATTCTGTAAACACGCCTAGATGGGAAGGGCCTTCATGCTGGATTCATGGTGATCTGCATGTAGGAAATATTCTCAGCAACGGTGGTAAAATTAACGCTATTGTTGACTTTGGCTTGTGTGGGGTCGGTGAGCCTTCTTGTGATTTCATGCCCGCTTGGACTCTACTCAAAAAAGAGAATCGAGAGAAGTTTCGATCGTTGATAAACGCTGATGAAAATTGTTGGAAGCGAGCTAGGGGTTGGGCTTTTAGTATGGGAGTCCTTGGGTATCCATACTACAAAAATACTAATCCTATTTTTGCATCGATCGCAAAAAATGCCATGGACCAAGCTATTGCTGACTTTGTCGGTTATTAGCTAATAATATCATGAAGGAAGCAGAGCCATGTCCGATTTGAAGAAAATTATCATTGATTGCTTGCAAACTCACTATCTCATTAAAGTCACCATGGTCAAACAGCTTGCGTTAGGAGCGGATATAAACGCATGTGTATTTGAAGCTCAAAGCAGTGATGAAAAATCTTACTTCGTCAAAGTAAAAAATGGTCATCCTGATGAAATGAATTTGATGATTTTCGAGCTTTTGCAATCGGTAGGGATACAAGATATCATTTTTCCGCTCAAAACAACTGAAGGGAACCTAACTCATAAACATGATGACAATAACTTGATTGTTTACCCTTTTGTTGATGGTCAGGATGGATTTCATCGATCTTTAAGCCATCAACAATGGATTCGTCTCGGTAAAACATTATCAAAAATTCATAGCGTGGAAGTTCCTGGTTCAATACAAGACGTTATTCGACGAGAAGATTTTTCTCCTAAGTGGAGAAATGTCGTTAAGTCTCTTTACGCTCAGATTGAAAAAATGGAAATTACTGATGAAATAGGCCTTAAATTCTCACAGCTCATAGTAGAGAATAAAGAAACTATTGAGCAGATGATAAATTATGCTGAAAAACTTGGTGTAGGTCTACAAAATCAGTCCCTAAAATATGTCCTGTGTCATTCAGATATTCATGCTGGAAATATTCTATTAAGTGAAAACGATACGTTTCATATTGTCGATTGGGATGACCCGATAATGGCACCTAAAGAGAGAGATCTTATGTTTATTGGTGGTGGCGTAGGAAATGTTTGGAATCAACAAAATGAGGAGGAGTTGTTTTATAAAGGCTATGAAAATGAATCGATAGACGAGACAATCCTAGCCTATTATCGCTTTGAACGGATCGTTGAAGATATTGCAGAATATGGCCAGGAACTGCTTTTTAACGATGGTGTCAACAAAGATAGAGAGCAGATGTACAGAGATGTTTTAGATCAGTTCGAACCGCAAGGCGTCATTGATATAGCTTTTCGAACTTATAAGAAGCTGGTTCAATAAAGAACTCCATTTGAGTCATTGGGGTCTTTTAATAAAGAGGTTTATAATGGAATATCCAAATCCTAATCAACTATTTCCCATTCAGGGAACCAAACGTGTATGTTTCATTGCGAATACCGTCAAGAATCCAAATATTAAAATTGGTGATTACACATATTATGATGATCCAGATGATGCAGAGAATTTTGAAAGGAACGTACTGTATCATTTTGACTTTGTTGGCGACCAGCTAATTATTGGAAAATTCTGTGCTATTGCAACAGGCGTAAAGTTCATCATGAACGGAGCCAACCATCGTTCAGATACTTTTTCATCTTATCCCTTTGCTGTTATGGGTGGTGAGTGGGCATCTATGCTAAAAGGACAAGATATTGGAGCTCCGTCAAAAGGTGATACAGTTATAGGAAATGATGTCTGGATAGGATACGAAGCAACCATTATGCCAGGTGTGAAAATAGGAGATGGATCGATCATTGCATCCAAGTCAGTTGTCGTAAAAGATGTAGAGCCTTACTCTATTGTAGGTGGAAATCCTGCTAAAGAAATCAGAAAACGATTTGATGAGAAGACGGTTGGGGATTTGCTGCGATTAAAGTGGTGGGATTGGACAGTTGAAAAAATCACAAAAAGGCTTCCAAATATTTTTAGTAGCGACCGCTCAAAGCTTCAAAATTTATGATGAGCCTTGACATCAAGGGATGTCTGTTGGCAAAAAAGATGTTTTTCTTAAGTTTTGGAACATGGCGACTTGTGCTCTCCTAAAGTAGCTCTCTCATTAGAGAGCTAGCGCTCTACATTTAAATATTCCAATTGGCCTCTCTTGAAAGTGGTTGTAATGGCAGCGATTCGCTTTCCAAACAACTCGGCAGTCAAGAGGTCTTCCACTCTTAATTTCTGATTCTTATCAGAAATGGAACTTGCCCCAAGTCCCATCCAGAATCCATCGCAGTTTCTTCGGTCCTTTGAATCAGAAAACTTGTCGCCTAATTCACTTTGTCCCACCCATATCATTCCATGTTGAGCAGCAAAAACTGCTAATTGAACCAGCGTCATTAGTTTGTCTCCGGATGGGCACCCTCCAACTGTGAATCCAGCAGCGACCTTGTCCTTCCAAGGCTGCTCAGTCCAAAATTTGCTTGTAGCATCCATGAAGCCTTTAAAGTGTGAGTCAGCACTGCCCATATATGTCGGTGAACCGAATACTAATCCATCCATTTTATGCAGATCTTCGATATCAAAATCTTGCCTGACATCTATAATCTGCACTCTAGCAATTTCCTCAATTCCTTTTGCAAGATGTTTTGCCACTAGTTCTGTGTGGCCACTGCCAGTTGAGTATAGGACTGCTATGTCTGCATTCATTTTTCTCAATACTCCAAGAATTCTTTGGTCATTTTATCCCTCAATCTGTCTTTTCAAGCTTTCCATGTCGTTGCGGACCCAACTTTCTTTTATTTTTCCATTTTCAAAACTCACCATCGTGAGACTGCTTATCTTTACTCTCCTTCCTGTGGCATCGAGGCCAAAAATATTTCCAGAATGTGTACCTTCAAAAGTGGCTTTTGAGGCAACGAAGGCATCTTCAGCAACAAGATGGTCGAGGGTTATTTTGAAATCTGGAAAAGCACCTTTGAACATAGAGACAACTTGCTCTATGGCTTTTTTGCCTGAGTCAATATTGGGTGGTGCATCGTGCAATGTGTAGTCATCTGTGACATATTGATCGAGTAATTCAAGCTTCCCCTGATTGAAGATTTCCTCAATGTAGCTTCTATAGGTTATTTTGTTCTTTGAGGTTGTGCTTTCCATGATTTCTCCTGTTATTGGTGACTGAAAGTAGGTATGATAAAACCTCAAGTTAACTTGAGGTCAAGTAAAATGAAGGAAAAAGCACAAGTTGCTATTAAAACAGAACTAACAGTCGGAGAATTGGCTGAAAGAAGCGGTGTAGCCGTCTCAGCACTTCATTTTTACGAACAAAAAGGGCTTATCCCAGCTTTTAGAACTGAGGGGAACCAAAGGCGTTTCCCAAGGGGGGTTTTAAGGCGCGTAGCTATTATCAAGGTTGCTCAAAGGCTAGGGATTTCACTAAATGAAATCGGAGATGCCTTTGATTCTCTGCCAAAAAACCGAGCACCGACAGCCAAGGATTGGGCAAAGCTGTCCTCAGTATGGCGGAAAGAACTAAACCAGCGTATTGAAGTCATGACAAAGCTAAGGGATCAATTGAATGATTGTATCGGTTGTGGCTGTTTATCAATGTCTGAATGCCCATTGAGGAACCCCAAAGACAAACTTGGAAAGAAGGGTTCCGGTGCTAAGCTTCTGGAATAGAGATGCTAACTAAATTCAAAGACATCGGAAAATCGAATTGTTACAAGTCTATGAAGAAGAAATATGAAAAATAATGGTGTAACTGAACTTCTTACTCAATTGGTTGAGGAAATAAATGGCCTTTACGGCTATTCTTCAATCCCTGATTTTGAAGGCCCATGCATTAACCTCGGGTCTTGTGGAGTTTTTGCCTATGAATTTTACAAAGCATGGAATGACCTTTTTGAGGATAAGATTCATATTGTTTTTATAATGGACACGAAAACGAGGATTGTTGGCGTATTGTAGTTAGACTAATAGATGGTTTAGTGATCTTGTCAGTGCTATCAAAGGAATTTGGATTCCTGCCTGATTAGGGACTAAATGGTTGTTTCGTTGTTTCTACTATTGACATTGCGAACTATTCCTAGTAGGTTTTCCGCTATGAATACCTAAGAAAAAATCCCCTAAAAACCTGACCGTGATCAACACTACGAATGCAATATGTTGTGTAAGTTAGCTTCGCTAGCTTTCTTTACGTGATATTGGCATGTTAAAACGAAAATAAATTAAATTTTGGAGAACATAGGTATGTTCAGCAAATTGATTAACATAAATAAAAGGCCGACAGCCTTTGAATTTTACACCACCAAGACTTTGTGGACAGAGGACTATATTTCGAAGAAGATGCTGGAGATTCATTTGGATAGCAGCACCGATCTTGCTACTAGGAAACCTGAATTCGTCAGAAAATCTGTTGATTGGATGGTTCGATATTTTTCAATAGGAAAAGATTTTAGGATTTGTGATTTTGGTTGTGGTCCAGGACTATACACAACTCCACTTGCACAAGTAGGAGCGAAGGTTACTGGAGTTGATTTTTCTAAAAGATCGATTAACTATGCAAATAAAGTAGCTGCTAAAGAAAAATTGGATATCGAATATATTCATAGTGACTATCTGAAGTATTCTTCGAATAGAAAATTCGATCTTGTTACTTTAATTTTCAATGATTTTTGCGTTCTCTCTCCTCAGAAAAGAAAAGAGATGTTTAAGGTGTTTAAGGAGCATTTGGCGCCTGGGGGTAGTTTACTCCTTGATGTCTGCTCTTTGGAGCTATTTAACCAAGCTAAAGAATCAGTTAACTACGAATTTTCACAAAAAGATGGCTTTTGGTCAAACAACCCCTATTTTGAGTTTCAGAACACCTTCAAATACGACAAGGAAAAAGTACTGCTTTATAAACATACAATCATAAACGACAAGTCTAAGAGAGAGATTTTCAACTGGCTTCAATGCTATGATTTGGCAAGTCTTGAAAATGAATTTCAAGAAAATGGCTTTACGATTATGGAACTCTTTTCTAATGTTTGTGGAGCTCCACTTGGTGATGAATCTGTAGACATTGCGGTCGTTGCAAAATTGCAATAATGCAGGATATGGAATTACTTTCTTTCTTCCTACATACTTTCAAACAATTTTTCATATCTAGCAATTTTTTTCATTCTCCAGCTAAAAAGAGATGATTTCTTTTTAAGTATAAGTGGGTAGGGACGTCCTTCACGTAGTGTCTCATGAGAAATCGGAAGTTTCAAACCATCAATAGCTTGATGTACATGTTGGCGTTTATCTTTGTTGATAGGCCAAATCTTTTCCTTCTGGCTTTTAGAAGAAAGGAAGCTAGTAAGCTCCACGCAGAGTTCACAAGAGCAAGATGGATATTCATCGAGACTCCAATCGGAGCTACTGTGTGTGGTTTTAAGTATTCCAACAAGTTTTGTGCGTGCTTGTTTTTTTAGGAGCTTAAATTTTGCAAAAGGTGCGATGACTTTTTGTACTTCGAGTGGTGAGAGGATCTCATAGAGAATTATGACTCCAAAAGTAGCCTCTTGCTTCAGGAGAATATCTAATAATGGTTCGATTAAAGGAGGTTTTTTAATTAGTGAGATAGTTTTGGCGAATCTTAAAAAACTATTCTGTGCTTCTTGGGTGAACCTATTTATAGAATCTTTATCGTCTATTATATAGCTCTTAGGGCTCAAGTCTTTTGAAAAATCATAAACCCATTGGTTTATAAAGACTTTTGATGTTTTCGGATAATCTTTATAAATACCTTCTATTAGTGTCCAATAGTTTCGAGTTTTATCTTGATGATAAAGGTCCGTCTCTGCCTCAAAATCAAGAAGGTTACTAGTGACATCATCTCCATAGTGAGCCAGAATCTTCATCCATTGCGTAGGTGAGATAGTTAAAAGAGAGTCCAAAGAGAAAAATCCGAAAAGCTCACCAACAGTCTTTGCCTGGTTTAGAAGAAGGGCAAGATCCACAATGTTTTTAGAATCTAGGGCGTCTAAAGCACCATGACGGGAGAAGGTTTCTTTAAGTTTGTAAAATGCCAGCCGTCCAGCATTAACATCTGACCTAAGCAATTTCAAAATCTCTTTGATTCCCAAATTGGGATCAATAGCAAATTTAGATACAATGCTTGCTTTACGTGGCCAGAGTACAATGGCAGAACGCTTGTACCATCGATCAAGGGTGTTACCGTAATTACCCATATAGCCTTCATATTCACTGTTTTCGGGGGTGTACTCGTCATTCTCTTGTGACATGAATATCATGGTGTCGCTGACAAGTTGGTTGGCAAACTTTAACGGGTTACCGTCTTTGTCAAGCCAACCTTCAAGGGTGGTTTCGTTGTTAACGATTTCTTCGAGATCGTAGTCCTCTCCATCATCAGAAATTTCGTCCTCGTCCTCGTCCTCGTCCTCGTCCTCGTCCTCGTCCTCGTAGTATTCATATCCATAGGATCCATATGGGTCACCTTTTTCATGTGCGGACCAGGTCTCTTGAATTTCAGCTAATGTTAGGAAAATATCTAGGTCTAACTCATCAGCAACCTGCTTTAGATCAGCAGCTGTTTGTTTATCAATACCTTTAAGTCTTTTCCAATCTAAGCTTTTGGGAGTGTATTGATGATTAAGTAGGTATACGAACCATTTGGGGTCATTTCTTCGATAAGATGGTTGATCGAGATTAGTCGCAAAATAATCGCTAATGGCTCGTGTTAGTCCTGAATATTGTAAGGAAGCACTTATTTCCTTTGGGCTCTCTAATATAAGGTTAAACGTCAGTGCAACTCGATATCCATAACTTACTTTTTGTAGCTTATGTTGGCAATCCGCATAGAATGCCATAAATTTAAGTGTATTTGATTTTGTGCTAAACCCGTAGGATTGTTCTCCTAGATTTTTTTCAACCCCTTGGTAATTAAGAACAAGCTCACCTCCTTGATAATTAGACGGCAAAACAACAACAAGTGTCGCCACCATTCCATCTTCTTTTTCAGAATCTTGATGAAAATCAAAAAAACAACCTTTTTCATAAATAAGCATGTTGTGGAGCTCAGCCTTTAACATGCTGCATGGAGGCAATAGCAAATCATTCTGAATTCTTGTTAGTGAGTTGGTTATTTGTTCTTGAAACGACTTGCCGAGCTTGATTCTTTGATGCTCAATCTCAAACGACTTTCTTACTGATGGATCATGTAAGGTTTTTTCTTTAAATCCAAATTTTGATGGGTTAGCAGTCTCGATAAGCCTCTTTGCAACCCTTGGTTGCACTGGAATCTTTAATGGATCCATTCCATCAATTTGAAGGTCAAATGAATCACTGCTATCTTCAAATGAGGTGCAAAAATTTCTTGCAGTAAAGCGTTTTTTTATTAGAGACTCTAACTCTGTATTCATTTTCATCCTAAATAGACTTAAAATTATGAATGAGATTTGGTGGTTATCTTTGTAATTCGAAAGGTGATAAAGACCCTGCCAATGTTGAAATTAGTCGATTCCCAAAGAGATGAAAACAACAAGCTTCTATGCTATCTCTAAATTGACGCTAGCTTGCCAGGTTAGAAACAATGCGCATACTTGCTGAACTATTTTTCCTTAGCCTTAGACTGCTTAGCAGCCTAGGATGAATCATTTATCATTTTTTTCAAGGAAATTTCCATGATCAAATTCTACGGCTACAAAAAATGCAGCACCTGCCGCAAGGCTGAAACCTTCCTTGAAAAGAACAAAGTCGGTTATGACTTTATCGATATAACTGAGAACCCACCATCCAAGGCTCAGCTCAAGAAAATTCTGAAAAACAGCGGACAGCTGATCAAGAAGCTATTCAACACAAGTGGGCAGGTTTATCGCGAAATGGGGCTGAAGGATAAGGTAGATACTCTGGGTGAAAGTGAGATTTTCAGCATGATGGCGGATAACGGCAAGCTGATCAAACGGCCTCTGGCTTTTGATGGTGAAAAGGCCACGATTGGATTCCGCGAAGAGGATTATAAGCAAATTTGGAAGCGGCGACGTGATTAATTTTTAGGCTTGTTTTGGTATGGTTGAGTACCTATGAGTATAGAGTGGTAAGTGATCTTAGATTTGTTAATTCCCACTTGGCAGCTCATTAAAAGCTTGAGATAGTTCCTGTAGGGGGAGGGGCGTCGCTGACGACCTTTCGATGGGGATCTTTGACATTGTTAGTAGATTGGAACTGAGCCGCGGGGGCGGGGGTGCTTTGGTTTCGGTAGAATGAGTGACATCGAATAAGCGGACACAAAACGGACACAAATTTTGTACTTTTGGGTACCAAACCATACCAAAACTTGTGCTTCCTTCGCTTTATTTGGTTAACGGTTTTACCAATGAATACCAAAGCATATTGCTCAGTATCCATCTTGTTTATGGCTTCCGCCACGCGGCGGCATGGGCGGCATGATGTAGGATTATCCTACTGATTCCGACCGGTTACCTGGTCTTCGTGGCCCCGTGGCACGAATTTCCGGCACAATTCAGGCTTCAAAACCTGAAAAAAGGCTGGAAATAGAGGATCTTCTCGAAGATCCACGCGGCACACTTGATTCTTAAAAGGGTTTCTTCTCATCCCTAGTTCTTGCTGGAACGGATGAGTCGAAGCCCTTTTTTAATTGAGACAACATTGCCAATAGTCTCCTCAATGACCTCGTTTTTTTCAGAAACTGAGACCTCCTCATTTCCTTTATTTGAACCATCTTTAGGTGTACTTTGCTCATCCTCAGACTTTTGTTTTAGCCGATCTTTCCTTGACCATTGGCGAGAAGCTGTATCATTGATGATGTCGCCGTGAACATATCGCATGGTCGTTTTGATATCCGAGTGCCCAGCAATTTGCTGCACTTTAGGGACAGGCAAAGGTTTTTCCATCCCATAGCCATTGGCCAAGTTTGTCAGACAAGTATGACGGAGACTGTGAAAATGGATCTCTTTAATACCAGCCCAGCGGCAAGTGCGAGAGAAGCATTTGATGCTGTTCATGTGAATATTGAAAAGGGGTTCTTTTTGAGGAGTATGCCTCTTTCTCATCAATATTTCCCTGACATCATCATTGATTTCAATGCGTCTGGCTTTCTTGCTTTTGGTGGTATTCTTACGAACCTTTTCTTTGTTGCTATATGACGCTCTAACAATAAGAAAGCCCCGAACTAAATCCACATCAGCATTGCGAATTGCACCAATTTCTCCAAGCCTCATTCCGGTACGCAAGGCAAATAAAACGATATCTCGAAGTTCCTGAGGATTTCTAATCTGTAACTTTATAACTACTTTTTTTTTGCCTTTATGATGGTAACGTGAGGTTTCCTTTTCATAAAAACCACCAGCTTCTATCCAATCCAGAAACTGATCTTCTTCCTCCAAACGCCAGTAGTCAAAAAGATGTTCTGGAGTTTTTGGGAGTTTGAAAGTCTCGAAAGGATTATCAGGAATTAAAGGAGGTCTTCGAGCAAATCCCCAAGAAGTAATCATGCAAGCAACAGTTAAAATTTCTCGTTGATAGGAAAGGCTTAGTTTATCTTCATCCTCGATGGCATTGTTTTCCCAGTGGGTCTTTCTAATGGCTAAATAGGATTTACTTTTAGCCTTTTTTATCCGAAGTTCTTTTGCCAATTTTTCAAGATGATCCAATTTTAATTTTCTCAACTCAATCTGACCAAAAACAGGAAAGATATGATTTTTTAGATGACAAGAGTAATTCATAAGACATGATTCAGATATTTGCCTCACATGTCTTCCATGCTCGATCCACCTAGCAGCTAGGTCTTGAAACGTCTTGAGGGATTCATTTATTTCTGACTCATTAGGGAACCAATGAGAGAGATTATCACCTCTAGCTATCGCCCGTTTCAAATTTTCAGCTTCAGTTTTGGTTCGACAGCTCTTGTTGCGATAAATGCCATCGGCATCATCATAAAACCTAACTTTCCAAGTTCCATATTCAGATTGGTAAATTTTTGGTTCACTTTTGTTGTAATTGTTCTTCATTTTGATCGTTCTCCTTGTAGCTGAGTCAGCACTTCGCTGACTCGAAACCTCAAAGAATGACCAAGTTTGTAGTACGGAATTTTCTCCTGTTTTCGCCACTTGCGGATAGTATGGATCGACACCCTAAGGGTCTTCGCCAATTCTGCCGCAGTGACAAATTTTTCGCTTATTCGGTTGTCAAAGATCACGCCACCCATGGGCAAGCCTCCTTTTATATCTTCAATTTGCGATTTCTCAAAGGGAGAGAGACAAGTGCTTGGATTCAAAAGGAACTTAGTTGAAAAGATTTCTCTCATGGGCCACTTCGCATCCTAATTTGGCCATTCGAGAAAGAATCGCGGCTGAAGCTTCAGGACAGAGTTCAACCCCGAGGCCAATCCTGCCGAGTTGCTCAGCAGCTTCAAAAATGGCTCCTGATCCTGCAAAAAGATCGAGAACAGCCTCATCTCTTAGGGTGTGATTGAGCATGGGGATTGTGTAGACCCCAATAGGTTTTTCTGTGGGATGAATACGTAGTTTTGGTTTAACAGAAGGAACATTCCATACAGATCGTTGCTTTCTATCCCCTGTCCAATGATCTGTAACCTTTACTCCTTGTTTTACACAAACTAAGCATTGCTCATGCTGGAGATGATAGAGGTGACGTTGCAAGGAGAAATGATTTTTTACCCAGATGATCATTTGTTTGATGTCATAGCCAGCATCTTGGATGGATCGAGCAACTACATCGTAATGTTTGTAGGAAAACCACACATAGAGGACAGGAGCTTGTGACAAACGAAAGGCATTCCCCCAGCTTACAATATGATCGTTTTTCAATTTCAGTTTGTAGAGACTCTCATTAGCACACCTAGATGTGTAGCTGATCCCGTAAGGAGGATCTGTTAGGCACAATTTTGGTTTGTTCCCCCTTAGGAAAGCATCAAGCATTACTTTTTCAGTGCTGTCACCACAAAGCAGTCTATGCTTGCCCATTTTCCAGATGTCACCAAATTTAACTTTGTATTTTTCTGTCATCTTTACTCCTTTGATTGAGCAAATAGTCACGAAGGATGGCGGCTGAATCTATGCCATCTCCCCGCCGAATGCTGAGCATCGTCATGCCGTTAATTGGATTCCTTTGGATTTGCCTGCTCTTTGATTTGATTGACCTGAGGCAATCCTTTAGCTAGAAGCATTTTCAAAAATTCATCTTTAGAAATGGTTCCACTTTGTTGACAGTATTTTTTGAATTGGATTTCCAAATGATCCTGGCTTGAGAAAGTTGCTTCCTTAATCTCTTTAATTTGAGGTTCACAAATCAGTTGCAGAGCCTTTAAAATCACGTTGTCCTGCTTGACTCTGCGTCCATGGGATTTTCGATTGCATTTGCTGACGATCGATTTTAGTAATCTAGCTGTGGTTTTGCTGACTCTAATTGGAATTGTGTTTGATGTTGTTGTTTTGGGTGACATTTTTTCTGTGGAGTTTGAATCCATAGTAAGCTCCTTAGATGGCTTGTTGTTATGAATATGAATAGGGGCAGAGAGAAGGAAGTGGAGAAATGAGACAAGGACATAGATAAGGGCAAGAAGGAAATGAGAGGAAGAAATAGAGAAAGAGATACGGGAAACGAGAGAAAAAGAAAGGGAACGAGAAATAGCGAAACAAGTAGTCAGTCAGGATTGAAATATATAGCTAAAGTGCCTATTATCAAAGGGATGTGTCGTTTCTTGAATGTGGGTACCCACCTGCTTTCCATCAGCAACCCATATCACAAAGTCAGAATCGCATTGTGATAATTCTTAAATTGCAATGATTCATTTTTTAGTAATAAATTGCTTACTTGGTAGAAAAACTTTGGTTGATCGCTGCTGAATAACTCTCGCTCAATGCCCATTACTTTGTTACAAATTGATTGGCTGTCGGAGATGAATAAAATGAGTGGGTATATGTCAGAGTTGTAGTATTTCTTTAAAAAATCATCGTAGCGACGTTCCATTTTAAGAGTGCATTCATACTCAATCGGCAACTCAACTGCTTCAGACTGGATAATTGTAGTAACGATGGCATCAGAATTTAGCCTGCATGCTTCATTTGTGCCCCATGTCTGGATCTCATTTTCTGTAGTATAATACTTAGTCTTATTTGAGTTCAATAAACTATGGCGAATGTCTACCAGAGCAACATCATGATGCACCGAATCAGATTTTATTTCGATACGTTTTTCATTTCCCCTTCTAACAAAGTTCTCAAATGATTTTTTGGTATTGGAGACAATTCTTTTTCCTTTTAGTAGTAAGCGACTTCTCTGAATTTGTACCAACCTATTGTCTTCTAATTTTCTGATTCTGTTACCAAGGCTTTCTTGAGTAATATCACTGAAGACATCTCTGGTGATCTGCTCATAGGTAGCTGCTTTAACAGCATGTAAATACTTAAAGAGTAAAATATCCCTTTCATCGAGGTACATTCCCATAATTTGTTGTTTCATGTGTTCTCCTTAACTGCCCCGTATGCCCTCTTGTGTTGTTTTGCTACCTTGCTCTTTTCCACATCACCCAACATTGGAGTGAACATCTTCTTTTTCCCATTAGAAAATTGATCAACAATTCCTAGGCATCTTGCTTTAATCGTCTTTTCATCAATAAAGGGAGCCTGAACGATCACTTTCTTGGTGCCATAGTTCCACACCCCTCGACCTGGTATTTCAGGAAGGTCGCAAGCATCCTTCGTTCCCAAGACAATCAAGCTTCCTTGAAGAGAATTAGCACGAAATGCCATGCGCCCTGAAATGTTCTCAGATACTGAGGTGGGGATGACCTGTCTATCAAGCTTTTGTGTTGCAAGGATCAAATGAATACTGGCAGCACGAGACAACTTAGAGATAGAATCAGCAAGCTGTCTTGCTTCAAGTGCCGATTGGTATTCTGGATCATTTCTGGGCCGATTCATATACAGAACAGAGCATTCATCCACACCAACCACGATCCTATCCTTGTGGTCTTTCTCTGGAATGATTTGCTTACGGCTCTTGGCCTCAAGATACCTAAATCTGTCTTTCATCTCCTTTTCCACTCGCCTCAAAACCACCAAGGCATCGTCCATGGTCTTTACTACCTTGACGTTGGGACACTTCACAAAGTCGATCATCTCTACGCCGCCTTTGAGATCAATCAGATACATTTGCAAATGTGGTGATGATTCCAAGAGCCCCATGATAATTTGCTTAAACTGAACCGATTTACCACTGCCTGTGGTGCCTGCAATGATCATGTGGGGCAATTCATCGATGCGTTGTGTCACGACTCCTTCACCTGACATTCCAAGGAAGAACCCCTCTTTTGGCAAGACATTAGATGCAACAAGATCCGTGTATTTGACTTTTTCTGGAAACTTCATCGTGCTAAAGGTTACAACGATCTGTCCTTGGTGTTTGCCATGTTTGATTGATTCGACATTTGTTCTAAAGAACGATTCCAAATGGCTTTTTTTGTCGCTGAAATTTTCTAAGCTAACCCCATTAGCATCAAAAATATAACTCCTTCGATGTTTATCATGCTTCTCAATTCTGATTAATTTGGGTGTATCTTTCCTACCGTTTTGAATCCCGATCATTTCAAATAGCTTTTGATACTTTGTTCTTGTAGCTCTTGCCCATCCCCCTAAAACAAGCACTAATGGACTTAAAAACAAAATAAACAATACAATCCAGTGATACAAGATTGGGATATCATACATCCAACCAATTCGTTTCATGGTAATAAGATCAGGCTCTAATTCATGAATCCAAACGATATGGATGCCATTTGCTGCTATATAAAAACTGTAATAAAGTAGAGCTATGAGGCTACCCCAGGAGAATGGGAACCACCTAGAGATGAGAGATTTTAGAAAAACCCATGTACCTATACTCGACACAACAATGAATTCTTGCAGGAACTCATTGAATGCAATTGCTAGTGCATCAGGCTGAGACCCTGTTTTATTTTGAAACTTTTCTTTGCTATTAGGATATTTGTCCATACATCACACCTACACCTTTCTTGCTACAGCTGACGCAGCTCCAGTGGTTCCACCTGTAGCTGCTCCAACTCCAATATCTTTGGCATCAGTAACCACTTGAGGCGCTTGTTCTGTTTGTGAATCAGTCAAAAATGATGAGAATAGACCGTAGCCTAGGATCAGCGTCGGCAGTGGGCCTACAAGAATTTGCAACCAAGAGTAGAGTGCATAGAATTGGTAAAGCTTTGCAGTCACGAAACTAGCAGAATACAACGAAATTCCATCGGATATCTCCCCCCACTCCATCATGAGATCATTGGAAACAGCAATACTGGTCATTAAATGGTAAAGCAGTGTCCAAATTGGGGTCCACAGAAGAACTGAGATATACAAAGCAAACCAAGCAATGATTACCTTCCAACGACCTGCTATAACAAAGAAGATGAGCCAAGGGAACAGAAAGATAAGAAACATCTTTACCATGCCTTTGAGGTGAGGTGCTCTTTGAAGATACTCGGAAAATTTCTCAGCTCGCTCTGCGGTTAATGCAGCACCAACTTGATCCCTTTGCCCCAATGTGGACAGAAAACCATCCCAGGACCAAAAACGGCTCCAACCGTGGATGATTTTGGCTAATGTCCCTCGAACCTCAGAGCCTTTTTGAATACCTAAATTATCCTCAGTTTGTGCTAGGTAGTGGTTGACTAAAACATTTGAAGCGATGAGATTGCGCTCGTCGGTCTCAGTGATCTCACTGCGTCTGATGGAATATTTCCCTGAATAGCTTTGATAGAACTTAGCTCCTTTTCTTTCTGCATAAGACCATAGGTTTGAGCGCACCAGATTTTTCAAAGTGAGGCAATTAATCTTGCTACCATCGTCAAGGGTGATTGGGATGTGCTTTAATTCACGGTCGATAACCCCATTGAGTCCAAAAAATTCATCTATTTTGTCTTTTCTAGCTGTCATTCCAAGCATGGGAAGAATCTTGTCAAAGCAGCTATCCGTATAGACATCAATCTTGTCTCTGAGAGCCAGGGTTGATTCAAGTAAGCTTTTAACCAAATTTTGAAGTACGTTAAAATGGGTTCAGCATATTTTTTTAACAAAATTTTTGTTGTCAAAAATATTTGAGATGTATTTTTTTGACTATTCAAGCATAATCTAACAA
>JBGCDR010000106.1:0-9767 GCA_045105515.1 Oligoflexales bacterium
ATTATGGAAGAGCAATCACAAAAACGGAGGAAAAGTTTCATGACAACCTAAAAATAATCGGGCAATACTTAATTTAAAAACCCTTAAAATTACAACGATAAATCCCGCCAATCAGTTATTGAAATTCCTATACATAAATTACTTTTCAGGAAGGATTGGAGGCTAAGAGTATAAAACTACATTGCGACCGAGTAGCCATATAAGTTGATATTATTCAGACCTAATTTGAGCTTCATAACCTTATCAAGGTTTATTTTTTTCACCACTGAAATAATCTTTTCAACTCCTAGATCTTCTGGAGTCTCTCCATCTTCTAATATAGCTAGAATCAATTCAGCAACCTGCTCACCCAAAGACTCATGGTTAGGAGAAGCTCCGTAGGTGCAGAAATCGATTTCCCGACTGACAAACCTATCGATACCACATAAAAATGGGATACCAATAGTCTTAGCTTTTTTTAACCAAATATTACCAAATGATTTGGTATTGAGCAGTATATTGTCAGACAATACTAGAACTGCATCAATTTTGTTCCGACTTACCCTAGTTTTAATGTTATCTTCTAGAAATTGATTGATCGATTCTAAATCCTTGCCTTTGGCCTCTGCATTTAAAGCAATTAGATCAATTTTCTCCCTACTGAGCCTAAATTTAAGGTCTTTTATGGTATCTGTAAATTCACTCTTACGGTACATCACCAAGACCTTCTTAATTGGCTTAGCAAGTATTTGACGAAATTGAGTAATCACCGTGAAACCTGGCACCTCATAAGCAATACCAGCAATTCTTTTATTATTTTTAAGCAATTTATTGAGATTTAATGCCATCGTAGCAACAGCAGGAATGGACCTCAAAAATTGGTCTTCTTCTTTTCCTAGAGCTAGGCCCATTTTTACGGCTGCATTATCCATTAAAACCATCAGATCTGGTTTTTTCACTAGAATCATGCTTTTAAATCCAGCATACGCTGAGTCTTTATCCAAAATATAATCAATTATTGTATGTCCCTCTAGCTCAGCTGCAATGGACTTTCTAACCACCGCAAAGTGCTTTGAGGGTTTCCTAACAATAAGTACTGTGCCCGCATAAGCAGGCACACCCAAAAATATAGTAAGGAAAAATGTAAAAAGAATCTTTTGGCTCATCCCATCACTCCGAAATACTCGAGAATCCGATTTTTTTAAGGGTGGACTTTGACATTTTTTTAAATGACATTGCAACACTCTTTTTGGATTGGTCAGAGACACAGACAATTGGATTCGAAACTGCATTACTCTTCATAATTTCATAGAAGGTCGATTTAAAGTTTGTTTTTGCATGTTTTAAGTTGTCAGGGCGTATCATGATATGGTCAACATTACCTAGTGCTAGTAATGGTACCAAATCCTCAACCTTAGTTACCCTCTTTATTTTCTTAAACTTAATTCCTGATACTTGTTGAGTGAATTTCTTCATATTTTTTCTACCTAATTCATCCACTACACCAAGCTTACCTTTTATAATATTAGAAGATTTCCATTTTTTATCTAGGCTAACAAAAGCAAATTTAAACTGCTTACTATTATTCGCCTGAAATTGGAGAATCGGTGTACAGTTTCCACCATATTCCGCATGGGATTTCGGTACGATTAATATCGGAAATTGTACCCCTTTGTTACTGGTAAGAAATTCCTTGTATTTCGCAAAAACCACAGGTTTCATTTTCTTCAGAGCCTTATCACCTTTGATGGCATTTTCAATTTCTTTGGGTGATCGCCATGTTGGAAGGAAAATTCCAACTTGAATTTCTGCTAATAGTGGCAAGGAATGTAGCAACAGAGAAGTTATTAAAACTTTTCTAATGGTCATTTGTAATTTGTCTGTCAGATCTACCATGTGTAAACAACTAATCCTAGAATTGTCGGTAAAATATAACCTTTGACCAAAACTCACTATATATTACTTAATAATATAATCATTTTTTTCTTCTATTTTTAAAGAAGAAAGCTTCTCTCAGATATTTTAAATATTGTTTCTCATTCTTTGGCTGTCCACGCAATATGCAGTAAACCAAAGTATTTTCTTTAGGACTTTTCCACCACATAGAAAGTCGAGCAACATTCTTTTGCACATGAATTTTATCGAGTTTCATCCCACTTATGAATTTTTTTACAATGGCTTTCTTTTTATCTTCTGGTGTAGGAATGATACAATTTACGTTTTTAGTGGTTAAACTTAAACTGCTTGGATCACGATTTTCTATACTCTTTTTAATAAATATTTTTTTATGTTGATATTTATTTGACCATCCTGGGAGTGTTCCCAATTCAGTTTGTACGCTGGCTGAATTCACACATGATGCCATAAAGAGGACCAGAATGACGATGGTTCTTGGTTTACAAAAGTTAACCTTGAAATCTAGCAAGTTCAGCACTTTCTATTCTTATGAATTGATAATCAGAATCTCAATACTTATATAATACTACATTTCTCCAATTTTCAAAATACTAGTGAAACTTAATTTAATTTTATCTATAAATGAACTTATAGGAGTCAATATAAGCACCTTTTACTATTAGTTTAATAATGAAATATTCCGAAAACATAAACAATATAGTTTAACATGCCTATTTCTCGAGGAACCATTTATTCCTTATTATTAGTAAGAAAGTATTTAAGGTCACATATAGCTTCGCCATATGAAAAAATTTTTAAAATGGTATTTATAGCTCCTAGGTATAATTCCCTTTACCTGAAGCATTTTTACTAGTTTAAAAAGGAATAAAAAAAGAAGGAAAGGAAGGAGAGTAAGAACTAGGGCTCCAATTAAAAGCTAGCTTTAAAGCGTAATTTGTAATTTCGGCCATATGCTTTGAAAGTTTCTGCACCGCCTCCATCAGGATAGTAAAATTCAGTGTCAGCAAGGTTTGTCATAGCAAGCTCAAGTTTAGCAGTCGGGCTAATGGTTTTGCCAATATTTAAGTCAATATTTGAGAAGCCACTATATTCTGAACCATCTCCATTTTGATATCCACTGATATTCTTAATAATGATAGCTCCAGAAAACGGTCTTTTTGAACTTGACTGTTTGTATGTAACGGAAAGGTTAGTTTTTGCTGTGGGCACAGCACCAACAAACGAACCATCATCTAGCTCAGCTTTTGCTGTGGAGTGATTTAGTCCAAGTTTAAAATCTGAGATAATACTTACAACACTAATTTCGCCACCGCTTGATTTAATGGTACCATCCACATTTGTATAAAATTCTGGAGTATCTCCACTAGTATCCTGGTAGTACTCTTCGACTGGTGTAAGTATTTCTTGGTTTATTCGATTTTTTGTTTCATCAGTGAAAAGAGATAAAGTTGCAATCATGTTCTTTGGGTTCCAAACAATAGCCATTTCAGTTGTTTGAATAGTCTCTGCATTAAGACTTGGCTGACTATTAGGAAGTAGGAAAGGTGATTTTTCGTTGTTATGATTGTATTCTATCGTACCAGGTGCTTTAAGTGCTGAACCTGACATCAGTTTTACTGCAAGGTTATCGGTAACTTTTTGTACTATCGCCGCTCTTGGAGATAGCTGAGTGAATGTTTGATCTTCACCACCAACAGCTGTAGAACCAGAGTCATATCTTGCTCCAAAAGTGAGGTTTAGGCCTGAAAGAATACCGAAGGTTTTTTTACCCTGAAGATAGATAGAATCGGTTTTAGTCATCGAACTAGAGAAACGTGGAAAATTATCGTTCAAGTGATTATGCAACGAACTTTCATTTGGATCGTGCTTACGACGATCGAGGTTCAAACCAAAAATAACACCCATATCTTCAGTACTGTAGTTAACTTCAGCTAGGTATTCTAAATTTTTAACATTTACATCATAGGCAAACCACCAATTAGGAGAGTCACCAGCCCAGCCTGCATTTGATTGGGATCCAGCATCAGTCAGTTCTTGATACTTGACATAAGCATTGAAGGTAGTATTTTTAGCAACTTCACGGGTGTATTTAACATACGGTATAAAGGAGAAAGTCCTTTGATATGAAATTGGATACATATCATCACCAACATTCCAACCATAACCGTAACCATCCTGTTGGTTAAGCAGTAAGAAGCCAGTAGTCGTTCCCTTGAACATTCCTTTATTACTAGTATGCTTGGCATAGAAAAAAGTCGACTCTGCATTGTCTCTAAAATCATTGTTGTCATTGTTCTCTATTTCAAAAAAGGGCTCATCGGTCGCATCTTTTTTATAGAAACCGACATTCATGCTCAAACTACCCTTACCATAGTTTCTACTATATGATGATATATAGCGTTTACTATCATCTTCTACACCATACTCCGCCAATGCAAAGTATTCCGCTTTTTTCTTGGTGTAGTCACGCGACACCATGTTGACCACTCCGAAGAATGCACCCGTACCATAAAGCGCTGATGCAGGACCCCGCAGGAACTCGATCCTTTTGGCGAACATGACCGGCAGCTCGTGCCCTATTTCGACACCATAATTACGAGCATAGTTAACAGGAATACCATCAACCAATATCAAGTGCTTGTTGTTTGATGTTTGACCACGAGTTTCAAAAACATATTGTGCGTTAGCATTTATTTGTGAAGAGTATCCCGGCGTCATGTTAGCAAGGTCAGCTATTGTGTAGTAACCAGTCCGGTCGATATCTGACTCAGAGTGCACCGTCACAACCCCGGGTGCTTCAAGAAGAGATTCCGCTTGCTTTGAGGTTACAACTACTTTCAGATTTAAGAGATCGTCGAGACTTAAATCTTCTTGGGCTTGCAGTACTAGGTCATAGTTGAGAAATAAAATTCCTAATACAAAGACCTTTTTCCATCTTTTTATCATTTGGATAATACTCCCTAAAAGTTTTGCTTGATTTTATTATAGGGTATCAAAGGGCAGACTCCAATCATTTCTAATATTTGCAGTTTATTTTTTGCAGAAATTGGTAAAAATTTGCACCCCATGATCCTAATTCAGAGTCTACCCATTATTCTCAATAAAATGAGAATTTTCTGAATTGAGTTTCTTTTGCATTTAGATCTTTTTTTAGGTTGTCATCTCGACCGGAAACATGCGAAGTGGAGAGATCTCTAATTTAAATAAGGAATATCAGATTAATTGGAATTCTCTAAAAGCAACTAAGAAGCTAAACCGAAGACAACTTGCGAGCTTGCTCAGGTGTTTCTACTGTATTAGGAACCTCACCGTAGCAAAACTTTTCTGCTGGAAGATAAATATTAATCTCCGCACCATGAGGCTTATTGTCATCAAGCTGGATAGTTCCTCCATTCTGTAAAACGAACTGTTTCACTGCAGAAAGGCCAACCCCACGGCCACTAGTTTTTGTAACTTGTCCTGCGGTCGAAACCTCGTCTTCAAGTAAGAATGCGTAAATCTCTTCCTTAGTACTAAGGATCTGATCTTTCTTTGTTTTGGCAATATTTTTGATCGCTTCTACATCAAAGCCTGCACCTTCATCTGCTAGCCTCAGGTGAATCAAACCTGGCTTATCCGCACAATGCCTTGCAGAGATATAGAACACCGCAGAATTAACTTCTTTTCCTTTACCCTTAGGAAGGATGTAGCCATGATCGGAAGCATTATTAAGAGAGTGCATAATAATGCCGTCAATAATTTTAAGTTTGTCTCTTCGCCATTCAAGAACTGAGTCATTACAAACGAAGGTACTCAGTTTACAGCCACCGCTTTCAAGCTGTTTTTTAATCTTAGTGATATGGTTACTGGTTAAGGACACTAAGTTCGTTGGACGTCTATCATCAGTCGATGCAGATCCTGCCCCACCTAGTACCTCATTAAGAATATTGTAATAGTAATCCACTTCTTTATATAAAATGCCAAGTTCCTCTATCAAGCCTTTATAATCTGTAGTCTTTCCTTGGCGAATATTAGATATCATATCTTCACTGGCGTGAGCAGCTTCAGTAACTCCGGCAAAATCATAGACCCTACTCGAACCTTTAATCGTATGTAAATGAAAATACAGCTTGCCCAAGTCTCGCTCACCATCCATTTCAATCTTGATCTCCTCTGACCTTTCCATACAGTCTTTGAGAAAATCATTTGCTGTTTGACGTTTTACACGCAGTAACTCACTGATAACTTTAATTTGTCGCTGGCTTTCAGCCTGTGATTTTTCTACCTGCTTCTCTAAAGCTCTTTGTTCTGTTAAATCTCGTATTGAAAGCATGATATGTGTGGTTATCTCTTCATTATCTTCCACAGGAGTCCAATCAAGGGCTAATATTTTGTTTCTGCCACCAATTGTTACTTCAATCTCTTCAATAAGGTTGTTCTCATTTAGGAGCCATGAAATATTTGCTTCACCAACTGACGCAAGGATCGACTGGTAAGTTTGGTTGATTTTATCTGGGGAACTTACCGATTTGCTAAAGATGACATCCATAATCGGTTGGCCAGCTATATCTGAAGAATCTACTTCATAGATAGTTGATAGGAACCTTGAAAATTCAGTGTCAATGGATAAGCTCTTATCAAAAGTCAAGATACCTTGTTGAATATTATCAAGAATGTTCTGAATTTTAGCCTTCTGCTCAGTCACCTGATGTAGTGCAAGATTCAAATTCTTTGTACGCTCATCTACTAACTGCTGGAGATTTTCGGTAAAATCACGGATTTTCACCCGCATTTCTTCGAAGATTTTTCCCAGGGTACCGATCTCATCCCGGCTCATTACTTTGATCACTTCATCATAATTCCCTTCAGCTATCTTCTTCGCGCTGGTAGTTAAAGCAGTCACTGGTTTAGAGATTCTGCTTGCTATAAATAGATTGATTAAAATACATATCACCAAGATTAAGGCGCCAGCCGCAGCAAGGATCAATACACTATGCTTTTGGGTGTCTAAACCGAGTTCTCTGACCACCTCGAATGCTTCTGTGTTTTCTAACTCTCTTGTCTCAAGCGCACTTGCAAGCAAAATTTCTTCCTTTGCCAGAGCATTTTGCATTTTTTCTAGGGTGATTACGTACCTAAGGTAGCCTACTCCTTCTTCTTCCTTTATTTCATTAAATTCTTCAGGAGTCCCATCATAGACAGGAATCGATACATCGTAAGCTTTGATAGTTCGGGTGGAACCATCAGCTTCTGTAACCTTATAATCTATCAGCTCAATTCTTTTTTTGTTCGTATTCGATATTTCTAAAACTTTTTGGTCAGGTACCTTGAGTGTTTTCCCATCTAACTCAGTAACCCAAGACTCAGAATTAGAGTCGTAGATCGTTTTTAGACCGAGTCCTTCGGGGTATTGATTATCAACAAACTGCCAAGCCTTTGTTTCCGTATCATCCACTACAAAAAAACTTGCATGGACTATTTCTTCATCTAATGCATGGGCATTTTTCAAGAAATTTTTTACAACGGTAAAAGAGTTCTCTAAGAAAGGAGGCTTGATAACCAAAAGGTCTTTGTCCAAAAGGTTGTTTCCCTTGGACCGAAGTGAATCTTCATAAAACTTTGATATTTTTTCTTTTGTAGCTTGAGATGTGGTTTTCAAGTTACTAATAACTTCATTCGATCTCTGCTCGCTCAAACTAAGAAAGTCACTCACCAAGATGCTTAAGTTCAGAAATACAATAGCAAATACCACGACAAAAGCAAAAAGGAGCGTTCCAATGGATGATGATAGTAACTTCGCCTTGATAGTATTCATATATGCACTCAACCTTACTCAAGATCTGACCTCAAGCTATTCGGAAGAACTGGGTTTAAGATAATACCGAAGTCTGCATGAATCTAATTTTATTAGTGTTTGAATCGCGAAAAGCAAAAAACCCCGCCATAAGAAGATCTTCACGTAGTCTGTATTTGAATTAGTCAGCTTCTAAAAGTAAATTCAAATTTTACTCTCAATAAGATGTTATTCTCTAAGAAATCTGTTGAATAGCTACACAAAGACTAGAATAATATCATGGGCTTAAAATTAAAGCCTATTTACGTTGGACAATGCTTAATAAAATCCCAACTACACCCCTTCTTGATTGCAAAACATTGACACTCAAATCTTTTTTCGTTAAGAATTTACCGATACTGGCCAAACAGACAGTTATTTGAATGATCCCAAATTCTATTAAGAGGAAGTTCTTTTGAAGATAAGATCAAAAAAATTTTTCATTTTTATTATGTTGTTGATGCCAAAGAACTCGATAGCGATGCCCCCCTACGCTGTAGAGATAGGTAGTGGATTTTATGGAACTGTAAGTAAAATTTATTCGGAAAAATATAATTCTTATATTGCAGTAAAGCATATGAATGTCAAAAATGACCATTCTGATATCGAATTCGTAAATAAAGAAATCGAGAACGCAAGTTTACTATCTTCAAAAGATCATCCAAATATCGTTAAATATCTAGAACATCAGATCCTTAGGCCTTCATGCTATATTTACTTTGAGTTTTTGCGTTCAAATTTAGAAAAAATCCTTCGGACAGAATACTCTCCCTTTATTACCAAACTAAAATGGATTCTCGATTTGATAACTGGGATAGATTTTATGCACAAAAATGGAATCATTCATGGCGACCTAAAACCTGCTAATTTATTATTAACAAATAGTAATCGCTTAAAAATCTGTGATTTTGGACTTGCACATAACCTTAAAACTATTGAAGACTTTAAATTATACCATCATGGGGAACTTTATACCCTTTGGTACCGTGCTCCAGAATTAATGCTTGGAGATACTGAGCAAGCGACAGATTCTCACTGGTATAATGAAAAAATAGATATTTGGGCATTCGGGCTCATTGCCTATGAAATCCTTACCGGAGAGGTTCAACTTCCCGGTAATTCCGAATATGATCAAATGCTGAAAACTTTCCGTCTCAGCGGAACTCCTAGCGAGGCAAGTTGGGAGGGAGTTTCACAATTTGAACATTTCAGCAATGAATTTCCTAAATGGCAACCTATCTTGCTAAAAATCAACGAACAAATTTATCACAATTACTCCAATCTATTGTTTTCAGAACAGCAAGATCTATTTTGGTCGATGCTTAATATTATCTCCAGTAGCCTAATCTTAGATCCATCTAAGCGTCCAACTGCCAGACAATTACGGGCCAGATTAGAGAACATAACTAACGGACTAATCTGAACCGATTGCTGAACTAAAGTCTGATGGCTTTGCTAGGCTATTTTGTGGGCTAGGACGTCACAACCAACTCTTTCCATCAATTTAGAGCCGGTATTGCCAAAGAAAAATGCACTCAGGCCATGCCTACCATGATTACCAAGGATAATTAGATCCGCCTTAATTGACTCTGCCACATTCAAAATCTTCTGACCCACATCTCCATTTTTGATGAACACCCGATCCTGAGGAATCTTCATCTTGTCTGCCAATTCACACAACTTATCTGAATTCTCAAACTCATATTCAAACTCATAGGCACCTTCAAACATATAGGGTGTCTCAAGCACATGAACCATACTAACTTTTGCTTGATTGTCTTCCTTCAATGAATTCACACATTCAAAAATTTGAGAGTCATCTTTAGTGTTTGAATCACAGGCTATCAAAATATTCTTATACTTTTTCATAGAAGCCTCCTGAAAACTATATTTTTTCCAGGTTACATCTGGACAAGTTCTAGGTAGTGTCTGGTCGGAAACTAAATTCTTGCCTTTGCAACTCAGTTTTTTTTATCGCGGTTGAAATTAATTTTAAAAAATCTTCTTATTTTCCAGTGATAAGTGAAAAATACCATATTTTCGGCAATTAAATATCTTC
>JBGCDR010000107.1:0-3506 GCA_045105515.1 Oligoflexales bacterium
AAAATGATAATGGAGAAGAAAAAACAGCGGCTGTATAATCTCTTAATCTTTTGATTTCAAAACATTATTTTTGTCAGATATAGGACTTACAGTTTAGCTGAGAGCTTAAGTTACATGTTCGCCGAAGGCCTAACTTGTTATTGCATTTATTAATACATTCGCTTAAATCCTTAACAGCAAGTACGAGCCCTTTTTTATCAGGGAGATTGTATGAATATATGTTTTGTCTTTTTATCATCAAAAATTTTTAGGCTTCAAATTTTAACATCACATCCACCTTTCATAAAATTTAATTAAAAAAATAGCAGACCTTTTATCTTAAATTTAGGATGGTTTTCAATCCAATTTGAAAGGATTTTATTGTGCTAATGAAAAATTTTTTAGTGCGTATTTTTCTATTGGTCTTTTGCTTATTCCTAACAGGATTCCCATCATCAGCTAGGGCTTTAAAAACAGAAATAAGATCTGATAAGTTATATTCCCGAGATCACTATAAATCTGTACTATTTAAAATAAATTCCCAAAATCTCGACTCGTTTATGGAGCATGAAGGAAAAAGATACTCACTAATGAAATATGGAGATATGGAAAGTATTAAGGAGTATTCAAAAATGTTAGTCTCACGTATTTGGAATAAGTTTGGCAATAGGATTTTAGAAAATCCAGATAACTGGATTTTAGTTTGCCCATCCTACTTCAAAAGACCAACTGCAGCAGCAATTCTAGTAAAAACAACCCAAGAAATTCTTGAAAAAAAATATCATGTTTCTTTAAAGATGGTAAGACTCCATCGAAAAAAAACCAATGATCGGGAATTTGGTGAACTCCGATCCATAGGTGAGAGGCAGTCCTATATCGTAGGAAATTTTTACTATAACGGGCAAAATCTAAGCAATAAAAACCTTGTATTTTTGGAGGACGCGCTTGTTTCAGGAACACACTATGTAGAAACCCAGAAAATCCTTTCGGAACAAGGAGGAGCAGCTCTCAAAAACCTGCATGCTTTTTTTATCACGGAGGTTGAGAAAGAAAAATCTAAAAACTCCAACTATGAGGTTGAAGCCCTACTGAATTATGGGTGGGTAAAAAAAACTCACTTAGCTAGACTGGTGCCAATTTTAAAAGACCCACAAACCATTTACACACCAAGGATGTTAAAATTTATCTTTGGTAATCGAGAAAGAGCTAAATTCTATACAAAACAACTTGAATTTTTTGAGCTCAATAAGTTGTACCAAACAGCATATGACGAAAGATTTTTAGAAAGACCAAAATATATAGGTTTAGTTCAGGAACTTAGAGAAAATCTTACACAGCAACTTAGTGAAAAAAAACAATCTTTGAACTTAAGCTCGGTTTATCAATTGGATGAGCCAACCTTAGATCAAATCATGAGCGAAAAAAAAAATTAAACATCATCTCCTTAAAGGTAAGGCATCCCTTGCAGAAATGTATTCTCTTCTTAAGTTTGGTGAAGAACAAGCTGTTGAATTGTTTGCTCACAAAGTAGCTGACAAAATTAAGGACACCCTTCTAACCACATGGCCTCTTGACCCAAATGAATGGGCACTATGCACTACTGGGTACGTTAGTGTTACAGGAGCAGCAGACTTGCTCACCCAAAAAATTTCTGAAATAATCGGGGTTCCTGTAATTCATTCACGCCGAAAAGAAAGCTTTTCTCGTTCTTATGGTGAAATAAACTCCATTTCTGAATGCACTAAAGCCGTATCTGGAAAGTTCGATTTTCAGGCACCTATCAGAAAACATATGATCTATATCGATGACGCTGTGGCCTCGGGTTCTCATGTGCAAGAGTATCAAAATTTAGCAAGATCTGCCGGTGCAAAAACTTTTCATGCATTTTCTATATTTGACATTTCTAGCATTGATAGCTCCCTAGAAAACAAACTTAATCACTCAATGATTAAAACTGATGACGGTACTATGCTTGCAACAATCCTTGCGGGAAAACGTAGTCCTATCCTTCTACGCACCATAAAAACCATTTTAAGTTTTGAGCACAAAACCTTGAAAAACTTTGTTGACTTGTTAGACATGCCAACACTCAAGCGGATTCAAGCAGCCATTTGCGCCGAAGGATATGATAAAAAGCCCGTCTTTGCCAAAGCTTTCAACTACTTTGTTTCAAAGATGAAGAAGAAAACAATAAGGCTTAAAGGCTAGAAAAAATAGTGTCATTTGGCTCAGAATTGCTTAAATTCTACAGCTAATTTTCACCAACTAATCAATAAACCCTCTTGCTTGCCCTATTTACCCATAAATTATAGCTCTAATTGAATTGGCACTATTCTTGCTGAAAAAATAAGGGATTTGTTATCCACCTTTGCGAACCCTAATCCAAATGCTGAAGTAGGTCCTTCCAATACCACAGAATTAGAACCAAGGTGGGCACTTGTTATAGGAGTTAAAAAACTTATGTTTCACAGATTTAGCGGAAGTGAGAGAAAGATAGTTTATGGTGTTAAATTTGATGGCGACACCATTAAAAACTTGCAAGGCGCATGCGACCTAGCTAAGCACACAGGCATGACACTACGTTTAGTCCATGTCATAGAGAAATGGCAAGAACACCTACCCGGTTGTTATGCACCTGGAAGTTATTTTTCCTCAAAATTTTCAGCAATTAATGAAGATAGCTGTATAAAAGATGCAAATGCAAAGTTTGAAGAATTAAAGTCCATGATCGACCCAGATATCAAAGTTGAACAGAAAATCTTGTTTGGCTCTGTTTCTGAAAGCTTGCTTTGTGATGCGGTAAGCTCTCAAGCAGCATTGATTATGTGCGCCTACCGTCCTATGTCTGACCAATTTCTGCCCAAAGGGCTTTCCACAGCCTTGTCTTTACTATCAGAGGCAAGTGTTCCGGTACTAGCTAGCCCTCAAGGCTTTAAGCTAGACTTCGATAAAAAACCATTCAAAATAATAGCATGCGACAGTCTTTTAGATGACTGCTCTGAAGCTATCAGCACGGCTTGCGAATTTGGAATGGATATCGGTAATACCAATATCATTCACCTCCATATTCACCAGAAAACACCAGCAGAAATTGCTGAATGGGGTGAGCATGTGCAATCAATGATGGAATCCTACAAATTGAAAATTCCCAGCGAATTTGAGATTGATAACATGATGGAGCAAACGCGCAAAAAAATTAATTATCAACTGGACCAGCGTATTGGTATGCTTAAATCTATCATTCCCTTGAAAAAAAGCTGTGAATACGCTCAACAAATCCGCTTCGGTGACCTCTTTGAGCAGTTCGGTGCCATGATTACCAATGAAGATCCTGATCTTATCTCATTCGGTAAGCACAAAAGGTTTCACAGAAAAACCTTAGCCGTAGGAGCATTGACCGAAATGCTTTTATTTCTTAATTGAGTCAGTATAACTACTTGTTTAAATTTTCCGACACATCAGTTAATTCAACTATTTCGTACTAATTTATTTTTGTCCTATCAAGGCCAACTTGATGCTTTATAAAT
>JBGCDR010000108.1:0-67148 GCA_045105515.1 Oligoflexales bacterium
TAATCATAGCATGTTGATATTACATATATATTATATGGCGGTTTTTTCTGTTTTTACATCATATCTTTTGCGGTTTCAGTGATTATACATGGAAAGTAGGTGTTAATGGGAGCTTAATCTTCGTCTTGCCAGTAAATATAACATTTAATAACTGTTAGTTAAAAAATAAATTAATAATATTTTCTATAATCCGATAGAGAATTAACAGACGAGAATCATAGTAATTGTTTATAGTAATCTGCCGGTTCGCTTTCCAAATGGGTGTTGTGGAAGCTTATTGGATGTTTAAGAGGGTACGAAATTAGTGCTCTGCTTGAGGGATGTCATGTCACCAGAAAACAAGCATGTTAACGAGAAAAAAAATTTGCAAGAAGTCTCTGTTAATTCAGGAGAAGCTGGCGTTGCCTCTCTTCTAACTGTCATAATACTTTTTGGTGTAACATTTTCAATTTTCAGTTTCCTTAGCCTACAGTCTGATAGGCAGTTAAAGCAACTTTTGCGTGAAGAGCTGAAAGTGGATAAGCTCCTTGTTAATCGTGCTTTGGCCTTCCAGGCCAATTGTGCTGCCATAAGTAGTTTCACTTGTTCGGGTGCAGGGCCTTTAAAAGTCGATGATATAAAAGGAAATGATCTGATTGTTAATTCAGGTAATAAGAAGATCGGTAAATGGAATACTCGGATTCGATGTGTTTCAGACGAATACGAGGTACAAGTTGCTCGACTTAAATCTCCTGGTGTGTTCGAGACAGACCCTTTTACCAACCAGCCAGATTCCTGGGAAAGTATAGGTAATTTGGAGAGCTTGTGTGTACGTGAGCGTCAAGTAATTGCCGGGACACCTTGTTATGGCGCAGATACTGGGGGCTTAATTGGCTCGGCAGTGGGGCGCACGGTACTGCCTGCAGAGGTTTTAGCAGCCTGTAATTCTACTTCGCCACCCTGTCAATTTAAGGGGAAACCATCTGATCCACTTATTAAGCATGGAGGTTTCACCTACTGCCCGGATAGTCTAGAGAGCTTTCCCACTTGTCCTGCCGGATTTCATGCTGAACTAGAATATGTTGACCGATATGGTTGGGGCGGAATTGACTACACCAAATTTACAATCTGTATTCAAGGGTAAGAGTTTATAGAATGCAAATACTAATAAAAATAAAAAATATTCTTATTGGTCCAGTGTATAATTCCCAGTCCGGTGAGAGTCTACTTTCTCTTCTTGTTTCTCTTGCACTTGCTTCGATTTTAGTATTGCAAATTAACAATGTAGCTAAGAGTACTATTTCTAGTAGACAGCATAATGAGCTACGAAAGAATAAAAACGATATTAAAAGAATGTTTCTGAATACTCTAGACTGTAAGTCTTTCGATTATTCTTGTGATGACGGTGATCCAGTAACCCTTAAAAATTTTGAGGGAGAAATTTTGGTAGCTACTCCTTATAGTAGCTATGGGCGTTGGTCTGTTAGAGCTGTATGTCAAGATAATACTCCGGAACTGCTATTTGCTTTGTTAGATCCTGCTGATGACACAAAATTTTTGAAAGATCCTAAAACTAGAAAAGAAATGAATTGGTCTGAGCCAGCAGTTGTTGCACAAGGGGAACTTTGTAGAACTGCACCAAATCCTTTACAGATAATTGTTGGTACAAGGTGCGATCGCGAAACAAGGCTTATTTCAGGATCACCTCTATCTGGAGCTACCCCCTCTCCAATGTGGTTGCCAGGTCTTGTTTGCAATCCAGATGGATCCGATGAGCCAAAACCAAACTGTCCTACAGGAACCTATGAAGTGTACTCATATTGGGATCGTGATGATGATTGGGGTAAAAGTGGTTCATGGGTGGTGGCATGCAGGTAAAGAATTCTCAAGAAGGTTATACCTTAACTGAACTCATTGTTACCACAGGCCTATTGTTTGTTGTAATCAGCATAATTACTGTTTATACGGCTAACCAGTGAAAGGTAGCATTAAAACAAGCGATAAAATCTGAAAGGCTTGATGTAGAGTTAGAGTTAAAAATGCGTGTTAACTGCAACGTTTTGCCCTTAACTTGTACTGTTGGAGATTTCTTGGCTGCTTCAGATAAGTTAGGCCAACCTCTTTTAGCTGATGTTGATATTGATCCCACAACACAATTGGGTAGATGGCAAGTGAGGATTCAATGTCAAGCTGCCAATGAAGTTGAAGTGCAGATAGCAAGAACAAGAAATGGAACGAAATTTTCAAGAGATCCAATTATTAAAGAAAAAACAGATGGCACTCCAAATTTGTTTGACTGGTCACATCCCCAATCTGCGCTCCTCAACCGAGATGGACTTTGTGGTCAAGCAGAAAGCACGACTGAAAATTTTCAAATAGAAAGGGGCACTATCTGTACAGTATCAGGTACCGCTGTCCCAGTCTGTATTACTACTGGAGGAAACTCTCCAAACTGTCCTTGCACAGCACCTGAGCCCGACCCCTGTCCTACTGGTTTCATAACATCACATGTAATTGACGACTCTTTCGGTGGAAGTGATAACTCTTGGTCAGGTACCCACGGCGGTGTTATTCTATACACATATGGCAGGCAGAGATTGCGTTACTGTGCCCCCAAGTAACGTAAAAATCTAATTAAAAATATATTGTAAATATCATTATTAATAGTTGCTTATAGAAGTTTCTTAAGCGAACTCTCTCTTCTTCCGCTCCTATTCATAAGGAGGCGACGAAGTAGAGGATGCTGTATAAAAAGCATATTTTAAAAATCCTACCCTTGACGTTATGTATATTTTTTACAGCATGTCAGAAAAAAACAATCAATGGCTCTCATGGAAATTCAGCTCTTAACAGCCAAGAAATAGACCCAGATGACTCTGATGGAATTTTTGTCGGCAATGGTAATCAGGAGCAAATTGACCATAATGGATTTTTAATGCTTACCAGCTGTTATTTGGAAGATCGAAATATAGCTATTTGTAACTTTGGCTCTGATTTTGACGGAAACTTTGATTTTTCATTGGTCAATATTGTGGATGAAAATGGTGTGGTAATAAGCGCGCAAGATCTTGAACTTGAGTTGATCGATGAAAATTCGGAACCTAAACTTAAAATTGTTGCAAAAGAAAATATTGTGATCAAAGGAGTGCTAGATTCTTCAATTGATCAGCCAGTAACTCTTGAAAAGAAAAAAAGTTCAATTGGTATGAATTTAGCTGATATTGGTGACTCATCCACACAGTTGGCTTTTTTGAACTTAGCTAAATCAGCTCGCTGGGAAAATAGCTCAGATTTAGATCTTGATGAAAATGCTTATATCAAGACTTTGGATCCTGGTCAGAAGGCTCGTTTAGTTTTCCTGACTCTCTATGCTTATCAACTTCCATTTGAAAGACTCATCGTCAGGTATGAAGGGAAGGGCACCATTTCTTACAGTGGCTTAATAAAAGATGAGAATGCATCTGCTGATGGGAAGCATGTACTTACGGTTGAAAATCCGAATACTGTTGAAGAAAAACTAATCCTAATTATTGAGTCTACTGATCCTGCTGACTACATTAGAAATATTTCTATAGTTCCAGAAAAATATTTGGAACTCTATGATAAGGGTGAAGTTTTTAATCCTCTTTGGATTGAAAAATTTAAAACCTTCAAACTTTTTAAATTTACTGACTGGATGGCAACCGATGCCTCGACCCTCAGTACCTGGGAGCAAAGGCCCATGCAAAGCCAAATAAGCTATGCATTTGCACCCCCAGGTCGTTACAAGGGGGTTCCTATCGAACTTATGGTAAAGCTTGCAAACAAGACCAACACTGATCCTTGGTTTAATATGCCACATTTGGCAGATGACAATTTCATCAGTCAATTTGCAAATTTAGTAAAGTCTAGCCTCAATACTAATTTGACTGCTTATATTGAACATTCTATGGAAACCTGGGGAACTTATAATCCTCAAGGTGAATATGGGAATAGTTCAGCAACAGCTAGATGGGGTCAGATTGAGCACCCTCAGGTTCAGTGGCAGGGAATGCGTTCTGCACGTATGTGTGAATCTTGGAAACGCGAGTGGGGGACGGACGCGAATCGAGTGCATTGTACCTTGGGAGTCCAAAGAACTTATTATGCCAGAGGTGAAATCGCTTTAGACTGCCCTAGCTGGGTTGCCGAAGGTAATGAGGCATGTGGCAACAGTATTGACTCAGTTGGTATAGATGCGTCTTTCAATGCTTTCCTTGATGGTGGCTGGGATGGGGCGTACACAGATACTATTAGAGCCTGGTTTGCCGAACCTGATGGAGGCCTAAGCAAAGCTTATGAACAGTTGCTCGATGGCAGGCATTTAAATGAAAAAGGTTCGATAAAGGGTCTGCAAAATGACTACGAATACTATAAAGAGCTTGCTGATCGTTTTGAAATCGATCTAGTTGCATTTGCAGGTGGTTCTCAGGTCAAAAATGGAGGGACACCAGTTGCCAACGACCAAGACTTTATTGATTTTCACTTAGCAATTAACCGAGGTGATGGGATGTACAATATCCATACAGAAAACCTAAATGCTTGGGTAAACTCTGGAGGATCCTTGTATGTGCATTCGGTTGATATTCACCGTTCTGCCAATTCAGCTCATGCTGGGGCTCTTGAGCACTTGCTGCAAAGTTCCAGCCCGCATTGGGATGCTATTTCTGAATTTAATTCCGCAAATGAATGCTGGTGGGATGCTTGTAAATAGGCTTTATCTGTCATCCCGACGCTTTGTTATCTGTCATCCCGACGTTTTATCTGTCATCCCGAGCTTGCCGAGGGATCCCCCCCGGATCCCCCCCGGATCCCCCTAATCACTTTATTTAGTTGAGATGATTTTAAGCAACCCGCACAGCAAGCATATCGCAGCCGGTATTTTTAACTAGGTTCACTGTATTATTGTCAAAGAAAAGACCGTTGATTCCATGCCTTTTGTGATTTCCCATGATTAACAAGTCCGCCTCAACAATCTCAACCAAATCTACGATCACTTTTTTGATTGCTCCAACTTTCACAAACTGTGAGTCCCTTGGTATCTCATAGATTGTTCCCAACCCAGCTACTCTTTTCCTGGCGTAAGCCTCATGTTTTTCAACACAATCAAATATCTCAGGTGATGACATACCATAATTGTAAATGGGGCTGATGACATGGACCAGATTTAACTTAGCTTTGTAGCCCTTGCTAAGATCCAATGCTTTGCGTAAAAGTTGTTCATCTTCGTTTTGGTTTAGCCCCACTGCAACTAGAATGTTCATGTACCTGTTCATTTCATACTATCCTTAAAGTATCAAAATTAATATAATCACTAATAATAACTATTATTAAAAATAACTAGCGCATTAATATTAATACGCCTTTTAATGAAATTTTATATACTTAAATATGACTTACATTCTACGGATTCTATAGGGGGAGTAAGGAGAATATTGGGAACTTTACTAGCTGATTTAAGCTAAGCCCGACTTTCCCAATGCTTAACCAATGTAGAAGCAATATCCGCAGGCGATTTAGCTACTGCTACGCCAGCTGCTTGCAGAGCTTCCATCTTCTCAGCTGCCGTTCCTTTACCGCCTGAAATAATCGCACCGGCATGGCCCATGCGCTTGCCAGCTGGGGCTGTCTGACCTGCAATAAACCCGCAAACTGGTTTGGTGATATTTTCTTTGATAAATTGAGCAGCCTTGATTTCCGCGTCCCCACCTATTTCACCTATCATGATGATACCTTCGGTCTGAGGATCTTCTTCAAACTTTTTCAACAACTCAATATAGGAAGTTCCAATGATTGGGTCCCCGCCAATACCCACACAGCTCGATTGTCCTAATCCGGCGGCAGTTGTTTGACCAACTGCTTCATAGGTGAGGGTTCCAGACTTAGAGATAATCCCAACCTTTCCTGGTTTATGGACATGACCAGGCATGATGCCGATCTTGCATTTTCCTGGGGTGATCACTCCAGGGCAGTTTGGACCAATTAAGGTGCTATTCGAACGCTCGAGGGCTTTTTTAACGGGTGCCATATCAAGAACAGGAATTCCTTCAGTGATACAAACAATCAGCTCAATTTCTGCATCTATGGCTTCTAAAATTGCATCAGCAGCAAAGGGGGGTGGCACGAATATCATCGATGCATTGCAATCAGCTTTCGCTTTTGCTTCTTTTACAGTATCAAAAACAGCTAGGCCTTCGACAGTGGTTCCACCTTTACCAGGAGTGACTCCGCCAACAAATCTGGGAGCATACTCATGTGATAGTTTGGTATGAAATAAGCCCGACTTCCCGGTGATACCTTGGGTTATGACCTTTGTGTTTTCATCAACTAAAATTCCCACAATAAAAGCTCCTCAAGCTTAGTTTTTAAAATTCGTTAAGAAAAATCTTGAATGGAGGTCTTGTCCTTAGGACTTAAGGGCATCAGTAATCTTTTTTGCACCATCTGCCATGTTGTCAGCTGCAAGAATATCAAGACCAGATTCTTTGAGGATTTTTTTACCCTCTTCCACATTTGTGCCTTCGAGTCTGACCACCAATGGAACGGAAACTCCGAGGGATTTAGAAGCTGCAAGGACCCCTTTTGCTATGACATCGCAACGCATGATGCCACCAAATATATTCACAAAAATGCCTTTGACAGCTTTGTCCTGCAAAATAATGCGGAATGCATTGGTCACCATTTCTTCTGTAGCACCACCACCCACATCAAGAAAGTTTGCAGGCTCGCCGCCATAGTATTTGATGATATCCATGGTTGCCATAGCCAAGCCGGCGCCGTTTACAAGACAGCCAATGTTGCCTTCTAGGCCGATATAACTAAGGCCGTATTTAGAAGCTTCCACTTCTCGTTCGTCCTCTTCCTCAAAATCTCGCATAGCTTCGATTTCTGGGTGACGGAAAAGAGCGTTCTCGTCAAAGTTCATCTTGCCATCAAGAGGAATCATTTGTCCCTCAGTGGTGACCACAAGTGGATTTATTTCAAGCATGGAAAAATCATACTTAACAAACATGGTGTAGAGCTTTTTCACTAATTGCGATAAGCTCTTTACCTCAGTTTTCGGCAAGTTTAATCCTGCGGTCAACGACCTGAGGTGGTAAGCTTGCAAACCGATAGTGGGATCTACATTCACTGTTAACAATTTTTCAGGGGTTTTTTCTGCAACTTCTTCAATATCCACCCCACCTTCAGTGGAAAACATCACACCCACGGAAGCGGTTTCACGATCAAGTAATAGAGCTAAGTAATACTCTTTTTCAATCGCACTTCCCGCTTCGATATAAACTTGATTTACTTTTTTTCCTTCAGGTCCGGTTTGGTGAGTTACCAGCGTCATGCCGATCATTTTTTCGGTTTCTTTTCGGCAATCCTCTGGAGTTTTGACTAGCTTCACTCCTCCCGCTTTACCTCTGCCGCCGGCGTGGATCTGGGCTTTTACCACCGCCACTGGGCCTTTTAAGCGGCGAAAGGCAAACTCTGCTTCGGTGCCAGTGCGGGCTAAATAGCCGGCAGGCACCGTAACACCATTAGAGCGAAATAATTCTTTCGCTTGGTACTCGTGGATGTTCATTCAATTTCCTTCCTGTCTTCCGAGCGAGGATTAGTAAGCCAATAGGATTGGACCATGAACAAGATCCATTGGCTTTGGTATCATACAATCGATTGGATTCTAAGTAAATTGGAAGCGGTCACCTACAGCTTTGTGCTGAAGCTTATGAGCCCATAGCCATACTTTCGAGGAGCTCTACCTCTGAAACCCTCATGCCTAGCTCAGTAGCAACTTTTTCGCTAGAATAACCCTGTGTTAAGAGCTTACGAGCGTCTTCATACTTCTTTAGCTCAATATCTTTTAAGAGTTCGTCGTAAGGTAAGTCATTGTGGAAGAACCTACATATTTTCTCGCCTTTTTGAATAGCTTTTAGCAGGCGTTTTTTCTCAAAATCAACTTTCCTGAGCATATTTTCAAGAAGGTGATGCTTCTTGGTCAGTTCTAACATTGGGCTTTCTAGCTTTTGAGTAAATTCAGTGAAGACTTCCTCAAGATGGGAAGCTAAATTTTCTTTACTTAGGGTTGCATCTTGTTCTACTTCAGCTGCTAGTTTCATTATTTTTTTTAGCTGGATTTGTGTCAATTCGCTTGCGCGATCAACTTCTGATTTTACTTCATTTTTTAAGTTATTTAAGAGTCTACGTTCTTCAGTCAAATCTTGTAGCAATTCATCGCTCCCCTGCTTTCTCTGCAGAAGAAGATAAAGAAAAATTAAAATGCCCACATCAAATAAAGTTAAGAGTATCAAGAAGGTGTTAGTCATTTTGCCTCTTGTAGGAAAGATTTAAGTACTTGCTCGTCGACTTCATCAATGTTTACTGTTTGTACGAGCACGAGCTTTTTCTTACCGCGTTTACCTATATCTTCGGTTTTTAGGACTTTTGCTAGTACTTTAAACTTGCCTGGGGTGTCCACTCTGCCGTAGTCAACAAATTTCTGCTTTAGGTCCCAATAGTCGGGCAGAGTTACATTGATTTTGAGCAGAGTCCCATCAGCATAGTCTTTAGGGGACTGAAACTCCATCCCATGAGGACTAATGAATGTAGTTTGGCCCTTCTCTTCGCTGCCAACGCTTTCATTTGCGAGGTTATAAGGCATGACTCCGAGGTTGATTTTTCTGGAAGATCGTGGATATGCCTTTATGAGATCAATATCGAAAACAGTCTTCTCAGCCATAACAAAACCCTCTATGGTAGGCTAATAGGTGAAAATAATTCTCAATCTTTTTACTGACCAATTCTGAATGATAATTCTTGAGACTTAACTAGCTTGCTGCTTTTGCTCTTTCGCTTTCAAAAATCTTATCCATTTTTTCTTTTAAAGTAGCACCTGTGAAAGGTTTTACTATGTAATTGCTAACCCCTGCCTTGACAGCTTCTATAATGTTTTCTTTTTCGGCTTCAGCAGTCACCATTAGAAATGGTAAGTGCTTAACCTTTGGGTCAGCTCGGACTGTCTTTAATAATTCTAGACCAGTCATATTTGGCATATTCCAATCACAGACAATCATTTCAATGTCAGCAGTTGTTTGTAAGGTTGTATAAGCTTTAACACCATCTTCAGCTTCAAGAAAATTGTTAAAGCCATTTTGCCTAAGAAGTGTTTTTACAATTCGGCGCATCGTCGGAAAATCATCTACGACGAGAATTTTCATGTCTGCTTTACCTAGAGCCATAGTTAAAACCTTTCCACATATTGTTACTAAAGGTCTAATCGGACAATACTGTTTTTAGTTTAGATCTTAGCTTCTCTACAGCTTGTGTATGAAGCTGACTAACCCGTGATTCTGTGACCTCAAGAATCTTACCGATTTCTTTGAGGTTGAGATCTTCGTAGTAATATAAGGATAGTACCAGTTTTTGTTTTTCAGGAAGTCCTTCAATGTTGTCCATTAAGATCCTACGAACACTTTTACTTTTTAATTGAGTAAATGGATTTTTCGAGCTGGAACTTTCAAGGCAATCCAGTAAACTTTTGCGTTCATGTTGGTATGGTACGGTAAGATCATCTACGGATAGCAATGTCACTGCTTTGACCTTTGCTACCATATCGTAATATTCTTCCAAGTTGATACCCAGAGCATCTGAAATTTCTGTGTCGGTGACGGCTCTTCCGAAACGTTGTTCTAATTCTGCATAAGTTCGCTCAATTTTCTTAGCTTTATCCCTAACAGAACGAGGTACCCAGTCTTGAGATCTCAGTTCATCTAATATGGCACCTCTGATCCTAAATTCTGCATAGGTCTTAAACTTATTATCCCGACTTGGATCATACTTTTCGATCGCGTCCATAAGGCCAATAACCCCAGCACTGATCAAATCGTCTATATCGATATTAGATGGTAAACGTGAAGCAATGCGTTGAGCAACAAAACGAATGAGTGGAGCATAGTCCATGATAAGTTGGTCACGGAGTTTTCCATCTACTCCCTGACTATCCTGTTTGTATTTCTTTACCAATCCCTTCATCGTTACCCTACCTTATAATATCTATGAACTAAAAGACTAGCTTGTGAGCTAGGTGTAACTACCAGGGCTTGTGCATAAGTAATTTCGCCAAAATGCACTACCCTTAGTATACGAATCAGCATGACTAAAAATGCATGCATAGTCATTTGCAATTTTGCTCCACGCTTGGCTTGCTAAAGTATTAGATGCAATGCTTGATGCAACATTCTGCTGCATCACTAGTTTGGGTACGTTCTTATCTAACGGAACAAATCCCTTGTAATTCACATTAATTTTAAGAAAACTGGAACAAGTTGAAATAATACGACTTGCGACACTTTCAGCTTCATTTCTAGAGTTAGCCATATTAACCATTAAGTCGAAGTTTTCTATCCCTTCCTTCTCGTTAAGAACTTTTATCAATGCATAAGCGTCAGTGATAGCATGGGGTTCAGGGGTTGTTACGATAAGTCGAGAATCACTGATAGAGCTTAAATGAAGAACATTGTCACCAATACCAGCTCCAGTATCGATTAAAAGAAAATCAAAATCTATATTTAGGAGTAGAATTTTTTGGAGTAGAATTTGCTTTTGTGTGTATGATAGGTTTTGGAGTTCACTGATACCTGATCCCGAAGGAATTATATTAATGCCGCTTGGTCCTCTTAAGATGATCTCGTCAAGGGAAACAAAGCCTTCGATAACATCTTGAATATGATATTGACTCTGTAATCCAAGGACTACATCTACATTGGCTAAACCAAGATCACCATCAAGAATAAGAACTTTTAAACCCATGTGACTTACGGCCATTGCTAAGTTGACGATTGTTAAAGTCTTCCCAACTCCACCTTTTCCGCTAGCAACACTCAATGAAAAAAAACTTTTGCCTTGCTTCTTTGCATTTTCTGACAAGTCGTCAAGATTTGCATCCAAGTGATAGGCGCATCTGTCCTTTTCTAATTCACTCATCGGCACATCCTGGAAAAATATTTAGCCCGAGGTAGTCTAAGGTAAATTGCATAACGAAATTTGCTTGTTATCATCTTAAAGCCCAAATAATCTCTCAATGACTCGTTCCCTACTTGCTTGTTCTAGGTCATCTGGAACCTTTGGTCCCGTTGAAAAATAACTAAGTGGAAGTGACCACTTACTTACTAAGTTATACATTTCACCATATGTCCAGCTTTCATCGAGTTTACTGAAGACGATGCTATGGATACCAATTGGTGAAAAACTATTTACTGTTCGATCCATTTGTCTATTATTTTCTGTCAAAGATAAAACCAAATGCACATCTATAGGAAAAGGTTTTTCTTTTAAATCTAGCAAGGGTTTTAGGTCTGATTGAGACTTAGGAACCCCACCTTTTGTATCTATCAATATCAGCTCACAATGCCTATACTTAAGCACAATTTTTTCAATCTCTTCTGGTTTCTCAATCATAACATGATTAATTCCGAGCACCTTGGCATAGACAGCAAGAACATCGTTTGCAGCAAGACAATTGTTATCATAACTTACGAGTAAGACATTGGCTTTTTCTTTGTTTTGAAAATATGCCGCAATTTTAGCAACGGTACACGATTTACCTACTCCACTTCCTCCACAAAAAAGATGAATTTGCGAGTGGCCTTTAGTTAATTTGATCTTTGGGTAGATCTTGATCTTTTGAAACATGTATCTGATCGCATGAGATTTCATATATTCTTCAGCTGATTCGCCTGCAACCTTACTCCCTTCTTCGAAGTTCGGAAGCGATTTAAGATGATTGAGAATTGCAAAAAGATAAGTTTCTTCAAGACCCATCAGCTTTAGTTGTTCATATATTGGTTCGAAGTGCCCCGGCATTTCTCCTGAGAACTGATTTGGAAGTTGTCGTATTGCGTGGGTGCAAAGCAATTTCAGTTCTTTAAGTCCTGACTCAAGCAGGTTTACTTGTGGTTTACTCGCCATTCGCTCCAATACTGTGCTTATCTGCCTTTCCAGTTTTCCAATTCTCGAATCTACTTCTTCAATCCCGGAAATGTCGAGGATCGGAGGAGCAGCATATGCTCCTTTTTTTTCCCCATCTTCACTAACTGCTGCTTTGACTTCTATGACCTTAGTATTGCCATTTTCAATAACTTTCTCTTTGGTTGATAAGATGACTGCATCCGAACCAAATTGCTTTTTTATTTGTTGGACAGCCTCACGCATAGAAAAGGCCTCAAAAGTTTTGATTTGCATAGTTATTTCTTTCTATTCAAGGTTTATAGTCATTAAATTATTTGTTTTAATGTCAGCTGGAACTTCATCAAAAGCAAGGACAGTTAGTCCTGGGATAAATCTTTCTATGAGCTTTTTTAAGTCCCATCGTAACTGTGCACCACACAATAAAAGCGGAATGGTCCCAGTACGTTCAAATTGACCCATAGACTCTGCGATACGATTAAGTAGCTTTTGGGCAAGGTTGGGTTCAATATTCAAAGAAGTAGACCCATTTTCATGTTGCTGAATACTCGAAACTAACAAGTCTTCGATTGCACGATCAAGAGTGGTTATAAAGAGGGTCTCCTGGTCACCAAGATATTTTCTAACGATTCCCCTTCCAAGGGCTCTTCGAGCAAATCTAGTCAAGATATCAGCATTTTTTACCTGTTTAGAATGATCAGCAACGCTTTCAAAGATGCTAAGCATATCTCTTATGCTAACTCCCTCTTTGAGCAAATTTTGGAGAATTTTTACCATAGTCCCTAAATTGACCCCCTCAGGAGAAAGAACTTCTTCCACAACTTTGGGTGATTTGTCCCTAAGGCCATCAATCAAATTCTGGGTTTCTTGCCTACCAATCAGATCATGTGCATGGTCTTGAATCACCTTAGTGAGATGAGTCACAATCACGGTTGAGCAGTTAACAACTGTGTATCCTTTAAAGGTTACTTCATCTTTTTGGCTTGGTTTGATCCAATAAGCATCTAGTCCATAGGCTGGCTCTTTAGTTTTAAGTCCGTCAATTGCTTCAAAGGCTTCTTCCGGGGCCATCGCTAATTCATGCTCCACCAGTAAAGAGCCTTTGGCAATAGGTTGTCCTTTTAGCAAGACTTGGTACTCACCAGGTTTTAGTTGAATGTTATCTCTGACCATAACCATAGGAACGATAATGCCCATGTCCTGTGCGAATTGTTTACGTGAAGAAACGATACGTTCTAAGATTTCTCCGTCTTGATCGGAATCAACCAATGGAATGAGGCCTACACCAACCTCAAGGGCTAAAGTGTCAACATGCAGAAGATTTTCAATTGAATCAGATTTTTGTTCGCTGCGGTTTTTTGCCTCAGCTTTTGCTGAGGCAGCAAGGTCCCTGCGCTCATGTTCTTTACTAGCATAATTTCCAAAGATATAGAAAATAACCGCTAATGATAAAAATGAAAGGGCAGGAAGACCTGGCATCATAGACATTAAAACTAGGAGCCCAGAACAAATATATAGAGCGATTGGATGAAGGATAAGCTGGGCTGATAAATCACTTGATAGGCGGCTATCACCACTTGCGCGAGTAACAACAATACCAGCAGCAACAGAAATGATAATAGATGGTATTTGAGAGACAAGACCATCACCAACGGTTAGTAGGGTATAAACTTGGGAAGCTCGGGCAAAAGTCATATCATGTTGAAGTACACCTAAAGCGAGGCCTACTATTATATTAATTCCGGTAATGACAATACCAGCAATAGCATCACCTCGAACAAACTTTGATGCTCCATCCATAGAACCATAAAAATCTGCTTCTTCTTCTATTTTTGTTCTGCGAGTTTTTGCTTCTTCTCGGTCAATAACTCCAGCATTAAGGTCTGCATCAATAGACATTTGCTTGCCAGGCATAGCATCTAAGGTGAACCTTGCGCCAACTTCAGCTACTCGACCAGCACCCTTAGTAATAACGAGAAAATTGATGATAACTAGAATTAAGAATATAACAAATCCGACAAAATAGTTTCCACCGACTACGAAGTTTCCGAAAGAGGAAATAACATTACTTACCCCACCAGAGGCACCTTCTAAAAGGATATTTCTTGTGGTAGCTACATTAAGAGCAAGACGAAATAAAGTAGCTAGTAGTAAAAACGTCGGAAAAGTAGAAAAATCTAAAGGCTCTTTTATATATATTGCAATCAAAAGAACCAAAAAACCTATAGTAATTGATAAGGAAAGAAGTACATCCAAAAGTAGTGGAGGTAATGGAATAAATAGCATAAAAATGATGCAAATGAGAGCAATAGCAAACTGGACATCAGGACTTTTAAGCATACCGAGTAATGTATTTGGTGAGTTTGTGCTATGACCAATTGCCATGTTTACTGCTTTCTATCTTGTTTAACTTTGATACCTTTTAATCTGAAAACGTAGCGTATAACTTCTGAAACAGCTTTATAAAGTGAGTGAGGTATTTCTGAATCTACTTCTGCAGTCTTATATAGAGCTCTCGCTAAAGGCCGGTTTTCGACTAAAGGAATATCATATTTTTTAGCAAGTTCACGCATGTTGAGAGCGATAAAATCCACACCTTTAGCTAGAACTAAGGGAGCATCCATTCCGATCTCATATTTTAGGGCAACAGCATAATGAGTTGGGTTAGTGATAATTACTGTAGCTTCCTTAGTTGCTTCTATGGTTTTTCCAAGGCTAAATTCTCTCTGTAATCGTCGCATTTTTCCTTTAATCTGAGGATTGAGTTCCCTTTGTTTGTACTCATCCTTTACCTCTTGTTTTGTCATTTTCATTTTGTTTTCGAGGGTGAAATATGTGTATATGTAGTCGACAGTTGCGATAAGAAATAAGAATATAGATACAGACCAAAACATTAGTTTTGAAATGGAACCCCAGTATTCCCAGGTGCTACCAAGGGGAACTTTCATTAGACCAGGTATCTTGGCTCGTTCTCCATAAAGGATTAAGTAAGAAATAACTCCTACTGCGAGCATTTTTCCTATGCTTTTGCCCAGCTCTAATAAGGCTTGGCCTGAGACCATGCGTTTTAAGCCGGCAAGTGGATTCATACGGCCAAAGTTTGGCTTGAGCTTTTGAAATGATATGCTTATTCGGGTTTGTGCGAAGGTAACTGTGGCAGCTGCAATTAAAGAAACGGCAGTAATAGGAATGACAACCTCCAGAAAATTCATCCAAATTGATGTGAAATAGCTTGGAAAATTCTCAGGACTAATACGCAGATTGGTGATTAACTCGAATTGAATGGTAAACATTCTTGCGAGTTTATTAAATCCTTGAATGGCAAAGAAACTGAGAAAGGCAACTGCTGAAACGAGAACAAGTGTGGAAGTGATTTCACGTGAGTAAGCAATTTCACCACGGTTGCGAAATTCTTGCCGACGTTCGTCGGTGGGGTCTTCGGTCTTTTCTTGGCCATCTTCATTTTCTTCAGCCAATGGTAGTCCTTATTGTTTTTAATTGCAAAGATCTCTCCACTCACTGGGTTCGGTCGAGATGACAGGAAAAGCTATCCCGAAGCTTTGTTATTCATCCCGAACCTTGTTAGTCATCTCGAACCTTGTTAGTCATCCCGAACCTTGTTAGTCATCCCGAACCTTGTTATTCATCCCGAACCTTGTTATTCATCCCGAACCTTGTTATTCATCCCGAACCTTGTTATTCATCCCGAAGCCTGTCGAGGGATCCCCCCCCCCGATCAAAATGATAATCTAATTATTTAGCCAACATGAACAATGCATTCAAAAATCCAATTGCTTGATTCTTATAGTAAACGTTTAGCCATTCGGGTAAAAAAGGGCTCATCGCAGCATATATTGCTAAACCTACAAAAAAACTAATGGGAAAACTCAAAGTAAAAACATTCATTTGTGGCACCGTACGAGCCATAAGACCGAGAGCTGACATAGTAAATAACAGAGCCACTAAAATAGGTGCCGACAGCTGGAGTGCAGTAGAGAAAATTTGGGCACTACTTTTCAGCATTGTAGCCCCCAGTGCCGGAGTTATAATGCTACTACCAGCAGGGATGATTTCAAAAGATTGAATAATACCGTTGATAAAAATATAGTGTAAGCTTAGGCTCAAAAAAAATAGGAGAACAATGATTCGGTGCAATGCAGTGAATGCATTTATTTGTACATCACTTCCAGGCATCAGTAGATTAGCTGTACCAAAACCCATCTGATATCCAACTAAGCTAGCAGCCATAACAATGCCTTCGAAGATGAGTTTTCCTAAATAACCAACGCTTAAGCCAATGAGAAGTTCTCGCAACATCATTCCCGAGATTCCTAGCACGGAAAGGTCGAAGTTATGGCCCCAACTTATGGGAACGAGTGGATAAATACCAAGAGCTAGTGCTCCTGCACAAAGTATGCGTACTTGAACTGGAATCACTAGATCACCAAAAAACGGTAAGCCGAAAAAAAGTCCAGTTATCCTTAGGAATACCAAGCTTGCTCGAATAAAGGTGTCAACTTCAAGATAAAACATCTTTTACCACTTTCTTAGTGGGTGATTCCTGGTATCTGGGCAAAAAGATTCTTTGTAAAGAAGATCATAGTTTGCAAAATCCAAGAACCCGTCAAAAATAGAACCGCTGTCATGGCAATAATCTTCGGAATAAAAGATAGAGTCTGTTCATTAATCTGAGTTGCTGCTTGAAATAAGCTGACTAGAAAACCTGTAATCATAATAGTTAATAGTGCGGGAGCAGCTATCTTCATAGAAATAATTGCCGATTGAGAACCAATGTCTATCACGGATTGGGGAGACATGACTTTTATCCTCCTAGCCAAAAATCTGGAAACTTTTCATAATTGAGGAAACTATAAGGGACCAACCGTCTACGAGAACAAATAGTACCAGCTTAAAAGGTAATGATACGACCGTCGGTGGTAACATCATCATTCCCATAGCCATAAGGATAGAAGAGATTACCATATCGATTACGAGAAAAGGTACATAAATTAGAAAACCAATTTGAAATGCTGTTTTCAGCTCACTGATCATAAATGCAGGCATCAATATAGTCATCGGAACATCGGACTCAGCCTGTGGCTTAGGTGTTTTTGATACCTCAAAGAATAAGCCAAGATCGTCTTTGCGGGTTTCGTGAAGCATAAATTTTCTTACTGGGCCTATTAGTTGATCAAAAGCAGTATCTTGATCGATTTTTTTTTCCATATAAGGCGTAATTGCATTTTTCTCAACAGCATTCCATACTGGAGACATTGAAAACATAGTTAAAAATAAGGAAAGACCAAGGATTACTTGATTAGGAGGCATAGTTTGTGTACCAAGTGCTTGGCGTACAAAACTTAAAACTATCAAAATACGGGTGAATGAAGTCATCATCAAAAGTATGGCTGGTGCAATAGATAAGATGGTGAGGATAGAAATAATCTTCATTGCAGGCACAACACTATCAGCCCCATCTGTTTCCTTAAGGTTTAACTCAAGACTTGGTATTTTTACCTCAGAAAAAGCATAAGTCGACAACAACATAATACCAATTGTTAACAGAATAAATATGCTAGACTGGGATTTTATGCTTTTCAGCATTAGACGATCCTTAGTTTATATTTTAGGTAAAGACTTTAGTTTGTCTCTAATTAATTGGGTCACGTCATCTATGGCTTTTTGGGTTGTGTTTGATTGTGGAGTCTTTTTTTTCGGTTTAGAAGTTTTATGGATACCGTCATCATCAATAGCATATTCGATCTTTTTCTTCGCTTGAGGTTTATTTGCTGTTTTCTGATTTTTCTGAGGAGACGTCTCTACCCTTCGTTGCAATTGTGAAGGTACCTTGCGAGGAGATTCGAAATTGGTTTCTGTTGCTGGAGCGTTTTTGTGGTTAGGTTGATATTTTGGAGCTTTACTTTCACTTAATTGCTGCTGACGGCCGAGGTTTCGCATCATAATGGTTTGCATTTTCTCTTTATCAGCTTCTCCAAAACTTGTTTTAGGATTTTCTGGTTTTCTGCTTTTTTCAGGAATATGGGTAATGAGAGATATCCCTTCAGGAGAGACTGATAGCAGTAGTTTCTCATGACCTACCTGAACAAGAGATAGCTTCTGTTTTGGAGCTAATACGAGCTGATTCAAAGCTTGCATAGGAATATTACCGCGAGGGCTAAGTAATTTCTTATTGATGACTAGTCTTCGCCAAGTAAGGCTTAGTAGTAATAGCAATATCATTGCTATGGAAAAGTAAGCAGCAATTATGAGCTTAGACCGAAAGGTATCATCATTGCTGTTTGCTATAAGCTCTGAAGGCATAGTCTCGGTATCAAGAGCAAAAGGCTTGTTGGGTTCTTCAGAATTTTTTGTTTCATTAGGTTTATTTTCAACAGGATTCTTTGAGCCTGACTCACCAGAATCTTGATTCTCTTTTCCGTTAACATTATTGGCAATTAATTTAGTTAGGTAATCATGGTTTGCAGTTAAAACGATCCGTTTATTTAGTATGTCAATATCACTTGCTTTCGCAAGTAAGCTAGCTTCTTGGTTGGTAAAAACTCTGATAACAGCTTCATTATTTTCCGATTGGATCAAAACCATCTTACTGAAATAGGGGCTATCAATATCATAGAATTTTCCAGGTTTTGGAACGAGAGTATTTTTAAGGCTAAGTTGTAAGAATGTTCCATGGGATTCAAGATCTATTTTTTTCCATTTTGGTTTCCTGTTTAAATATATTGTAACTATGGAAAGCTTCTTTCCAGATTCACCTGCTACTTTGTTGATAGATATGAGTTCGTCAGGTTCTTTAGATTCTTTCGCTGCCAGGACTTGATGCTTAGATATGAGGGAAAGGAAAAAAATTCCAATTAATATTGTGCTGATTGTCAGTCTCAAATTATTTGCTCCTTTGTAAATTCGCATTTAGGCGCCCTCTCGGTCAATTTCACCAAGCCCGAATTGAGAGACAACATCTGTGAGCCGAACCCCAAATTTTTCGTTAACAACGACTACCTCACCCATAGCAACCAGCTTGTCGTTGATGAGTATTTCCATTGGTTCCCCAGCGATTTTATCTAATTCAATAACTGAACCTTGACCAAGCTGGAGCAAATCATTAACCAACATTTTTGTTCTACCAAGCTCCACCGATACCTTTAAAGGAACATCAAGGATCATTTTGAGTTTGGAAAAGTCGGTGCGTGCAAGTCTTCCAGATTCTGGGCCGCCGCCGCCACCACCACCACCCGAGCTAGCTTCTCCTCCACCATCGGAAGTAGCTTCTGCTAAGGCTTGATCAAAATCAGACCCGAGTCCAAAATCTTCAGGTCCCATACCACCGTCATCTGCCATTTATAACTCCTAAAATGATCATTCAATTAGCATGTCTGTGATGAATATTGATTCGATTTTTTTGTCCATAAATTGGTTTACTCGATTTAGAATTTCAAGCCGTAGTTGGTCTTTACCGTCTGGTCCAAGTAAAAATTCCCTAGTTTTTCTGCTTGCTACCGATAATACAGCATCTCGTAATTGTGGAAGACGAGCTTCTATTTCTTTTCTCTGTTCGTCACCTTGTTTGTATTCGAAAGATATTTCTAAACGTAGATACCTATTTTCTAGAGGATTACCAAGGTTTGAATGAAAAGGTTTTAGCTGGTATGTAGCACCAAAATTAATATCAACAAACGTCTTTTCTTCTTTCGGTGTTGTTGCTTTTTTTAATGCCCCAGCAGCTCCACCACTAGTGTCTGCACCTTCTTCACCTTCTTTTTTTTCACCTTCAGAACTCTCAGCTTGGGCACCATCAGAGTTTTCTTCGGAAGATTCAGAGCTTTCTCCCTCTGTCGAACTTGTTGCTGGTTTTTCTTCTTCGCCCCCAGATAAAAGGAAGAAAGCTGCACCACCTCCAATTCCTACAAGTGCGATGACGGCAACCAGAATAATAATGAGTTTTTTACTTCCACCCTTAACATCGCCTTCTTGCTGTTCAGCTTCAGTATTCTCTGCATTGTCATCAGCCATGCCACAAACCTCCTGTAGTCTGATATACAATCCTCGTGCCAACTAAAATGCGTAATGTGGAAATTATTTCCTATATAAATGCTATAAAGATTGGTTCATGGAATTTGAATTGACACGTTGCTGTCAAAAATATGGCTATTGCTCCCTGGTGAAGCCATACAATTGACATAGGTAGCAAAAGCCTAGTTGATGAAGTTCTATCGGATTTTGGTAATGAATTATTTTTTGATCTTAGAAATTGCTTGGGCTTTTTGTATGTTTTACGAATTGATGATTTTATTGTTAAGTCACAAGAAGATCCTATTAAGGAGTTGAGTGTGTATCAATTGGTCTATCGGCTAGCATTTACATCTTGGGCTTTGATGAGCAGCCTCCAGCTAATAGCTGCCGAGGATGAAAAAGAATATCCATTTTTCAGTCATAATGTCGATTTTAGCTTACTTTGGGTCGATGAGCTTAAGAGGCCTGTGAAAGGACTTAATTCTGACTCTCAGCCATCATCAAGCGAAAGCAGTGATGCCCAAGTTTCTCATGGCAGTAGAGCGATAGGGCTGGAGCATCTGAAAATAGGTTTAGCATGGCAGTTCCATCAAAATAGTCGGCTCCAATTTATACTAAGACCTGATGCTAGCTTAGCTCGTGGTGGCGAAAACGTACAAAACAGGCAGATCGATACCCGTGCTGGAGATGTCTATAAAGAATCTAGTCCTATTCAGCTCCTCGATTCTTATCAAGCAGTTTTGGTCCTTGGGGCAAAAGCAGACCTGGCTATTGGAGTATGGGATGAGATCATACCTTATGAGATGAGTTACAAGCCCTTATTAGCTTATGGTCTGCAGGTTAGGCTACCAGAATATTTTAGTGGTCTGAAGCTCAATTGGGGTGGGAAGGAAGCTAAGCCTAATTTGCCAGGGCAGTTTCATGGAAAATTAGCATATGAACTTTTTCTTATCCAAGGAGATAATGATCGCTCTGAACAAATTGGGGGGAAAACCCAAGCTTTTGAACAGGCGCCTGTTGCCGCTGATCCATACTTGGGAGGTTCGGCCCGTCTATTGTGGTGGCCACTAGAGGGTTATCGCATTAGCTTATTGTTTGGATATGGTGAAGAAGGGACAGGCCCTGATCGTAGTAAGGTAACTTTTGGCGATGTTGGGCTCATCCAACAATTGAGTAGCTCTATGCGACCAGTGCAGTTGAATTGGAATGCTCGCTATTATCTAGAAAGCTTCACTCATAGCGTGCAAAAGCTCGAACCTGTGTATCAGTTTAGCTTTTCGGGTACAGCTAGCATCTGGGTCTTGCCTGAACACCGGTTTTTGATGGGGGCTCATATAGGTAGAAGTGAGCGCCATAGTAGCAGAGCTAACGCTGAAAATTTACTGCATTATGGTCATCAGATGGACCTTGGATGGGACTATCAGTTCGCCTCAGGCCTGAGTTTACAATTTATGCTCAGTGAAGAGCATCGAGAGATCTTAAGTGAGGATGATGACGTCGCAGATGCATTTCGCAATGACCTAGAAGTAAAAAAAATGCTCCGAAGATTTGCCATTGCAATTCAATACCAAGTTGATCAAGGCTTATAGTTAAACCCAAAATAAGGTCCAAGTACTATGTTTGTGCAAAAAAGATTTGGAGCAAACTTTAGGCATTTATTAGTAGCAATTATCTTCTGTTTTTTATGGCATGCACTTTCCTTGCAAGTATTTGCAGAAGCGCAGCAAGTAAAGGTTGAAGAAAAGCAATTTTTCAAGGAGAAGAAAAAGCTAAAACCCTTTCCTGATGCGGAGAGTTACACCAGTATCGGAGTCCTTGTCGATTGCTTACATGACTTCAACCTTGGAGCTGGGGAGGCTCAAAATTGTCTTACCTTAAATGGACTAAGACTAAACATTGAGGAGCGTTTTCATTCTGAGCTAAGGGCTAAGGTAAGCTTAGACCCCTTCGCTACCCTCAACAGTAGGTATGATGGCGTAGCCATGCATCAAAACAAGCCATACTTATCTCAGTATAGTCGCCTTGGCCCCATTGCAGACTATCAGCTTATTTGGAGCCCAAGAAAAAACCTTGAGCTAGCCTTGGAGCTATACAAAGGTGCAAGTTATTTTCCAAATACTAGCAAGTTGTCTCTTGGGGGTAGTTTGGCTGATAGTGGCTGGAAGCAAAGTGCGGTTTCAGTCACTTATTTGTTGCCAATGCTAGAAGGAGTAATTGTCAAATTTGTCGGTGGTAATGGTGAGGGTGAGCTTGGTCAAAACACGGACCCGCAGCAGTATTTTGGGTTTGAACTTCATGGAGAAATTATCAAGGGTCTTGAGTTTCATGGAGGCTTTTCCTTAGATGGTAATCATGTTGGTTCATCTGTTCAAGAATGGGAACGAGCGAAGATGTCTACTGGGTGTAATAACCTTGAATGGTCTCAGGAGTCGGTGGGCTTTACAACGCGGAGAACCTCAGCTGCAATTGAGACCAACGGACGTTTACCCTTTGCTCAAGGGCTAAAAATGGGTGTTGGGTGGCAAAAGAGTATTTTTTCTGATCTCGATAAAGACAAGGCTTCGGCACCTTCCTTATCTGATTTGGAGCAATGCAATAAGTTAGATCCTGACTATTTATTCTTGGAAGACCCAGGCAATTCAGTTGCAAATTCTATTGATTATACTATGTTGGGTCTTAATGCTTCATACCTTATCCTAGATACTTACTTTCTAGGCTTTGACTATGAGAAGCGAACCATTAGCTCTGATCTAGAATATTTTCAGCTTTGCGAGAGCTATGTAGGCAGCGAATGTCTTAACCCTTCATCTGCAAGAGACAAGTTAGAACAGTGGGCCTATACTGTGGGCATGGGTTTGAAGCTTAGTGAGGGACTTATATTTTCTTTGTCTTACAATACCTCTTCTTTTGCCCATCTTTACAAAAAGTTTTATTATGAAGATCCAAAAGGAAATGGCACCAATCAGAGAGAAATTTTTAACGCTAGAGTTGCCTATAACTGGGGATCTTAACAGAGAATATTTACTAGCATCCAAAGCTGATTTTGGTATAAGCGTGACATTGGTTAGTTTTTCTAGGAGTCGACATGGTAAAGCATCCTATTCTTCCTCTTATGATCTTAGTAGGGCTATCTAGCGCCTGCATGGAACAATATAAGCCTTTTGCATTTTGGAAAAAATTGGAAGAAGAGAGAAAATCTGCTCAAACAAATGGTGAAGTGATCGCTCGCAATGGTGATGTCAAGTACCTCGGTGATGATGGTAAGTTGGTTGTGGAAAAGGCAGACACTGGTGAGGACCCCAAGTTAAGCGAGACTGCCGATCAGATTTATGGAAGCTTTTGCTCAACCTGTCACGGACAAAACGGCGAGGGCATGGCTGCTGTGGGCGGCCGAAATTTCCAGGATGCTGTATGGCAAAAAGTGGCAACAGATGAACAAATCAAACTTGCTCTTAAAGTAGGAACGGCTGCTATTAAAACAGACTACCCCGAGGCCTATGCCGAAGTCCAAAAGAGGCCAGGTGATCTTGGTATTTTTAAAGGGACCATGATGCCTTCAGGTGGGCGGGTTCCTGCGTTGACAGATCTGCAGATTGATGAGCTTATCAAGAAAATCCGCTCTTTTGCCAAGTAACTATCTATTTGCTCTTCGACCAATAAATTGATCAGCTTGTAATACTCTGAACTTTGGTCAGGCAGTCTTTATAAAGGATGCCTTTACCCTCACTGGGTTCGGGGGCATGACACTTAGCCTTGCTGCTTCTCTTGCTTTGCTTGGCTAGAACTTGGCTTGCTATCTGCGCTTTCGGCATGGGATTGATCTGGCTGTGCATGTGATTCATGGGAATTATCTTGCTTGTCTTTGGGGTCAACGGATACCGATCCATCAGGACCTTCGTGCGGGGTATCTTCTTTTTTTTCTTTTTTACCAGGACTTACGAGCTTAGTAATGTGTTCGCGTTCTTCTCGGCGAATTTCTTGCTCTGCTTCTTGGATCACATCATCCATAGTACTTTTTACATCGGTGGTCATCCGTCTAACCTGTACAAAAAACTTTCCCGCCTGCTTCATCATCTCCGGCAGCTTTTTAGGGCCAACGAACACGAGTGCAACCACAATAATGACACAAAGTTCAACAAAACCGATTCCGAACATATTGACAAGCCTTTGTTGGCAAAGAGTTTACATCAGTCAGTCCAGTATGAAGTTTAGTTTATTACTGATTAATGATAAACCAAATACCAGAGGATTGTGACTTCCGCTGCTGAGGAAATTTTACCCCATTTCTCCCGGTAAAATCAGAGAGTCTGCTCCCTTATTATTACCAAAATAGGTTGTTTATCAATATATTCTCTGAAAAACCATAGGTTTGTTTGTAGAAAGGATACTTTGAATGATTGTAATAACAGGTGGGGCAGGCTTTATTGGAAGTGCTATGCTTTGGCGCCTGAATCAAGAAGGTCGTAATGACCTGATTGTTGTGGATAACTTGGGGATAAGTCCCAAATGGAAAAACTTAACTAAGCGGGATACTTACCTTTGTATGCACAAGGATAAGTTTTTGGAAGACTTGGGTGATCTTGGGAAAAAATACCCAATTGATGCCATCATCCACATGGGAGCTTGTTCTTCTACCGCAGAAAAGAATATGGACTATCTTCTTGAGAATAATGTCCAATACTCGATTTCCTTGTTTGAATACTGTAGCGACAATCAGATACCATTTATCTATGCATCTTCCGCTGCAACCTATGGGGCTGGAGAATGTGGCTATAGTGATGACCTTGAGGGAATTAAGCGATTAAGGCCTATAAATCCTTATGGTTTTAGCAAACAGTTGTTTGACCTGTGGGTGATGAAGCAAAAACAAACTCCGCCTTTTTGGGCAGGCTTAAAGTTTTTCAACGTTTTTGGCCCAAATGAGTACCATAAAGAAGGTATGCGCAGTCTTGTATGCAAAGCGATCCCCCAGATCAAAGAGCATCAAACTTTGAAACTTTTTGAGTCCTATAAAGATGGGGTCGCCCATGGTGAGCAAAAACGTGATTTCGTTTACGTTAAAGATGTCATCGAAGTGATACTGCATTTTTTAACAGAGTCTCAAAGGACCAGCTCGCAAGTTCAATCTGGGATTTATAATGTAGGCAGTGGACAAGCACGTAGCTTCGCGGATTTGGGTCGTGCAGTGTTTACTGCTATGGGATTAGAAAGCACTTTTGAATGGATTCCGATGCCTGAGGAAATTAGGCATGGTTATCAGTATTTCACGCAAGCTGATTTAGGTTTGCTACGATCAAGGGGAGGGTATAAAAAGGATTTTACACCCCTTGAAGAAGGCGTCAGGGACTATGTCCAAAACTACCTTTTAGGAGATGATCCATTCCTTTGAGATGCTTTATGCTTCTAATGCTGCTGGTTTTTTCTCCAAGAGCATACCCACGTTTAGCCTTCAAACAAATTACCAGTGTTAATAATGGCTCTAACTCTTTAATCGTTAGTAAGCTTGTTTTTCATGGTTTGAAACGCACTAATATGGACTGGCTTCGCTACTATTTGGGACTAGAAAAGCTTCCGGTCACGATGACAGAAAAGCACGCCTATGGTCTAGTTTTAAAGCTTTTGACCAGCGGTGTTTTTTCTAAAGTTGATGTAGCATTTGAAGAAGACAAGACCCAAAAGGGTAGGATTACTCTCAGATTTGACTGCCAAGAAAAGTGGACAACAATCCCCGTACTCCGTGGTCAATATGGTGGAGGAACTCCGCTCTTCGTTGGCGGAGTCTATGATATTCACAGTTTCGGACGATTATGGACTTTAGGAGCCGAACTTAGAAAGTATGGTGAATCTACTCCCGGTTCGGTTCTTTATGCCAAGGCACCTCGCTGGGGAAGAGGCCGGCATGTCCTTGGATTTGAATTGTGGCAGGATAATCGTCGTCGTAGCTTTTATGATCGCCGTTTTAAAGAAATAGCAGAATTAGAGAGTGAGAATGCAAAAGTTCGCGTTAATATCATGCTCCCTCTTACCGGAGATGGTGGGGATAAAGGCTTTCAACTTGGATTTGATCTTTATGGACTCCGCAACTCTAAGGCCTCGATAGAACGCTTTTTTAGCGATGCGGTGTTTGAGCAGTACTGGAGCAAAGTTGATCTCGCTGGTAGTAAAGATTGGGAGTTATTGCTTTATCCAGCGATTATTTATGATGATGTGCTGATCAATAACATTAGCTACCATGGCTTACGATTTATAAGTAAGGCAGGTGCAAGCTATCGTGATAGTCATTGGAGTCCCGCTTGGGAATTGGAATCCTACTATTATCACTTGTGGGGTAATCGTTTTAATCTTGCCCTTCATGGATTTGCTGCTTATCGTGAAAGTAAAACTTTGTCCTCTTTGTATTACCTTGGGGGTTTTGAATCCATTCGCGGAATTGTAGATGGTGCTATTTTTGGAAATCATGCGGCTTATGCCAATGCAGAAATGCGCTACTTGTTCTATAAGTTTCCCTACCTCTGGTTACAATCCGCATTTTTTATTGATGGTGGTGGCGCAGCATTCGCCTCACAGGACCTGGCTAAGAACGTACACGCCAGTACTGGAATAGGTCTTAGGCTTGCAGTGCCTCAGATCTACCGAATGATGGTACGATTTGATATCGCTTTTAGCTTAAATAATCCAGGTGAGTTTGGGATTTCTGCTGGCTTGAATCAGTTATTTCAACCTTATCGTCCTTTGTAGTTTTGTGAAGAAAGCTATCGAGGGAGCTCAGGGGCTATTTAAACTTCTCAGTCGAAGTGGCTAGTGTTTTGCAGTCGGCATAAACACCCGTTCATCACCCCCAGCACAGAGTGTGAGGCTTTGGTGATCCTTGACTAAGATTGCCTAAGGGTTTGAAAGGTGACTAGGTTAGGGATAGCATCAAAGTTACCGAAAGCAGCTGAGCTCCGAGGGAGAGTTTGGTCGTATGCTACCTTGGAAGTATTCGACTTTTAGTGTTCTGGCTTGTTGATTGATTTTAAATAAGAGATTTAACTTTCGTTGATCCATGTAAAAGAGGATATGGGCTTTTTTCTCTTCTGGGTTTCGGTTTGGAGTTTCTTTGTAGCTGGCTAGTTTACCGGCTCGTTCGGTAGGTAAGCGATTGTCAGGTGCATAACGACGTAGATAGAAACTTTCGTCTTCAAATATGCTGACCTTCCATAAGTGCTTATCGTCAAAGCAAGTCCAAGAGTCAAAAAGACTAAACAGAGATTCGCTTGTTTCACTGGCCTCATTTTGTTCATCAGTGTTGTCTTTTAGCTGCAAGTTGATTTGAACTTCCTTATTATAAATTCGTAGCTGGGGGCTTTGATGATTGTATTGAAAGCTTTCAGGTATGGGTCTTACCGCATAGAGCTTGGCACTTGATTTTTCTACTTTAAGAAGAATGGTTCTATCAGAGTTTACAACATACTTGCCTTTGACAAAGTTGCTTGAGTGCTCAGGAAAGTTGAGGTGATAGACCTGATTTGCAAAAAATTTCATTTGAACTGATGCAGAGTTTGCTGTTTGTCCAGCTCTTTGGGCCCTTTGAGTTCCGGTCCATGTGCCAATAATCCATGAAGAACCTTGTGAGGAGCCTTGTTCGCCTTCAGATGGTTCAAGATTTTCTTGTTCACCACATCCACTTAAGAAAACGATAAAGATGCTCAGCAAAAGCAAAGCTTTTTGGTGATTCATGGAACCCAGCCCTTTAAATTGGTGGAAAGACTTTGTTCCTTATTATATCAAGCTTCAATCATTTGGGTCCATCGTGCTCAAAGAGAAATCCAAACCACTGAACTTTATTTCCTTTCGAAATTTTTCCGGGTTTGACCAATTTGCAATTCAATTCTTTGGCTTTGTTTTCAGCCCAATCTTCAGCATCTTTTCGATTGGAAAATGGTGCGGTAGATCGCCAGCCTCTTGTGTTCTTATACTCCTGCTCTAATTCCCACTTTCTCACCTCTAAATCACATGCTATCCCGAGCCTTTGTGCCATCGATTCCTCTTGCTAGTGCATACGGATCAAGGTTCGTCAGTCGCTCTGACGTATTTTAGATTAATTATAAAATAATTAAGATTATGGAAAGGATTAGTATGGATGAGAAATTATGGATCGAAAATCCACACTTGAAAGTAGGTATTATTCCTAGCCTTGGTGGTCGTGTCACAGATATTTACCTTCAACAAGGGACACAAAAAAATAAAAATATTTTGTGGTGGGATACCGAAAACTCTGAGAAAAACTTTGGCTGGCTTCATGGCGGGATGCCTCTATTGTTCCCATTTGCAGGTTGGGTATGGGATGGTGAGCAAAAGGGTGCCTACCGTGTGGGCAAAGAGCAGTATCTAATGCCCATTCATGGTTTTGCTCATTCACAGCAGTGGACCATCATTGAAGCTGAGGAGAGTAGGCTTAGTTTGGGTTTAAAAGATACTAAAGAAAGTCTGCAACAATTTCCTTGGAAATTCAGTGTGCAGCAAAGCTGGGAACTTAGCAATCATCAGCTAAGTTATCGCATTGAGGTAGAAAATGATGCGGTTGTAGGGAGTCATGGCCAGCAAAGGATGCCGGTTTCTCTAGGCCTCCATCCTTATTTTTCAGCGGAAGTATTTCCCCAGGCTCAAGTTGTATTAGAATCTGAGGCCAGGTCCTTTTGTCCGGTCAATTCCCAAGGCAAGGCTGATCAAGAGCAAGCCGTTCAGAGGATACACTGGGATCTAAGCGAAAAATTTCACCACAATGCCATACTTTGTGATTTTTCAGCTGGAGAAAAACTTTCAGTTCTTAAAACGAAGGACTTAGCATTGAGCCTTGAGTCTAAGCCAGGCGCTCCCACTCGATGCATGGTCACGTGGTCTGACCTTCAGGGCAAATTCTTCTGTCTTGAGCCATGGATGGGCAAGCCAGATGCTCTAAATATATCTTGTGGCATTCAGTGGCTTGAGCTTGGAGAAAGGTTGAATTGGTCAGGGTCTCTAAGCTTTTCGTAGATCTGGATTTTGAATAAAATAATCGTTGAACTTGATGTTTTCATCAGCTTAACTGCTACTTATTAAGTTGCGGATGCTTAATATCCTGCTTTTTTAGATATTTCCAGTGAGGTAAGTATGAAATCAGTTGCGGCAGTTGCCTGGAAGGCAGCATCAAGCCTTGAGGTACAGGAAGTGGATGTGGAAGGCCCCAAGAAAGGTGAAGTCTTGGTTCGCATTGTTGCTTCAGGAGTTTGTCATACTGATGCATATACCCTATCTGGCAAGGACCCTGAAGGTATTTTTCCTTCTATCCTAGGGCATGAGGGAGCGGGGGTGGTTGAAGAGATTGGCCCAGAAGTAAAAGACTTGAAGCCAGGTGACCATGTAATCCCACTCTATGTTCCTGAATGTAAAATCTGTAATTTTTGCACTTCGGGAAAAACTAATCTTTGCCAATCCATAAGGCTTACCCAAGGAAAAGGATTTATGCCTGATGGGACATCAAGATTTGCGAAAGCTGGAAAGCAAATATTCCACTACATGGGGACCTCAACTTTTTCAGAGTATACGGTGGTCCCAGAGATTTCTTTGGCCAGGATAAATCCAAGTGCTCCCCTTGATAAGGTTTGTCTGCTTGGCTGTGGAATTACCACGGGAATCGGTGCGGTGCTTAACACTGCCAAGGTAGAGCCTGGCTCAAGTGTCGCTGTTTTTGGCCTAGGAGGCATAGGACTTAGCTGTATCCAAGGTGCTGTGATGGCTAAAGCAGAGCGCATTATTGGTATTGACATCAATCCAGAAAAATTTGCTATTGCTAAACAAATGGGTGCTACTGAATGCATCAACCCGCAAGATTATCAAGATTCTATCCAAGAAGTTTTAGTGGAACGGACTAGTGGTGGAGTTGATTATTCCTTTGAGTGTGTCGGAAATGTTGAGCTTATGCGCGCAGCCTTAGAGTCATGTCATAAAGGTTGGGGGGTTTCGACGATTATTGGGGTAGCACCTTCGGGAGCAGAGATCGCTACGCGACCTTTTCAGTTAGTCACTGGGCGTGTTTGGCAAGGCACTGCATTTGGTGGGGTTAAGGGTAGAAGCCAGCTTCCCTCATATGTAGACCAATATTTAGGCGGTGAAATTAAAGTGGATGAGATGGTTACTCATACCTTTCCGATCTCAGATATCAACAAAGCATTCGAGCTGATGCATGCTGGTCAAAGCATTAGATCGGTGGTGACTTTTTCATGATTAGTTTAAGAAAAAAATATAAGAGCTTTGGTGGTTGGACAGAATTTTATGAGCACCATTCACAGTCAACTGGAACTATTATGCGGTTTTCAGTATACCGGCCTAGTGCCTCAGGACCTTTACCTGTGCTGTATTGGCTTTCTGGGCTGACCTGTACCGATGAAAACTTCATGCAAAAAGCTGGGGCTCAAAGGATGCTTGCTGAATTAGGAGTTATTCTTGTGGCACCTGACACAAGTCCTCGAGCTTGTGATCTTCCTGGAGAAGACGAAACATATTCTTTTGGAACAGGAGCGGGCTTCTATGTGGATGCAATCCAGCAACCTTGGAATTCTGCTTACAAGATGTACAGTTATGTGAGTGATGAACTACCCCAAGTGATTGAAGAAAATTTTCCTGTGGATTCTGCAAGGAAGAGCATTTTTGGCCATTCAATGGGTGGACATGGAGCGATGGTCATTGGATTGCGAAATCCAAAAAAATTTAGATCCATCTCGGCGTTCGCTCCTATATGTGCACCAAGTCAGTGCCCCTGGGGTGACTACGCATTCAGTCGCTACCTAGGGGATGAAAAGGAATCTTGGTATCAGTATGACACCTGTAAGCTTATCGAAGCTGGCTGTGAGAAAAAGCCCATTCTTATTGACCAAGGACTTGAAGATGAATTCCTGAAGTCGGAGCAGCTACACACTTCGAAGCTTGAAGAAGTATGCAAGAAAAAAGATTACGGAATTGAGCTGCGTATGCATTCAGCTTATGATCATAGCTATTATTTCATTGCAAGTTTTTTAGAAGATCACCTGCGCTTTCATCAGCGTTACCTCGAATCTTGAATCTGACCGGCTTAGGCTAGGATCACATCTTTTACATCAGGAACTTTTTCCTTAAAAATGGGAATGATCCCATTGAATAAGGTGATTTGACTAGAAGGGCAACCCGAGCATCCGCCAAACATTTTTAGGGTCACAATTCCGTCATCCACATCAACCAGCTCGCATCCTCCGGCGTGCATCTCAAGGTAAGGGTTGATATCTTCTTCGATGACTTTTTTGATTTGATCTATCATACCTAACTCCTTGTGGTTTTCAGGTTTTTCATTATTTTCCACTATATTCCTCACTACTCTAAGTCTTTTAACTTACATTATTAACTGGGCCCAATCTTGTTTAATAAAGTTCTGTTCTTATTCAGTAATTTTCTGCGGCTTACATTGCTTTTCTCAGCAGCAGGCCCTTGTTGGGTCTCAATCAGATTGTGCCGTGAATCCAGGGCATTATTGTTATGCCCTTTTTCTATGAACCTATAATCGGCTTATTCTAGCATATACTTCAGTTTTGGCTCAATACAAAATGGCGAACCCCGGAGATTGCAGCCTTACCCATGGCTTCCACGCTCTCCACAGCATTACCAGCTATGTGCGGAGTCGCTAAAAGATTGCTAAGACCAAGAAATTCCTGATCTTTACAGGGTTCATCCTCATAAACATCGATACCAGCAGCAAAAATTGTTTGCTTCTCAAGAGCCACTTTTAATTGTTCTTGGTCTACCACTTCACCACGGCTGGTATTGATAAGGATGGTTTTTGACCCCATTTTCAAGAGGTTTGCTTCATCAATTAAATGCCTTGTTGCATTGGTTAATGGGACATGAAGGCTGACAATATCTGAATTTTCTAGCAATTCATGCAAGGATAGCTGCTCAGCGCCTAAGTCAGCACAAAACGCTCTTTTATCGAGGATATCGCATACAAAAACCTTGCAATTAAATGCTACTAAAAGCTTAGCAACCTGGCTACCTATAGCTCCACAACCGATGATACCTACGGTCTTTCCCCAAAGTTGCTGACCACCATTTTTTCGCCAGGTTCCATTCTTAAGTAGATGATCCGAAAAGCTTATATTTCTCAGTATTGAAATCATCATCCCAATGGTCATTTCAGCCACTGCATGGCGGTTTACTCCAGGGGTGTGAAAAATCTGGATCCCGCGGTCTTTGCAGGCTGCATGGTCAATTGTGTCTAGGCCTACCCCATACTTCGAAATTGCCCGGAGCTGAGGGAGGTTATTTAAGGTTTGCTCATCGATCTGCTCTTTACCGATAATGGCTACCTCAGCATTTTCTAAAAAGCATATCAGCGCCTCTTGGTCCATTTCATAAGGGGTTTTGCAATAGCGAACCGTCCATTGAGCAAACTCTTCAGATAGCAGTGATCTAAGGTTTTTATTTTTGGCAAAACTCGGGGAGCAAACTCCCATGATCCTGCTCATGAAATAGCCTTAATCACATAAATTGCAATTAAAGTTGCAAGAAATCCAAGTATAAAGAAGCTATAAAGCTTAAAGCGCCTAATACTGTTAACAGATTCTTCTCTAGCTTGATTTTTGAAGTCCTCGGCCTGTGCACTCATAAAGAATAAACTGCCCATAACTAGAATAGATAGATGAAACGATCCAAGGTCAGGGCTCCAAAAACTCCAAACACATACAAGCAGGAATAGTGAAAGAAAGGCATAGCCCTTTCGTTGGAAGCAGAAGAATATAGCTGATAAGCATCAAAAGCAAACTTTAGTGTAAGGCCCATGCTGAGTATAAAATAAGCAATACCTGCTTGCTTAAATACAAACAAGGACGCTACACATGGAATGAGGGTTAGCGTGTAGAGAAACATAACTAGGCGAGTCTTATGTTCCCCGTGAATGACTGGATACATTGGAATACCAGCTTGAGCATAGTCTTCTTTGTATTTGAGTGCTAATGCCCAGAAGTGGGGGGGAGTCCACAAAAATATCACTGCGAAAAGCACCCATGCAGGCCATGAAAGGCTACCTGTTATGGCTGCCCAGCCGATTAAGGGGCCAACTGCTCCTGCTGCGCCACCGATTACGATGTTCTGGTCCGTTCTTTTCTTCAGGTATAAAGTATAGATCAAGACATAAAATAGGTGGCCTGATAGTGCCGTTAGAGCTGCAATTGGACTAGCATAGGCATAAAGCATACCAATTCCCAAAAAACCTAAAATTAGGCCGAAAATTGTAGCTGATTCCCTGGTGATCCTACCACTCGCTAAAGAGCGACGTTTAGTTCGGTGCATCTGGACATCGATGTCGGTCTCTACCACTTGATTAAAGACTGCTGCTGATGCTGATGCTAGGCTCGCTCCAAGAATGGCTACAATAGACTTAAATAAATTTGGTAAGCCTCCAGCAGCAAGAAGTAGGCTTGGGATCACAGTAACCGCAACGAGTAGAGTGATCGTAGGCTTTGTTAGACTGAAATAGTCAAGAACCTTATCTCTGCTCAAGGCCCTCGGGTTTGATTTGTGAATCGCTTCGACTTTCATATTTTTCTTATACCTTTTAGCCCTATGAAGCTCTACGGAGAGCGCATGAAGAATATTCAGATTCTTTATGCATTGCGACGAGGCCTGCATGAGAGAAACTACTTAAGTAGCACAGATTGTATTAATTTCTATGGAAATCTTTGAACCCAACCCATCCACATTGGGAACCATACGCATACAAAGAAAAGAATGGGAAAAAGTATGATAATTCCGCAGATTTGAAACCAACCAGCATTTTCTTTTGCAAGGTCCCTTGCTTTATTATCGTCGCTGCTCATTTCTCGCTCCTTTAAAACTCATCCGCTTACCGGTAGATGGTATATGCCACCTCTAACATAGGATGAACTATAAACGAAGTCCAAGTTAAACTTTGCATGTAAAGGCATAGTGTTTGCTAATGCGGGGGTCTGTTATGGGCCCTGGGAGGTAGGGTAATCTGTGATGCAATCTGTCATCGCCCCAACGAAGTAGGGTTAGGAGACCTCACTCTAAGTGTATTTGTCCCCTAAGTACTTGGTCACCTCGACCTTGTGGAGAGGTCTCCCTCTTCACTCATCTAGCTTCAATGCTTCATCGTTTTTTTCTTGTACTCAGCTCTGGCTCGGCGTTTATGCATCATGTTAGGAAAGATGGTTACCATTGAACGCTTGCTGCCCAGATAACGATATACTGCGTAATTTCTCCATACTCGCTGCACATACTTTCTCGTTTCGCCAAAAGGGATCATCTCTGCCCAAAGTAGTTTCATCGGGTGAACCCGGCGCCTAATCCACATATCCACTGCATACTCTCCTGCGTTGTATGCAGCAATTACAGCTGGGAGAAACTTTTTATATTTAAGCCCCAGCAGCTTTATATAAGTGCTGCCAAGTCGAATGTTGATCTTTGGTTCAAAAAGCCTGTCTTTGGTACTGTCCCATTTAAGTCCAGACAAGGAAGTAAGTCGCCTAGCGGTTGGCTTAATGATCTGCATTAATCCCATGGCTTTAGCTGAACTTATGGCTTTGGAGTCGAACATACTTTCTTGGCGGGTGATGCCATACAGCAGAGCCAGGTCTACTGATTCGTTTGTTGCTTGGCGCTTATAATGCTTAGCATAGGCTCGAGGAAAATAAATATGTACTTGTTCTGGCCAATCTTGCCAAAACTCCTCATTACGAATAATGAGTTCGTAAGTAAGGTTCATTGCTCGTTCAAAGTTTTCAACTGCATAAAGCATTCGACTTAAGTAAATAAACGCCTCTTCATCAGGATCTGTCTTAGCAAGCTGAATTGCCGATGAATAAATATTTTCACTTGGTAGCATAGCCCAAGCTTTCAAACCTGCAAAAAGCAAGAGCTCGGATTTAGCTAAATATGAAGAAAGGGGCTCCGTTCCTCTAAGAATCGAAGTTTTATATGAATTGGTTTTTTTGAGGTTTGATTCGAGTTTTTTTGGCTCAGGAAAGAGTTTTTGCCAGCTTTGGCTGTCTGTCATTCCAGCTTCTTTAGGTGCCACCACATGATAAAAACTCAAAGGATATTCCTTTGCTAACACTGCCAGATATTGATCCCTTTGTGTGTTTGCTCCTTTTTGGTGGTGGAGGTAGCTCAGCCAAAATAAGACCTTGGCTTTGATTTCGTCATCAGCTGTTTCATCTAATAGTTCCTGCCAGGCTGCAACTGCTTTGGAAATCCTTCCATCTAGGTATTCATAAAGCCCCAAATACCATTTAAGTGTATGGGTCCATTCTTTTGATATATGAGGGGTCTGAAGCGCAGCCTTTGTCAATGCCGCAGCGTGTGCATACTCATTTTGTTCGACTGCTATACGAAAAGAAAGGATATGGTATGCCTCGGCTTTATATCCAGCCAGTTCTTCACTTATGCTAGCAGTGAGCACATCAACTAGATTGTGGGCATTAGATATTAACTCCAGTGCATTTTGCACGAAGACTTTCGCGTTCTGGTAATCTCCAATCAAGGCACGGTACCTTGCGGCCCATAAGGAGTCATTTATATGTCTGAGTGTGAACTCATGATTCTCTAGGCCCATACTTTTTGGAGATAAACCAGGCAGTTCCCAAGCCGACATCAAAGCTTTATAGTAACGCGCAGCCTCTGGGCGGCCATCATTTGCTCTTAGTAGTTTTACCAAATGTTCATAGCTAGCGACTGCAATCACATGGTCCTCACGGCGGGAGGATCTTTCGGCTATGCCTCCTGCCTCAGTAAAGGTACGAATTGCTAAATGTTCTTCATCATCGCATTTTTCTGCGAGACCCTGCCAATATTTTAAGGTTGCTGGACTAAGGGTAGTAAACCATGCTTTCCACTGGTAAGAATCAGGCATTCCCATTTTGCAGTATTTTTCTGATAGCTCCTCAAGTAGAGGATCATCTTCTGGGATTCCAGGTCTACTTGGAGGAAAGAGGGTATCTTGCCCCTGTTTGCTTTGTATTTTCTGAGTTGGCCTCTTCATTAAAGTTTTGAGATAGGGAATAAGCGACTCTTTGGAAGTGAAGCCTGCATCGGCTAAATATTGGCTGTTTCTTCCCTGCTGAGTTTCTTTGAGAACCAAGCTTGCTAGAAGCCCAAGGTCCTTAGGGCTTTCAATTTGTTTGAGATAATTCTGAAACCAGCCTTCAAAAGCTTTTTTAGCAAATTCACCCTTCGCAATGTTCATTGATTGCTGCCAATACTCTCCAGCATCAGCTAGCGCACTTTTTTGTTCATAGCTCATCGCTGTTAGCATGAGTTTGACATCATTTACTAAAGGAGCTAGGTGCTTGGTGTCACCCTGTTCTAATACTTTTTCCAGATCAGCTAATTGTTGGCTTGGTGAACGGAAGAATTCGTCAAGTTTTTCGGATTGCTCAAGGTTAGCAAGAGGTCCCTTTTGTTCATGGACGCAGGTCGTTAGTAGGCTAAGGGACCAGATACTGGTGAGCATGCGAAATACGAACATGAATGCTCCTATCCGAGAAGAATGATTAAATACTTTTTACCACCGTCCTTCAATTTGAAAAACTCTGGGTTTACCATCTAGAATCAGACCCAACATATTCTTTCTCGCAATCATTTGACCAGCTTTTCGAACTCTGCCCAATTTAACTCTGCTATAAAGTGTCTCAATATTGTCAGTTCTATGGATTTCTAGAAAACGATCATGAAAAAGATAGCTATGTTGTCCATCATGAAAATCTGCGAGTACCAACTTTCGCTTTCCTTCTACGGGTATTGTTTTTTGGATGGTCCCATTTTCATTCAGTACTAGGATGGTGTGGCGCGTATGCACAGCAATTTCTGATTCCGTCTGCCTTATTCCAATGAAAGGATATTTAATTTCGAGCAGTAGCTGGGGTCGTTTACCTTTTTTTGTATATGAATAAGTTAGGAGCTTATTCTTACGAATAGCCCAAAGCTTCTCTTTTTTAAGATCAAATAAAACTCGATCAGTCTTTCTAAGTCTTGGATGACTTCGCCATTTAGCTAGGACTGATTCCTTTTGATTCATAGACCAAACTCCGTTTGACCTAATCCAAAAGAAACGACTATTTTCAATTTGAAACCCGTGGGATCGATGTTCAATGCCTAGTTTTTCAGAAGCTTGAAATTCAAACACTTTGAGGGGATGGAAGCTAATTTTATAGAGTTTTTTATGACTTGCAACCATGAGCCCTTTATTCCAAGTTGCAATATACCTTAATGTTTCATCAGGAGCTGGTGCTTCATTCTTGATAAGATTGATTTCGAGAAGTTTCTTACCCTTGAAGTTCCATTTCCAAAGTGAGCGTTTTCCAGCGATCCAAAGTCCACGCTGATGGTCAAGGGCGATCGAAGCAGCTGGCATATCCATATCAAGTCTTTGTTGTTGGTAAGTCTGAAGGCTGAGTTCTATGGTTGCTAGCAACTTATCGGAAGCAGCCAAACATGCTTTAGATTCCATCCACAACAAGGGTATGCAGTTCATTAAAAAAAGCAAATGGTGTTTCATTGCAATTCTCGCAAAGCACTTTGGTATAAAGGGTTAAAATCTATTTTTTGCTTGGTGGGTTTCTTCCCATTGTAACACCTGTTTTGATTGGTGTCACTCGCTTCAATGCACCAGTCATCACGATTGTAATGGAAGGATCTCTCGACTCGCTGGGGCTCACTTCGAGATGACGACGTGGTTAGGCAATCTTAGTCATGGATCACCTAAGCCTCACACTCTGTGTTCGAGGTGATGACGGGTGGGTATCCCGACTACAATGCGTCAGTCATCCGACTGCAATGGACCGGTCATCCCGACCACAATGCGCCAGTCAACCGACTGCAATGGACCGGTCATCCCGACCACAATGCGCCAGTGATCCGACTGCAATGGACCGGTCATCCCGACCACAATGCACCAGTCATCCGACTGCAATGGACCGGTCATCCCGACCACAATGCGCCAGTGATCCGACTGCAATGGACCGGTCATCCCGACTGTAGTGGAGGGATCTCCCCCGTATAATGCTAAATTGGGGCTAAGGTTAGGATAATTTCAGAAAGAATCAAATCATCGGGGAGCTTAGATGAGCTTTTAAAGTTCATATCTGCATTTTGACATAGCTCTAAGCAGGTTATCAGGCGCTTGTAGGACAAGCTACGAGCATAGCGAGTATAGTTGTTGACCACAGAAAACGGCATCCGTAAGTTACGAGCCATCTCTGATGAAGGGATATTATTTTTTATCGCTGCAAGCACTTTCAAACTTGTGCGTAGATGACGAGCGAGGATTCCTAAAATTGCAATGGAACTTTCACCACGCCCTAAAAGGTCTAGGACTAGGGCTTGGGCTTTATGCGGATTGTTATCTAGTAAGTACTGACTCAAGGCGAATGCATGATCTTCTTTCAATAAGCCTAAGTACGGAGAGATATCTTTTGCACTTAAGGCTTCCTTACGATCGAGAAAAACCAAAGCTAATTTTCTTAGTTCATTTTCCAATTTAAATAAATCTTCACCGAGGGTCTCGAGTAGTAGCATCACTCCAGACTGATCCAGGTGAACCCCTACTTCTTTCATCACCGATTTGACGAGGGTGGGAAAATCTCTAGGACTTGGGTCAAAGGAGGGGACTAAGTGAGCTTTGATGCGGGTACATTCTTTGCTGATTGCTTGAGGTAAGGAATTAGTTTTGTAGCTAAAACAAATAGGGCTCTGTAAGCTGGTGGAGCTTGGAATCAGCTTCAAGTATTTAGAAATATCTTTTTTCTTTTCAACCCGTGGGATGAGGTAAAGAGGGTCGGGTTCGAACATATTGCGCTCTTCCCATAGCGCTGTAAACTGCTGTGGATTCTGGATATCTTTTTGCTCAAGGGTTTGAGGGCTGGTTTTAAATGTTTGGGACCATGTTTGTTTTAAGCTGAGCAAGGCTTTATGGAGCAGGTATTCGTTTGCTCCCCAAATCCAAATGACCTGTGAGGTCTGAGATTTGTTCCAAAGCTTGCTGATTTCTGCAAGTCTTTGCTTGTGCTCATGGATGTCAGGTTTTTTGTAGCTCGACATTTTCTTTGTACTCTGTTTTTAGCAAAACCGTATGATCTATCGTTTCTTCGAAAAACTTTTTTTCTTTACAAATTTTATATAGATCCACTTCGGGTGCGTGTTGCGATCCAGTCTGAAACACAAACTCCAGACTCCGATCAATCTGGTGTAGTTCAATACTTGTGATGTGACCTTGTCTAGTCCTATTTGCAGCAGCAGCAATTCTCAGTATGCTGGCCAAAAAATTTATCCGCTTACAGTTCTTACCACTTAGCTCGCGGCAGTCATAGTGTTTTAGATTTGCTTTGCCCTTGCGATGGAAGCGGGCCACGAGGCCGATCATTTGGCGTTCTTTTTGTGAAAATCCCATCAAACGACTGTTGGCAATTAGATATAGTGAGTGTTTATGATACTTTGAGTAGCTTATAGACTTTCCACATTCGTGTAACCATGCCGCTGCTTTTAAAATTCCGCGATCAGAAATTTGTACCCCACTTGCCTCTTTAGTATAGCTAGGCCTTATCTTTCCGAGCTGATCAAAGATCTCGAGAGCCAGCTTGCTGACTTGTTTGGCGTAATCCTGATTGATTTCATACTTCTTTCCAAGTGCAAGGATGTTCTTCCAGCGAATATCGTCAAATCCCTTAGTCTGGGGACCATGCAAGCGCGCAATGGTATCCAGAACTAGGCCTTCACGCAGCCCATAGCCTGAAATAATCCATTCATCTACTGCAAATAGCTTGCTGATTTGATTCAGAATACTTGAACCTGCAAGGATGATATGAGCTCTGTCTTCATCGAGATGCCAGCGATCCTTGATCTGCTTGGGGTTACGCAGTTTATGGAGGCTATTGGTTAATTGTTTGATTTCCTCCACTTTCAAGTGGTATCCGTTGGCATCGTCGAGCTTCTTTTCCTGAAACTCCTGAGAGTGCATTTGTGCCAGAGTCTTGGCAGCACCTGAGCAAATCACGGCGCAGTCAAATTTTAGCTTGCTAACATGCTCGCATAGAGGGCCAAGTTTGAGCTGTACCTCGTGCTCAAGGTTTTTGATGTGCTCCTTTTTAATGGAGCGCCCTTTAAGGAAGCTTTTGTTAAGGCTTACAGCGCCTAGTTCAAGTGATCTCACGAGACTGACGCGGTGGTCTTGGCAAATAATGATCTCGGTTGAACCGCCCCCAATATCTACGCCGAGAAAAGTTTTACCTTTGAGAGCTAGCCCTTCTTGCATGCCAAGAGACACCAAGCGAGCTTCTTCTTCGCCGTCTATTAAGGAAACGTGTATTCCGCTCTCATCATATATTTTCTGAAAAAAATCTCTGTGATTACGGGCGCTTCTAGTAGCGTGGGTAGCAACTACCCGGTAGACTGGTTGGTAAGATGATGCTATTGCCTGCATTTGTTTTAAAGCTTTGATGGTTTTGTCAAAAGCAGCAGGGACAAGCATATTGTCCGCATCTAAATCTTCTCCTAAGCGCAAAACTGCTTTATCTGTATCAAGAATGCGGATGTGCCCATCTTCGTTGCGTTTAGCAATAAGTAGGTGAACAGAATTGGTGCCAATATCTATTGCTGCTATGGGTTGGCTCGGTGAACTCATCAATATAGATCCTTAAAGCAGGTTCCTATTTTTGCGAGTGGTCAGGCTTGATAGAACCGGCACGGTTAGCTACCGGTCGCCGGCCTTTTTTCTTAGGATCAAAACGCACAGCTTTATCGTATGGGAGCGATTTAATCCCAGCTTCCCTAGCTAATTCAATAAAATATTTTTGTGATCGCATAGCCGACTTGCCTTTTGGTGGTGTTTTGAGGGAATAGCTTCCATCTCCACTAAGACTGCGGGCTCTGGTGTTGTCCTTCCAGTAGGTGCCTAAGATTTCTAGTATGATGCGCTCCTTGAGCTCAGGGTCTTCAATGGGGTACATGAGTTCGATGCGTCTATCCATATTCCTGGTCATCCAATCTGCACTGCCAAGGTAAACTCGATCACTTGCTCCTGAGCTAAAGTAGTATATCCGGCTGTGTTCGAGAAAGCGATCCACAATCGAGATCACTTCAATGTTCTCACTAAGTCCATCCACTCCAGGCCTTAAGCAACATATTCCTCTGACAATTAAGCGGATTTCCACACCACTTTGTGAGGCTCGGTATAAGCTTTCAATTAAGGCTTCATCATCAAGGGCATTAATTTTTACGACGATTAGACCCCCTCCTTCTTTGCGGTGGTCACTAATTACCCGATCAATTTGCTGAAGGATGAAATTTCGGATGAACAATGGTGACAAGATAATTTGCTCAAATTTAGGGAGTGCATCACTGTTGATCAACTTTTCTTTTTCTTTCAGAATATTAAATCCGGTTAGAAGATTAAAAAGAGCCGAAATATCCTTACCAAACTCTGGCTTAGCAGTTAAGAGGCCAAGGTCAGTGTATTGTTTTGCTGTTTGCGAATTATAGTTCCCAGTGGAAAGGTGCACATAGCGGATCATTCTATCGTTTTCTTTGCGCACAACCAATGTGGTTTTACAGTGGGTTTTCAGACCAACAAAACCATAGACCACATGCACTCCTGCTCTTTCGAGTCTGCGTGCCCATACCACATTATTTTTTTCATCAAACCTGGCTTTGAGTTCTACAACTGCAGTGACTTGCTTGCCGTTTTCTGCTGCTTTGATAAGTGCATCGATGATAGGAGAGTCGCCAGAGGAGCGATAAAGAGTTTGCTTGATGGCATAGACATCTGGGTCCGATGCTGCTGCTCCGAGGAACTCTGTGATCACATAAAAACTTTCATAGGGGTGGTGGATTAATAAATCTTTTTTTCTGATTAATGAAAAGATGTTACTACTTCCAGCCATCCACGGAGGCAAACGTGGGTTAAACCCATCTTGTTTTAGGTGTGGTAAGGGTAGTTTACAAAGGGCTGTTAGCCCACATAAGTAGAGAGGAGAGCGGGTATAATAAATATCTAATTCATCAATTTTGAGAATTTTTTTTAAGGTATTCAGTACTTTTGGATTTATATTGTCTTCTACTTCAAGACGCACTGCTTCAGGTTGCACCCGGTTGATCACTTCTTTTTGGATTGATTCAAGTAGGTCCACAACTCGGTTTTCAAGTAAGGTGTAGTCCAAGTTTCGGGTTACCCGAATCATACATGAATCTTTTACCTCAAAACCCAAAAATAAATTCTCCAAGTGAGCTTTAACTAGGCTTTCTAACAAAAGAAAATAGTGTTTATTTTCTTTGTTTTCCACCGGAATAAGCCTAGGTATTACTGAGGGGATTTCGACAAAACCAATAAGATGATCTTTCGTCCCTATGCATGGAAACTCTATTAATAAGTAAAGAGAAAGGTTGGTAAGGAATGGAAACGGATGAGATGGATCCACAGCTAGGGGCGTGAGCACAGGAAACACTTCTTCATTGAAGTAAGCATCGAGTTTTTCTTTTTGGGTTTTATCCAAATCTGCATAACTTAGTATCTCTACCCCACAGTCTTTTAAACTGGGTAGGATCGTTTTATGAAAGCATTCATACTGAAGTTTACTTAGTACTTTGCTGCGGACATGAATTTGTTCGATTGCATTTCTGATTGGCAAGCGTTCAGGAGATTCACATGTGACAAAGCCTTCCTTTTGCATCTTTTTGAGACCGGCTACCCTTACCATGAAAAATTCGTCTTGATTGTTGGTAAAGATTGATAGAAATGCAAGCTTATCTAATAGTTGGGTGTCCTTATGAAGGGCTTCATCTAAAACCCTTCCATTAAACTCTATCCAGCTGATTTCTTTGTTAATGTAATGTTCGGGCTTGGGTTTTTTCTTTGTTCCTTTCAGCTTAATCAAATGCTTGCATCCTCAAATAAATATCGTCAAAGCAGGTAGGCTATCAATTTACGATTGTAGTAACATGGGGGAAGATTACAGACAGCAAGCAATGCCTTGTTGCAAAAAAGTAGCACTGGGTACTTGATGACTCAAGTGATTTCTAAAAATTTTCTTGCCTTTTTTATGTCTTTTTTTATTTGCTCGGATAAAAGAGATGGTGAGTCAAATTTTAACTCATCTCTAATAAAGTGGGTAAAATAAAACCCAGCTTTTAAGTCATAGTGATTTTGTTTGGAGTGATCCCCTGCAAGCAAGTGAGCCTCTACCCTTAGGGACGAGCCCTTATTTTTGAAAGTTGGCCTAATTCCACAGTTGATAATGGCTGGAATAATACCATGCGGCAATTTGTGAATAGAAGGGAGTTCTTGCTTAGATTGATCCTGTAGCCATACAAAGCCTGCATATACCCCATACCCTGGCACGAGCTGCTTGTGGTTTTCTAGGTTAAGAGTAGGTATCCCAATCTTTCTGCCAATTTGATCACCTTGGTCAATACACCCTTCTAGCAGGTAGGGGCGGCCAAGCATGGCTGTGACCGATTCCATATCCTTGTTTATGAGGGTTTGCCGTATCCGGGTGCTGGAAATGGGGTGTTCTTGGTAGGAGATTGCATCGCACTGGTAAATCTGCTTACTACTTTTATCGCCTTCTTTTTTAAGCCAAGTAGTATTCCCTAGGCGGTCCTTACCAAAGCGAAAGTCATGACCAACACAAATTGCCTGGGCATTTATATTCTTGCCGAGAAATTTGTCATAGAAATCTTGCGGACTCATTTGGCAAAATACTGCATCAAACTTCTGAATGATGGCATGGTCCATGCCTAGCTCGGTGAACGAACGAATTTTTTGTTCTTCGGTGAATAAAAGTTTTTCATCTTCGATTTTTCTAAAGAATGACTCTGGCCGAGGAGAGAAAGTCAAAGCGAGGCTTTCAATTTGGTGCTGCTCTGCATGCGTGAGAGCCTGGTATAGGAGGCTTTGATGGCCAAGGTGGACTCCGTCAAAGTTGCCAATGGTGATGGACTTTGGAGCGGGTGGCTTTTCTGGCAGCTTGCGAAAATCGATGCTTGGAATAATCTTCACTGTGAACCCTTGGGTTTGATTATGAGTAATAGTAAGGCGCCGCAGTTGAGGCCTGAGCAGTAAACAGGCCATGAACTCGAAATTTTGGGGTAGGCGCTAAAAAATAGCAATTAAGTATTTATCATCTTGGCCACTAGAATAGAATGAGTGGGCCTTGGACTCTATACAAAGAAGGGCTATATGTCTGGTATTTATCATTTAGGCTTATTGGGCTCCGGTATTTCTTTTTCCTTATCACCGAAAATCCACTTACACTCTGCAAAAATTCTCGGCTTAGCTTGTGAGTATAAGCTGTATGATATTGAGGCAGCTGCTGTGAAAGAGTTTCTCGCAAACTTTTGGGAACAAGGGGGTCATGGACTTAATGTTACCACGCCTCACAAGGAGCTGGTTGCTCAAGCGGTAGATTCGCCTCTCAGTTCAGTCAATACTCTGTACCGCAAGAATAATGCTTGGAGTACTGCAAGCACTGATGGAGAAGGCTTTGCTAGATCAGTAGCGCGGATGGGGCGAGGCTTAGAAACCTATGATGACTTGCTCATCCTTGGCTCCGGTGGAGCAAGTATGGCTATTTTGACTTATCTAGAAAGCAAAGCTATTTCCGCTCGGGTTCACCTTTTGCGGCGAAGCCTTACAAGAGACCTGCCTTTGCAACAGGAGCTGTCTCAGCAAATTAGTTTTCATGACTTCACTACTCAGTCGTTAGCGGACTGCCTTAAGCCGATTGATGGGAAGGGGTGCTTGCTCATACAAGCTAGCTCTGCTCCTTTGAAAGGCGAAGACTTAAGCCAACTGGTCCCGGCTCTAAATTCATTTAAGGGAGATGTGGTGGATTTAGTCTACGGTAGGCCATCGGCTCTTTATTATCATGCCAAAGACCAAGGGCTAAACTGCCAAGAAGGCCTCCCCATGCTGATTGAACAAGCTCGCCTGGCACAAGAGCTTTGGTGGGGTGAATCAGCAGGGTTTGATGAAATTCATAAGAGCTTGTAGTCAATGTAAGTAATACATCAATAACATGCTTCGGAAAATAAATGACAAAGGAGAGTAGAAAGTACTAGCCCACTTCAGGGATGATTGGAAATGAAAATTTTTGAATTTGGGTTAACATGTTTTTATAAAGAACTCACAAAAAGATACTCCCCTATATTCCCACAAGGATCCTTAAAGTAAACGCTGCGTCCATCGGAGCGATCGTAGGGCCCCTTGATAATCTCGATCCCCTCTTGGGCTAGAAATCTAGAAAATTCATCTACCTCTTCAGGAGACTGAGCATAAAACCCGTAGTGGTCCAGAGTTTCCCAGCCATCATTTTTACTGTTAGGGTTTTTCTCAGCCCCATGTTCAGGCTTTTTAACAGCCATCTGTGGGGTTTTGATGGCGATGATATCCTTACCAGCAAGCAAGAAAACCAGCTCGCCACGGTCTTCTAGCACCTTTAAGCCTAGTTTTTGGCAAAACCACGATTTTGCTAAGTCGATATTTTCAACCACGAGACCAATGTGGTTGAGTCCTGAAATAGAAAATCCGCGTGAAGACATGGTTCTATTCTCCCTATTTGTGAGAGCTTACAGAAAGGGCGTTACTTCTAGGGCCAAATTATGGTATCCGAAGTTTGCAGATTTAACCCGGAGGTAGCAAACAGGCGTGGATCATTCTCCTAGCGAGATACCATCTCGGACATTTTTACAGGAATTAGCAAAAAAGCATAAGCTAGAACTCCTTGGCATCGTTGCCTTAGGAAAAGAGCCGGATTTTGGCCACTTTGAACAGTGGCTTGAAGACGGATTTCATGCCGAGATGGAGTTCATGGCAAAAAACCTCGGCTGCCGCGAAGATCCGCGCACTTTGCAAACTGGTGCCAAAACTGCTTTGATTTTTGGCTATCAATACTACCAAGGCGATCAAATCAATAGGGGTAAGTCTCAAAGTGCGGTGCGGGTTGCCCAGTATGCGAAGCTGCGTGATTATCACAAATTTCTGCGCAAGCACTGCAGCGAGTTTTGGTTAGAACTCCAGCAACATTATCCCCACCTTGGTTCAATGCGGGTTACTGTAGACAGCGCTCCTCTTCTTGAACGAGCGCTGGCAGCGAGAACTGCAGAAGGATTTATTGGAAAGAATACTCTCTACATTCATCCAAGCAAGGGAAGCTACCTCCTTTTAGGAGAGATTCTCACAGGTAGTGAACTCCCCCCAGACGAGCCAAGTACAGTTAGTCCAGAGCAAAGAAATCCCGAAGGTGGATGTGGAAGCTGTAAACGCTGCCAGATCAATTGCCCAACCGGAGCATTAGACGAAGCTTATAGGCTGGATGCAAAAAAATGCCTAGCGTATTACACCATCGAACATCGGGGCACCATTCCGGTGGCCTTCTGGTCTGGGCTCAAACATTACTTTTTTGGCTGTGATATTTGCCAGCTGGTATGCCCGTATAATCGTGGGCAGGAGGCGATCAAAAGCGAGCACCTCAAACTAATAGGCTTACCTCCTCTCAATATAATTGCGCTTATGAATCAACAAGAATATGAGCAGTGGTTTGGAGGAACTCCAATGACCCGGGCAAAAAAAGATGGCCTGCGAAGAAATGCTCTGATTTCCATGGTGGTGCGCGAAGATGATGCTTTGCTAGAAACTTTGAAAATATTGAAAGAAGATACTAGCCCCTTAATTAGTGCAACCTTAGAACAGATAAGCGCTTACTTAGATTTCCCGGGTCACTTCGACCTGAGATCTTAGTCATCATCTCGTTTAGACTTAGTCACCTCGACCTTAGACTTACTTTAGTCCTTAGTCACCTACGACCTTAGACTTAGTCACCTCGACCTTGTGGAGAGGTCTCCTTTATAAGCATTTGAGATCCCTCGACTTTGCTCGGGATGACTTAGGCTTAAACCGGCATGATAGCTTTGTCAAAATACTAAAGAAGATGAGAAAAATCCTGAGTCTTAAGATGCTGCCAAATCGACACTGCATTAGGACCACTCAGGCCAAAATATGATGAGAGTAGCATCATGCATTCATTCGCCTTAGACTGTAGCACCGCTGTTTGTAGCTTTTCGATGATGGAAAGCACGTACTGGTCTTGGCTTAATTTGCTAACAAAGTGGCGGGATGCTTCAAGGCCTTGGTATTGAGTAATCCCAAACAAAAACGACAAAACTTCGGCAGCTGCGACAATATCGCCTTTATTCACGTATAAGCGAAAGGTGCTAAACGAAGGTATCACGTTTTTTAGGGGGTCTAGTTTGATGACTTGATTAGAGCTGAATTGATGGTCGCCAAGTAGTTTCTTATCTGCTGAGTCCTGAGCTTCGGCAGCAGTACTTGTTAGCGGAAATTTAATTACTTTTCCCATGAGGACCTCCAGCGGATCTTCTTTTCCTCTTCAACCACTATCGGCCTAAATGGTCAAAATCAAAATAATTGAATTTATTCTTTAAATATTAACTGTCTATAAGTTTGTTTATAGTAATGCGAACATCCGTAGAACCTGTCTTGACGGGCAGAATCTCTCCAACGATGTCGCCTGGAGCATCCATTCCAGCTGTGCCGGAACGGTCTAGGCGTGCTTTAATCCGCAGGGTTTTTGGAATACGGTGGGATGGGCGCATAACTTGGAGGTTGTCTTTGGTGATGACAAATTTATGAAATGAGCCCTTGGCATCTCCAGCCAGGTTCATGCGGATTGCTCCATAGGGCATGGGTGCTGGGTTGGCAGTGTCATAGAGGACGATAAATAAAGTGCGAATCCCTGTAGCTTTTTCTTCTAACTCAGGGGGGAGAAACACCTCTCCTTGGGCGTAAATAAAAGACTTTTCAGCAAATTGGCTGACCATTCCTATAACCCCACCTAAGATAGCAATAGAAATACCTACCAAGGTCCATTTAGGTAATGATTTCATAGTAACTCACATATAAAATTGTTATGATTTATTCACGTCAATCCTTGAAAACAGAATCGTACCTAAAATTTATAGTAAAATAGATGCTCCCAATTTCAATAGCTTATCTCTTCCCTAGTGATAAATATGAGCAAATTTCCAGACAAGACTAATGTATAGGATGAAATGTACCGTTCTATAGTCAAGGGATAGGCAGTATCCGTAAGCAACGGTACTCATGTTATAATTTAGGTGGGAGATCATACTAAATTTTTCAGATCAATTGAGCATAGTAAAAACGCATCGGGAGATCTCATGACGGAAGAAAAAGAAGAAAAAGAAGATAGTAATATTGCAAGACTTTTGACTCCTAAAAAGGAAGCCAAAAAGCGCCAGTACAGCTTTTATTTAAACGAGAAGCTTTACAAAGCATTCATGGATACCTGCAAGAAACGCGACATCTCGGGATCGCGGGTTATCAGTGCCTACATGAAAGACTTCCTTGAAAAGTATGGTGATTGATCTGCCACACCTAAGCGGATACCACAATGACTAGGGTGCTACAACCGTGACAGATCCTTTTATTCCTTCTTAGACTAATTGGTCCTTAAAAAAGCTCCATGAATGTTGGATAGAGTAGTCCAATGCCAAAAAAACTTTTTTTATAAAGCCAATACCTACAGACCTTTATTCTTTTCAACATTTGACATAAAATGACGCGATACTGCCAATTCTATCGCTAGATCCGTATGTGAAATATCATCCACAGACTTAAAGCATAGATCATGCTACCGAGTGTGGATTGATCCCAAACAACAACAATATTATGGAGACTTTCTCGGTGGAAGAAGTCAAGTAAGTGTTAAAAAGTGACAAAATGGGCGAAAATACTAGGTTTCTCAGATAAGTTGTTTATTTAATATGCCCTTGATGATTTGCTTTTGAGGAATGAGGTAAACTACTCAGTACAAATTCATGATGCCCGCTAACAGCAAAATTCTATGCGTCTTGTCATATGTGGAATGTGACAAGACGCATAGAATTTCATGAAGAAAATTTCTGAATGAAGCGAGCCCTTTGACTCTGTTCTTGGTCGGATATTGTGAGTCGAGAAATCCCCTCTTACCCGTCATCTTGGCAAACATTGCGAGACGAGAGATCCCCATGGAGGGATATGCAGTTTTCAAAATTTCCGCTTATCAAATTTTTACAAAACTTGAAAAAACCGCCAATCCACGATATAAGGCCATCCTTGTGAATTGCTTAATATTTGGTACATGGCATGATGATGGACTTAAACGATTATCGAAATTTGGGTAAAGCAATTTTGCCCGAAGAAGCTGGAATTAGAATTGACCGTCATTTAGGGGAGAGGTTTTTGTTTCTCTCTCGCAATGAGTGGGCAAAACGCCTAAAAAAGGGCGAGGTGTTTGTGAATCAAGTGCCGGTAAAGTCCTCCTACCGCCTAAGGTCAAATGATGAGATTTGCTACTTTTGTCCACCTTCAAATGAGCCGGAAGTAAACCGTGAAATTAAGGTGGTCTGGGAACAAGACGGAGTGATCGGTGTCTACAAGCCGCCCAACCTGCCGATGCACGAGGGTGGGCGTTATCGCAAGAACACCTTTTATGAATTAGTCATTAATGAAATTGGACCAGAATGGGCTGCAGTGCACCGCCTAGATCGTGAAACCAGTGGCATTGTTCTTTGTGCTAATACCCCTGAACTACGTAATACCCTTAGCAAAGAGCTGCGGGAACGTACCATGGAAAAAACCTACTTTGCAATTGTTAACGGTGTTCCAAAGGAAAATAAGTTTTTGGTGGATGAGCCACTTGGCGAAACTTTAGAGACTACATTTCGGATCAAGAATTGGGTTATCCCGGGTGGCATGCCTTCGCAGACTTTTTATGAAGTGCTAGCTACAAAGGGTGAGTATTCATTATTAAAAGTGTTTCCGAAAACTGGGCGAACCCATCAGATTAGGATTCATTCTTCCTATCTTGGCCATCATCTTATAGGTGATAAAAAATACCATCCTGATGAGAGTGTTTACCTTGAATATCTTGGACATGGTTTTAATGAGCGAATTGAACAAGCTGTTAAATATGATCGCTTGTGCCTACACGCAACAAATTTAAAATTCCTACACCCTCTTAATAATGAAGTATGCGAGATTGATATTCCGATGCCTGAAGATATGCAGGGTGTTTGGGAGCAACTTCCCAATTGACCCTAACTCGCTTGTCATTCCCCCGAGCTATAGCGAGGACTAGGGAATCATTAACGGAGATTGTCTGACCGTAATCCTTTGGGTCGCGTGGCAACTGTCATTACATTCACATCTCTGAAGCTCTTGTCAAAAGATAATTTTCGTTCAGGCTAGGGAATCAAATTGTAATCTATAAAAATACAATCCTGATGGGGGTGTTTTTTTCGAATATCTTGAACATGACTTGATTGAAGAAGTAAAAGAGCTGGATAAGCTTGATCGTTTGTGTTTACATGATAATAAGTCCACTTTTTTGCATCCGTCGTTAAACAAACCCTGTGACGTTAACATACCTATATCGCAAGATATGGTTTTTATTTGTGAAAACCTTGACTAGTATTAGTGAAATTGAGGAGAAGAGTATGTAAGAGACTGATGCTTCTACTGTAGTTCCCCTCTATAATGATTTTGAAGTACTGCTGAGGCTTTTTTGGATTATTAAACCTCGTGCACATATTTTGAGATTATTTTTATTGATGACTGTCATAAAGATAACACTTATTAAGAAACTTATAAATATATCCATCGAGATCAGAAAGAAAATTAAAATTAATTTTAAATGAGTTTAATTTAAGACCAGAAAGTACGAGAATGCAGGAGTGAATAAAGCCACAAGGGAGCTTATAAATAATACTCTTAATTTCTGTTGTTTTTCTTTTTTGAGATTTGTTAGAAGATTTTTTATGAAGGGTTCTTTTATCTTTATAAAAAGAAATTCATTTACATGCATCAATTCGATTTTTAAAAGCATACCAATCCTCGTACCCTTTAATCCTCCTATTTAAATCTTTTTCTGAGTGGGAACCTAGAATCTCGGTTCTTCGCATTGCAAATTGATCCAAGGTGTTGGTATTATTAATTCCATTTATGCTGGAGTAAGCGAAAGAATACCCACACTTCTTAGCGATATCCATGGTAACTTTCGAATGACTCCCATGAGGATATGATAGTAATTTTATGTCTTTTTGAATAATTTCTTCAAGTCGATTTTTGCTCTCTTTTAATTCACAATACTGCTCTTGAGAGCTTAATTGTGCTAAGCGTCTATGGCTAGCGGTATGTGATCCAATCTGACAAAGGTCCAGTCTGCTCAGCTCTTCCAGTTGGTTGTTATTTAGGTATGTACTTTTTCCGATAAGATCACTTATTACAAATATTGTAAAAGGCAAATTATAGTCAGAAAGAATTTCAGCTGCAGATAAATTGTCTTGGTATCCATCATCAAAAGAAATAGAGATAGTCATTTCGCTTTTTGGAAAACTATTTTTATTCAGCTTGAATGGCAGAGGTGTTACCTTAAAGCGAGTTTTGGCAATATTCTTAACATGCCGTCTAAACATTGATTTTGAAATGCATATACCATAGCTATCATGGTTAAGTTTTGTTCCAATTGAATGATATAAAAGTACTCTATTTCCCTCAAATTTTTTATGTCTATAAAACGTGTGATATGCGAGATTAGCAAAAGTAGATTTAGAAGTGCTTTTTATAGATCCCATGATATTCATTCAATTATTTTCCTCTGAACGAACTACAAATCTAACCATGTTATCGTATACATTAAAGCATCGGGTAGTGAGATTTGAAATTGTATTTTGAAAGTTTCAGCTGGCTTTTTAGCACCATACTCGGTTGAAACCCAGCCTAGATGATTCTGACCTCCGAAATAGTGAGTTATCGATGGTATAGAATTGCTTGTCACAGAAAAAATAAATTTAATATTTTTACTTTCGCCCAGCCAGGTTCTACAATCTATTTGGCTCATTTTTATTTCAGGTGCCCAATGAAAATAAGAAGCCAATAAGTGATTTCCTTTTCCAATCAGATTATCGGTGACTGTCGAACCATCAGATTTAACTTGAATCGTCCTCGTTAGATTTATCGGTTTTTTGAGTCTTTCGAATCCATTTGTAGTAATCTTAATTGTATTCTTCACATCATTTTTATTGTTTATTAAATCGATTGTACAATCTGAGGAACAGTATTGTCTTGGTAGGCGATGATGTGAATTTGGAATTATTGGCAAATTATCTATTAGCAGTGTATTGTGTGCTTCAGCTTGCTTGCCGAAGCAACCAAATTCATTATTTGGCATGTAGTTGCTTCTACCACTATCGACTAAAACTGGTAAGCCCTTATAAAAAAGACAAAAGTGTAATATGTCATAATGATGATGTCCTACACTTTGGGGAATACCTGATTTTTCAAGACGTGTAAAAACCTTTTGTTTGTAGGCATCAATTTGATACCACCCACTATCTGGATAGGTATTCTGATAATCTTGAATTTTAAAGCTCATACACTCTTGGTGCCATAAATCCGATAAAAATCTATTTTCATTACTTTTTCCAGTTATCATTGGAAAAAGAAACTGGGGAGTAAAGTCTGGAGATATATCGCCGAAAAGTGGGATGGAATAACCGTACTCATTTTTTATCATGAAGAATTTACATGCTTTTAGTGCCGATGTACACCTTGGTGCCAGATAGCTACAGAAATTATTGTCCTTTGCAATCTTTGAAAAGTGATATATTTCAACTAGCCATCTTGTAAAAAGCAGTTGATAGTGAGAAGAGCCTTCTCTTAAGAATCCGCTACAATCCATTAGTTTTGGCAAGATATAGTAAATGATTTCCTTAGCAAAGTTTATCCACTCGGGGACACCAAAGCTAGTTCCAGCTAAAAAAATTGCTCTAGCATTATTTAGAACATGATTTCCTGTGGATTTTCCGAAAAATTCTACTCTAGCAGTCAATAGTTTTGTTTGATCTTTTAAGGCAGAGAAAATTTTATCCGTTGGTTTTGTTTTTTGGGAATAATAAAATAATATGGAGTTACTAATTCTTTCGCCAATAGTATAACTTTGCCATTTGGCTTTTAGTTTTTGATTTTTCAGGATTTCCTGGTGTTCGATATGGAAAAGCTCAATCCAGGACTCTAGGTTTTGGTTAACCCATTTCAGTGTTTGTTTTTTCTCTATAGAATTACTCAAGTCTATTGATAAAAGCCAATTCCAGCGATGTAGTGATTCCTCGTCTTCAGAATCTGGAAACTTTGAATGCCAATAGATCGATTTGTTGCCACACTCAAGCCATTTGCTAGCTAATCTGATCTTTTGAACTCCATTGGCGGGTTTTGTTGTTGGGTCAAATGAGCTAAAACTTAGGGTCCAACGATTCTTTTGGTCGAATGAATCAAGATTTAGAAGTCTCTTTAGCCTTACTGGGTAGTAGTTTAGTCCATATGATGGGGCGAGGTATCTAACTCTAATCTTATTAAAAAGAAAAATAATAGTATTAAAAATATTGTTTCTAGTAAATGTCCAGCGGAAAAATGTATAAGTTTCGGAAGTCACTTTGATCCCAACTTTACATAATAGTATTAGAGAATTTTTTACATTCTATATAATTTGAGATTTTTGCTCAAGATGATTCTTTGTTGCGCAAAATTAAAATCATCTTTAAGAAGCGGACAAATTAAGTTATCTTGACTTTAAGCTATCATAGTAAACGCGAAATTTTTGTCAGCACTTATTTGCTGCAAATATACCGTTTCTGTTATTGCTTAAGAACAGACAATCAACAAAAATTTAAAAAGCTAATTCTTAAATTATGATTCTGAGAGGACTTCCAATATGTGTGGGATTGCAGGTTTTATAAATTTTGATGGAAGTTTTGCGGAAAGTTCAATACTTGACCAAATGGTTGATCAGATGAAGCTAAGAGGACCTGATAGCAGAGGAATCTATACTGATAAAAATGTTGCTCTAGGAATGCGAAGACTAGCAATAATCGACCAAGCGGGTGGAAGACAACCAATACAGAATGAAGATGGTTCCGTGGTAGTAGTATGCAATGGTGAAATTTATAACTATAAAGAGTTGAGGAAAGATTTAGAGACTAGAGGACACAAATTTTCGACACATTCTGATGTAGAAGTTCTAGTTCACCTATACGAGGATTTTGGTTTAGAAGCAATTCAAAGAATTAATGGAATGTTTGCATTTTGTATATGGGATAAAAAATATAGGAAGATGTGGATAGGTCGGGATAGAATAGGCATTAAACCTTTAGTATACCGGCAGACTGGAAATGAATTTATATTTGCATCAACAGCGGACTCATTATTGAAACACCCAAATTCTAATGCAAATTTGAGTGAAGATGCATGTTTACTTTATCTGGGTTTATCTTATATACCTAGCCCATATACGATCTATTCTGAAATTAAAAAATTACCTCCAGGTTGCTTTCTTATTATCCAAGAAACCGGAGAAATTAAACTTGAGAAATACTGGGATGTGACAAATTATAGTAGTATTAAACTAGAGACCAAAGATATAGATGAAATGGTCCTCTCTATACTCAAAGATTCTATAAAAATTGAATCTAGGTCTGATGTCCCAGTCGGTTCTTCTCTAAGTGGCGGCTTAGATAGCAGCTCTATAACTGCATTATATTCTTTACAATCAGACCTACCCGTACATACTTTTTCAGTTGATTTTGAAGGGAAAGGTGATTCGGAAGCAGAATATGCTAAACTTGTGGCAAATCGGTATAATGCGATTCATCATCCAATATTGATCTCAGCCAAGGACGGCTGGTTAAATCTAAAACGAATCTTATCGATCATAGATGAGCCAATTGCAGATTCAGCTATAGTCCCATCATACTGCCTTTCAAAATATGCACGTCAAAGTGAGATAAAAGTTTTGATCAGTGGTGCTGGTGGTGATGAAATATTTGGCGGATATTTTAGACATTATAAACGTAAACGGAATTACCTAGTCAGGAACTGGCAAGCTGAAAAATTTCCTTGGCTTGAATCCTCCGCATATTTGTTTGGAAACAAAATCCAAAACTACGCATTTCAGTCTATAAACAGAGGTATTAACTATTCTACGTCCACATCTGGTGTGAATTTAGGATTTTTATCAAAAGTACTAGATGAAACTAAGTTTCGTCGACTACTTGAGTTGTTATCTGAACATTTTTCGAATATTTATAAATTAGAGAAAGATTTAGGGTTTACACTCTCTAGAATGAAGACTGACCTAGATTATTATCTTGCGGATAATATTCTAGCATTACTTGATAAAAGTACGATGGCTACTTCAGTTGAAGGGCGAGTTCCTTTACTTGACCATAGGTTAGTTGAGTGCGCATTCGCAGTTGGTGAGCGACAGCAGTTTGTTAAGTCAAATCCTAAGCGCTTATTTAAAAGAATAATGGCTCCTTATGTTCCAGATGAAATAATCAATAGAAGGAAGCTTGGTTTCAATGGGCCGATAAATTTTTGGTTAAAGAATCTAAGAGAAGGAAACATTCTTACTGATTTAGTTGTAAACGAAAATCCGTTAATAGGGACTATGTTTAATCCAAAATTACTGCTTAAAGAAGTGGATTCATTTAATGATGATCGTGCTGTGGAAACAACTTATCAACTATTAGTATTTAATCAATGGTATCAAAACCATGCATTGAAGGTGTGATATGAATAATTTCATTTCCGTGGTTTGCCCTACTTTTAATTCTGCATCTTATTTAGAAGGAACTTTAAAATGTCTGTTGGATCAAAGTGTACTTCCTTTTGAAGTTGTTTTTTCAGATGATTATTCAACTGATAATACTTTAGAAATACTCACAAAATGGGAGAAAAAATTTTCTAATCTAGGAGTTAGATATGTGGTAGTTGAAAACCCACATATGGGGCCTGGAGCTACAAGAAATGCTGGTATTTTAGCTGCACATGGTTCTTGGATTTCTTTTCTTGATTCAGATGACGTTTGGTACCCACAAAAAATTGAACAGCTGTGTAAATACATTGAGGATAATAAGGCCTTAAATACGGTAGTCCATTGGGAAACCTACCAGATGATCAATGGTAATTCTCGTGTTCTAAAACATGGTAGTAAATTAGATTTATCTAAGCCCTTGGCTAAGCAGATATATAAAGATAATGTGTTGTCAACATCTGCTGTTAGTTGCAAAAAGTCTCTATTGACAGATATAGGGATGTTTGATCAAAATTTACCCGTATCTCAGGACTTTGACCTTTGGTTGAGAATAGCTCCAAAGATGAAACTTGGTGTTATTGAGACACCTTTGGGAATTTATGTTGAAAGGCCTGGAAGTATTTCAGCTAAGCCTTACTATATTCGATATTTTAATTACATGAAAATATTGATTAAGCATAGGCATGTTGGGGGAATACGACAGTTTCTATTTAAATCAATTAGAGCAACTATTTCAAAGCAATGGTTGCGTAGTTTGTATAAGAAATTGGCGGGAAATGAAGGGCATTAACGAAATATGGTGGATAATGATCGGAGGAAATTTTGAATCTTCTTATATTTACAGAAAACGATCATTGTGGAGGTCTTGACTCCTTTATAGTAAATTTAGTGAATAATTGGCCTGGCCATGTTACCGAAGATACAATTACAATTATCTGTAATAATAACCATCCAGGGCTAGAGGTCATAAACTCCCGAGTTAATAAAAGTTGTAAGATCATTCCACATAAATTACCAATTCTTAGTAGATGGACTAGGGAAAAGCGTAAGTCATCATCACCTCTAGGTTCAATATTAGTCAAAGTTCAAAGTATTTTTTTAAAGTATTTATTTATGATTTATCAAGTTAGACACTTGAGAAGAATTTTTATACAAGGAGGCTGGACTCATTTAATTGTCGTAAATGGAGGTTATCCTGCGGGTGATTCTTGTCGATCGGCTTCTATAGCATGGAAAATAGCCAATAAAGAGAAGCCTTCAATCCATAATTTTCACAATATGGCAATAAAACCGAGATCAATACTTTTGGTACCAGAAATGATTGTTGACAATTTAGTGGTCTGGGCATCAAAACAAATAGTTACCGTATCTAAGGTATGTTCCGAGTCTATGAGTAATAGATCACAAATTTGGAAGAAATTAAGGCCAATATATATTTACAATGGTATTGAGCCTAGATTTCGGTCTACCGGCCCCGAAAAAACAAACATTTTAAAAAAGCGCCTAAATCTACCAGATAGTTCTCAAATATGTTTAATGTTAGGTGTTTATGAAGAAAGAAAAGGTCATAGGTTTCTTTTTGAAGCCTTTAAAACTGTTGCTAAAAAGGTTCCAAATGCAAAACTAGTGATATGCGGTCATGGTTACCCAGATGAAATAAACAAAGTCGAACAATTGAAGATCAAAATGGGTTTAGAAAAGCAGGTAATTTTACTAAATTTTACCGATGATGTAGATGGGATGATCAGATCAAGTGACGTTCTACTTGTAGGGTCACAAGAGTTTGAATCCTTCGGTCTAACAATTGTTGAGGCTATGGCCAATAAGATCCCTGTGGTCGCAACCGATGTGGGTGGGATCCCAGAAGTATTAATGCATGGGCAAGGTGGATTCTGTTGCAACAGAAATGACCCTGAAGAGTTTGCTGATAAAGTTATTATGCTATTGAAGGATGAAAAATCCAGGAAAATAATTGGTGATCAAGGTTTTGAATGTTTTAATGTGAAATTTACTGCTAAAGTAATGGCTAATAAATATTATAAACAGCTAACGACTTGATACAGTTTCAAGACTCCTGTACAAAGTCATTGTCTTACGATTTACTTCACTTATTGTTAATTGTGAAAGAAAAAGCGCATGTGCATTTTCAATCATATTTTTTTGTAAATTGACGTCTGTTGATAATTCTATAATAGCCTCAGAAATCGCATCGGAATTTTTGCTTGGGGCTAACATGCCAGTGTTTTTATCCGAAACTATTTCGCGACAACCTGTTACGTCGCAAGTTATCACAGGTCTGCCAATAGCAAATGCTTCAATCAATGATTTGGGAAGCCCTTCATGGTATGTTGGCAAGCATACCATATCACATTCATTGTAAAGATCTTTCATATTCTTAACATATCCAAAGAACTCAACACTCGGACATTCATCAGAAAGTTTATCCACTTCTTCTTGTGTTAAAGATGTTGGATTTACTGGATCAATATCGCCTGCGAAAATAAACTTATGAGAAATATTTCTTTGATCTAATACCAACGATGCATTGCATGCTTCAACAATACCCTTATCTTTGAGGAGTCTTGCTGGGACCAATATCTTTAATTCCTTGTAGAGAGAAAAAGGTTTTGGATTAAATTGATATTTACCTTCATCGACTCCGCTCCCCTTTATTAAGCAGATTTTATCTGTCTTGATACCCCATCGAATTAGTTGATTTCGATCATCTCTATTCTGAACAATTGTTTTGGAGTTTCTTCCATTCATAATAAAATAATAGATTTTTACTATGAAAAATTTAATAAATTTATACTTGAACTTATCAGAATTAAATAAACTCCCGAAACCTGATATTGCAAATATAGTTTTCCGATTTAGCATTCTTAATGGTATTCCGTACAATAAAATCGGAATGATCGTTATGAGGTGGAAAATGGCACTTTTGTTCTTTAATGCGAAAAAAAAGGTTTTGAGCGAGCAAATTGCCGAATTTATTATTCCAATATTTAGTGGGTTAAACGATGCATGTAAAAAGCTTATGTTGTTGTTACGTAAATGCTTAGACGTACTATTACTTAAATTTGGAGCTACAAGGACGGATTTAAAACCGTGGCAATTTGCTTCAATTGCTAAGTTTAATCTATGACTGGCAAAAAAATCTGAATTATTGATGACAAAAAATATTTTCTTCATATGTTTTAGGCGTACAGATTATGATAGTTATTTTTATACCAATCTATGGTTTCTTTGAGTCCATCAGCTAGACATTTAGTAGGGTTATAGCCTAAGAAAGATTTTGCTTTTGAACAGTCAGCTAGAGAGTGTTTAATATCACCTTTTCTCGGTTCAGCATAGCTGATTGAGAACTCGGAGTCACATCCCCATATTTCAGATATTATAAAGGCTAGCTCTTTTAGAGAAGTCTTTTCTCCGAAACCAGCATTAAAAACATGATTATATGCAGATATATTTTGAGTAGTAGCAGCTAAAATATTCATTTGTATGACATTATCAATGAAAGTAAAGTCTCTGTATGTCTCTCCATCGCCGAATATGGTTATACCCTTTTTGTTAGCTATATTTCCTATCCACTTGGGTATGACCGCCGAATACGTGCTGCTTGGATTCTGGAAAGGACCAAATACATTGAAATATCTGAGCCCTATGCATTGCATATCGTAATTATTTCCTATGGTGCAGGCATAAGATTCACAAGTTTTTTTACTTACAGCATATGGAGAAAGTGGAATACCTACATTTTCTTCTCGTTTAGGTAAATCAGGATTATCTCCATACACTGAACTAGATGAAGCATAAACAAATCTTCTGATATTGTTATTGTTGGCGGCTACTATTAGGTTTAATGTACCATTTACATTTGACATATTGGTTTCAATGGGCTTTTGAAACGATCTAGGTACACTGCCTAAAGCAGCTTGATGCAAAATTACATCTACACCCTTGCATACTCTGTTACAGGTTTCTGGGTTTGCTATATCGTCTTCAAAGAATTTGTAATTGCTATCAAAGTTAGGTAATAAATCGCTCAAAAAATTGGAATTGCCCTTAACGCCAGTTGAGTAATTATCAATGCCAATCACATTTTGATCCAACTCTAATAGGGCTTTGACTAAGTTTGTTCCAATAAACCCGGCACTACCAGTCACTAACCATGTTTTGGGTGAGGATTTTAAACTTTTGCATACACTTTCAAATAAACTAGTTGGACTCAATTTAGACACCTCTCTACAACTGCCAAACACTGATACCAGTGCCTTCAAAGGAATTTTTATCTAATACGCTTTTGATATCCATAATGATCCCATTAGGATTCATTTTATTTACCCAATCGGAGGGTTTAAGGTTGATATATTCTTTGTGAGGAACAGCTAGAATAAGGACATCTAAATCATTAATTTCATTGCTATGAAATAACTTTGCTGAGAAAGAGGCCTGCATGTCCGATTTATTTACATAATAATCAGTTAAATGCAAATTTAGATTATAGTCATCTAGTTCCTTTATTATATCTATCACTTTGCTATTTCTGAGGTCAGGGCAGTTTTCCTTAAATGTCAGTCCAAATATGCCTACGGAGGAACTCTGGATTGGAATATTTGCTTTGATCATTAAGCTAATCATTTTTTCAACTGTGAAACCTGGCATTTTATCATTTATTCTTCTTCCAGCTTGAATAATCTCTGGATGATATCCGATAAGATTAGCTTTATGTACCAAATAATAAGGGTCTACCCCTATACAATGGCCGCCTACCAAACCAGGTTTAAAGTTGATAAAATTCCATTTTGTAGAAGCTGCTTCCAGTACATCGGCAGTATTAATATTGAGTTTGTCAAATATTATGGCTAGCTCATTCATCAAAGCGATATTTATATCTCGCTGAGTATTTTCAATAACTTTCGCAGCTTCAGCAACTTTTATGCTTGGAGCAATGTGAATACCAGCTTCAACAACTTCTCCGTAAATTTCAGCCAGCTTTCTCGCAGTATCTTTATTGCATCCAGATACTACTTTAGTGATTTTTGAAAAGGTGTGCACATGATCTGCTGGATTTATTCTTTCGGGGGAATATCCGTAAAAAAAGTCTAGATTTCCTTTTAATAGAGAACCCTTTTCAAGGATGGGAACACAATATTCTTCAGTTACACCAGGATACACAGTCGATTCATATACAACAATATCATTAACTTTTAGTATTTTACTTAAGAGTTCAGAAGCTGATTTCAGAGCCCTTAAATCTGGGTTTTTAGCCACATCAATTGGAGTTGGTACTGCAACTATATGAACTATGCAGTCAGCAATATCGTCTAATTCGCTAGTAAAAAATATTGACGTTTCTTTAAGATTCTCTATAGAAACTTCATTTGTATTATCAATCCCATCACGTAGTTCATCAATTCTTGTCTGATTGATATCAAAGCCAACAACAGAGAATTTTTTGGCTAAAGCGATGGCCATGGGAAGACCGACATAACCTAGACCGATCACTGAAATTTTAACTTTGTCCATAGCGTTGCTCAATAATTATTGTTTATCCAAGACTGTAGCATGAGAATATTCCAAAGTATATAAGCATTGTTCTCTAAGCCACTTTGATGCCTATTCCAAACATCTGCAATTTTCTTAGTATCAAATATTCCAGATTTATTGAGATTACTAGTTGAAAGGAGGTCAGATGCCCAGTCAAATAGCGTTGTCCTAAGCCAGATGTCAAGAGGAACTGAAAAACCAGATTTTGGTCGTTGAAAGAATGAAGCAGGTAAGTATTGCTCCAGTAGGGAATGCAGTATTCTTTTACCTTGGCTTTTATTTATTTTGAAATTGACTGGCAGTTTCCAGCTAAATTCATAGATCTTCTTCGATAGAAAAGGAGTTCTTGTTTCTAGACTTACTGCCATTGAAGCTCTATCAACTTTACATAGAATATCATCGGGTAGGTAGTTTTGAGTATCCCATAACATAATTTGTTCTGATATTCTTAGGTCTTCATGAAGTATATTCTTATCAGCAGTATTGAAAGATGATGAAATCAAAAAGTCTTCCGGGTTATTAATGATGGAACAGTGTTGTTTGTATATGTTATCAATATCTTTTCGGTTCTTTAAAAGGTCGCCAAGCTTGGTAATTTTACGACCTGCATATGAAATTTGCAGATTTCGTGGAAGAAGCCAATATAGATAGTCATAAATGTTTTGCCAGGTATCTTCCTTAAGAGATCTAATGATTTTTGAAAAGCTTCTAGATGCGAACACTGGTAAATTTGCTATCATGTTATGATATTTTTCGGTATATATATGACGATTGTAACCGCCAAAAATTTCGTCACCACCATCTCCAGATAAACAGACTACGACCTCTTTACTTGCTAGCTCGCATACAAATCGCATCGGGATTTGAGATGAATCAGCAAATGGTTCATCATAGGTATTACAGAGATTAGCAGCTATATTTCTTATCTGATTCTCAGAGAGGTACAGCTCACTATGATCTGTACCAAGGTAATCGGCAATTTTTTTTGCGTAAGTAGCTTCGTTATATAAGTTGTTTTTAAAGCCGACAGTGTATGTTTTAATTGGGCGAGAGGAATGTTTTTGCATAATTGAAGTGATTAATGAGGAATCGATTCCTCCAGATAAAAAAGAACCAATTGGTACATCCGAAATGCATCTTGAAGAAATCGATTCTTCCATTAATTCTTGTAAAGCCTTAACTGCCTCAGAATAATTCCCTTCAAATCTTTCTTTATTTTTAACTGCTTCGTCGCAATGCCAGTATCTGCTAATGGAGATTTTTTTTTCTAAGTCTAGCTCAAGCCAAGATCCTGGTGGTAGTTTAAAAACATGCTTATATATTGACATTGGAGAGGGGACATAAGAATAGCGAAGAAAGTCAATGATAGCCTCAGGGGAGAGCTCAGTACTGAATTGAGAATATTTTTTTAATGATTTTAGTTCAGAAGCGAATATAAACGTTCCATTAGCCCATCCGTAATATAAAGGCTTTTCCCCAAATCGATCTTTGGCCAAATAAAGCTTTTTGAGTAGTTTATCCCATATTGCAAAGGCAAATTGACCGTCAAAGAAATGTAAAGCCTTTTTGATTCCCCACTCTTCAATTGCATTGACAACAACTTCTGTATCACTGTTTCCTTTGAATTTGAATCCTTTGGATAAAAGCCTACTCCTAAGTTCACGAAAATTAAAAACCTCCCCATTGTAGGCTATAACAAATCGCTCAGACTCGGAGTGCATAGGCTGACTTCCTGAGTTCGTGATATCAATGATGCTCAATCGTCGATGTCCAAAGGCTAAACCAAAAGAGTCATCCTTCCAGATGCCCCACGAGTTAGGCCCTCTGTGGTAAAGGGCATCTGTCATTGATCTAATATCTCTACCCTTATTGGGATCAAAAAGTATGCCAGAGATTCCGCACATAAGGGGTCCTTCTTAGCTCAATATATTAGAAAAAATAACTTTTTATTGTATAGCTCAATAATATATGTTGATTATCATATTTCAGGCAAGTTTTTTCTTAAGCTCTTAAATTTACGCCAAATATTGAAATAAGCGCAGTATTTAATAAACGGTAAACCTACGGAAATTTTTCAGATTAGAATTCGGCTAATTTGTATTTATCGAGTTGTTTTAAGATTCTGTATTATACATGAATAATTGTGTTAATAATCAATATATGCAAAAAAATTGAAATTATCTCTTTAGAAAATTCTACATGCTAGTGCAGCCTTTTAACTGGGGATGCTGACATGTATGTTTACAATTATTAAAAACCGATTCATACTTATTCTCAGCAAAATCAAGTATAAATCTGTGGAGTGTGCATGTTTGGAGGTTGGGAAGCTTTTGTTACCCTTGAATTTCTGCTTGTTTTTAGTACAGCTCTGATTTTGAGTTTTGCGAGCACCCCTGGGCTGATTAGATTGGGTCATCAATTTCATTTTTTAGATATTCCAGACTCCAAGGAAAAGACTGACTCTCTTACGATTCCTCGGAAAGTTCATTCAAATGCGATACCACGTATCGGTGGTTTGAGTATCATTTTCGGATTTTTCTTAAGCTCATATCTGTGGGACGGCTTCAAATATATTGGTGGTATTTTTCCTGCTTCTGTCATCTTGTTTGTGACAGGATTCTTTGATGATATCAGGCCCCTGCCAGCATCATTCCGTTTATTCATTCAAATATTCTCAGCTTCAGCGGCTGTCTACGTGAGTGGTTTGGCGCTGAATTTCATTGGCTTAACACCTGAGTATTATATTGAGCTACCTTCTTGGGTGGGCTTTACGGCATCAGTGTTTATTATCGTAGGAGCAATAAATGCAATTAATTTGATCGATGGGCTAGATGGTCTAGCAGGCGGTGTGGTTTTTATTGGAGTAGCTTTACTTAGTTATTCTCATTTTCTAATCACTCGTGATTATCATATCTTGGTTCTTCTAAGTTTTCCGATAATGGGAGCTTTACTAGGATTTCTTCGTTTTAATACCCATCCGGCCAGTATTTTCATGGGTGATGGAGGCAGTTCTTGGCTGGGCTTCATGGTTGGTATTTTGATGCTGATAACTTTAAATAAAGTCAGCTTCGAATCTGGGGCAAAGGTGATGTCATACCTCCCTATTACCAAAATGTCTCCGGCTGTTCCTATCACCTCAGTAGTATTATGTCTTAGCATTCCTGTTTTTGACACTTTTCTAGTTATACTAGGTCGACTAAAGCGGCGACAAAGCCCTCTGAAACCGGATAGAAATCATTTTCATCATCACCTGTTACGGTTGGGTCTCAATCAAAGCCAAAGCGTAGTTGCTATATATTTTATTGCTTTGGTGTCGGGTATTGCAGGTATAGCTCCTATAGCTTTCCCAAGGTATGAGTTATGGTGGACACCATGGTTTGCGATGATATTTGTCCCTTGCGTAATGATAATAGTCGGGAAAACCGGAGGCGAAGTACTAAACTCACTTTTAATTACTCGATCAACGCTAAGTCATCATCGAAGAATAGGCCCAAATCTAAAGCTAATTTTGAGGTACTGGGAGGGGTTAAATCGCTATACAATTTATGCACTTCTAGGCCTTACTCCTTTTTTCGCAGGTGTCCCTCCTAGGGCTCTTGGCTTAGCCGCTTCATTTGCATCCATGGTCGTTTTTTTCACCTTATTCCTACCATCTAGACGAATGGACTTTCTACAGCATCTAATGATTACGTTTGGAGCAACAGTCCTTTTGGCCGCTATAAATGTTAATAATCTTAGCATGCATATTTATGGAAAAATATACAATGTTCAGTACTTCTATAATTCAGCATATATTGTGTTGTTCATTAGTACGCTTCTACATATATTGATAACCTTTAGAAAAAACTACCTGCAAGTCTCCCCTACCGATTTTTTACTTGTGACAGTTCCTCTGCTGCTATTATTGGTGCCAGAACCTTGGAATTCGCAATATAGACTTAGTATTATTAGTATGAGAGCACTAATACTATTTATGGCCATGCGAACCCTAGTAAAACGGCAATTTACCGTTTTACGCCGAATCAAGACAATAATCTTAGTTTCATTGGTATTTTTGATGGCTGTTAGTTTATTAGAGCTTAGGTTTGTATATTTAGAGTAAGTGTAGAATTATACTTAGCCCTAGAAACCATGCTCAAAAGATATTGCCCCCGTTTCACTTTCTAACGATGAATAGACTGTAAAACCTGGGTAGCTCGATTTAATTAGGTAATATCCAAAGTCATCATCTAAAAATTCGATGATATTGGTAAATATCTCTTTGAACTCTACTCCTGATTTGAACAAATCAAGGTCGATGCTGTTAAATGTTTTAACTTGTGTATCTTGTCCTTTTTTGGACACCACGGAAACCTCTAGTTGGTCTGTGGGTTTTATTTCGCCATAAACCTCAGGATTATCATGGATAAATAGTCGACTTGAATATTGTGACTTTCCACCAATAAGACCCCACCAGAAGTGTTTAGGAGGTTTCCTTTTAGTCAAAACTCCTAAAGAACATTCGAATGGAAGGTTGTTCTTTTGATGGCCGGATATTGCTGTAACAATTCGACTAGGAAGATGGCCATCATTTCGAGCGAATTTTACGAAACCAGAACTGCAATGTTCACTCAAAAGTGTTCCTGAGTCGAAATCAATTTTTCGACCGTCTTCAAAAGTTAAACTATAGTTTCCTGGGTTTGAATCTGGGTAGACTATAATCGATTGATTTGGACAAATCTGTGGTATAAACATATAAGCCGTCTGGCTTTCAGGGTCTTCTAAAAGATCTGTATTATGTTTAGAGTAGTCAAAATTGGAATGAGTTACCTGCCAAGCGTTTTTACTTTCTGTGACTAGCAATGCTCGTGTAAAGGCTTGGTTTAACGAAAAAGATATACTGCAAGAGCCCCATTTTCCATCCAGAAAATTTACGAGATCAGGAAAGTGCTTATTTGGCGCGATTTCGTAGGTTTCAAATGGCTTCAAACTTACATTTTTAATTGTTGCTGATATGGCCTTGTTTTCATGATTCTTAATATTTAGTTTAATATCTTGTGAATCGGCTCCTTCGGCTCCATTATGAAAATAAGCTTTTGATACAACATTGTCATCATCTTTAAGAATCCAGCAGGCCTCATGGCCTTCCGAGATAATGTTTTTTTCTTCTACCTCATACCTACTATAAGTTCTACCATAAGTGTGAACGAAGCTACAGCTACCAGGTGCTTCATAAATGACCATTATAGCGGCGTAGGGAATGACCATATTGCTGGCCGAAAAAATTTCAATTTCGACACTTCCCATAAAACTAGCCTGGTTCTTTAGAGTTGGTCGGTAGTTTATAACATTACCTTCATTAAAATCTAAGCGTTCACGCAGAAGGAGTGTTCCCTCCATTGACCGTAAACTGGCTATGACGCCCACCTTTAGATCGCGTTTAATTTTCCAATAATTCATAAATGAAATTGTTGTAGAAAAACTTTGATCATATTTATAAAGAAAAATTCCCGAAGATCTAATTACTTCGCCAAATTTTTGATTATAATTATCTTGTTGGTTTATAAGCATAAGGTGTCCTGTATTTAAAAGACATGATTATGAGAACGGAAAATCTAGCACTATGGTGATGTACTCATTAAACAGATTTTTATAGTGATATTTGTTCATATTTTATTGCTTATATGAAATTATTCAATCAAAAATGATGTAGCCGATATAAAGTATTTTTGCTTAGGTAAGCATTAGCTCTGTTCAAATATTTAATAGATATTTGTTAACTAACTGGCAAGACGAAGATTAAGCTCCCATTAACACCTACTTTCCATGTATAATCACTGAAACCGCAAAAGATATGATGTAAAAACAGAAAAAACCGCCATATAATATATATGTAATATCAACATGCTATGATTAAACGAT
>JBGCDR010000109.1:0-12460 GCA_045105515.1 Oligoflexales bacterium
ACGCAGCTTCTTCAAAGTTAAGAGTCAGAATTGATAAGCTTCGTGATGAAATAGGTTACGCAGCAGCAGGTCTTTGGAACTATAAAATAACATAAATTAAGCTACCAAAGGGTTTTATCAATTGTTAGACAACTCTAATACATAGAAGATAATTTATGGAATATTGAATTTTCAATTAATTCTTATATGAATCATAGTAGGTGGATTCTTGCACTCGAAATAATTGAACTTGAGGAGAATTATAGTGCTATATTTGTTGAGGAACTAGAACTGGTTCTAGCTGGTAATAGTGAATTAACCTGGTATAATCCCGCTTCTGCATCTATTGGTTCTAAAGACTATATGACCATAATTGATGAGTTCAAGTTAGAAAATTCTAGAAATAAAGACTCTCTGATTTCTACACAGATTCCAATAGAAACTGAAGCTCAAAGACAGCTTACTCAACCGGTCATTGGAGGAAGTCAAGTATTTCGAAATACAAAACTAGTTGAAAACAATCTTAGAGTAATAGTTGTTTATGATTCAGCAGGACTGCCAGTACATAAAGCTGAGCTTGAGTTGATGAATCATCAGATAGCTGAGTATGCGGTTAACGAAGATCTACCAATTCGTATAGAACCTTTGAGTACGCAGGATTTTTTAAGGACTGATACGAGCAATGCTGCACTAATAATTTGGAATGATATGGGTGCAGGGGGAGCTAATTTCACTTCTGAACTCGTTCAGAAGTTTAAATTGGGTTATAATTCAGGAATCCCATTCCTAGCTTTGGGAGCAGATTTAACAAGTTACCACTTAAACATGGATAGTGAAGACAGTTTTGAAACAAGCGAAGATTGGAGTAAACTTATCCATTTGGGTCTCAGCCCAGATCAAGGTAATCCATTTATTAGCAGAAGAATCTTAGTGACTCCAGATGCAGAAGCACATGCATCTGCAATTGGACCCTATGGAATTATCTCCGAATTTACCTATAATTTTGCTCTCGACCATCCTTCTCAAGTTAAAGAAGGAGGTGTTGTTTTTGCTGTTGACCAATTTGGAAACTCCCAAGCTGTGATTTCTGACTTAAGCTCTGACACAGCCCCCACATTCGCTTTAAACTGTTTACTGCATCTCATAAATGAGCAGGACGTCAGCGAAAAACTTTTTAAAAATGTCATATCAAATATCCTCAACCCACTTAAGGTAGCTGTGAATTAAAACCGCAATTTATCCAAATTGGAATATAAGTATTGGTAATAAAAGTATTTATTTTTATTCTCTAAATTTTATTTTGTTTTGTTCGATCTTATAGACGGACTTATTTTTTAGAGGAAAAAAACTATGAAAAAATATTTGTTTTTCGCTTTGACATTAGTATTTTTCGCATGTGGTCAAGAAGACGATGATGATTTGCAGAGTTCTCGTAGGACAAGTGCAGATGCTCTAGCTGAGCAAAATTTTATAGAAGATGATGCTTATAGAATTGATATTAGCATTGACTGTGAAAAATGTGCTGAGGGAGAACAAAGCCAAGAGTACTCTCTTTTTCTTGAAGATGTTTCAGTTTTTGATCATGCTACATTGAAGCAGATCCATTATTACGATTATGATCCTAACTACTGCGAAGCTCATACGGAGCCTGCATATGTGGAGGTCACAGTAACTGGTAATGACAACTCTTCTGAGGTTTACTACATCCTTGAGACAGCATGTGCCTTTACCTTAAAGGAAGGAAGATTTATTACCAAGGAAGATTATGCGAGACTTGCAGGTATTGCTTATTCTGGTAACTGACAAAGAATGAAACCTTTTCAAAGTGAATGGGTTCCATTCACTTTCCTAAATTTACACATTCAACCCAAAAAAATATCATAATAATTTAGCATTATTAAGCTAAAAACAAGTAATTCATCACGAAAATAGGTTATATATATTAGGCACTTAAGCTCTATGCGAAAGTTTGCGAACAACAATAGGCATATTTGACTCGAATTTTATTCAGTTATTTCCGATCCAATTAAAGACTGTTAATTTCTCAGATTTGTTGCTAACAACAAGGACAAGCTATGCAACTTAATAAACTAATATTAATAATATTTTTTATAAATCTCTCTTCATGTAGTAACAAGAAAGATATCAGATCAGCATCGACTTCCCACGCAAAGACCTCGGAAGATAGTATGGCTGATGATGAAGGTGACAAAGGTGGCTTGGAAGATGTCCTAGTAAGCCAAGGAGAGCAAGAAGAAGGTCTTGAAATCACGAATATTTCACTGGAAGGTCTTATTGATAGCGTTGAAAATGAGCTAGAAGCGAATACCACTGTAGCGACGATCAAGGCAGAGTTCTCTGATGGCTCAGCTTCAGATCTAGATGTTAACTTTCAGATTTTGGAAACTATAGATACTGATTATGAGTTGTTCGAAGTTTCAGGTTCAACCCTTTCAAATATAGATGTACTTGCTGGGGATAAACGATTTGCATTGCACATAAAAGCTGAAAAAAGTGGTTCAACATTCGAGACCAATATTTTATTTTCTATTGCAGCAGGTAAGCTCCCCCCAGAAAGTCCTCAAAATATTGTTTTCCAGCCCGAACTAGCTATCGGCGAAGATAATTTAGTTGGGAGCTTTACAGTAGTTGATGATGAAAGATTTGAGCATGTGATAAGTCTTGTAGAAAACGAAGAAGTAGTAGAAAACGATAATGCTTTGTTTACCATTACCGAAGATAAATTATTCACATCTGATACTTTTGCGTGGAAGGATAGTTTTACTATCCAAGTTGAAGCGCAAAATAATGAATTTGAAGACTTAAAATTTGCTACAGAAATCACTTTTTCAATAGCTGAACTAGAACTAGGTGCAGAGGATATTGTAGATGTTGATTTTTTGACAAAAACCTGGGCATATAGTACTACTGGTGGGAATATGGCACCCAATTTTGGTGGAAATGAAAAAGCCATAAAAGACCAAAACAATAACAAACTGGCCTTTACTACGCTTGAGGACGCAAAAAATGAGTGCGAAAAACTAGCGAATTGCCATCGAGTTTGGCAGGTTAATGGTAACTACGTGGCTGGTAATGAAACTTATACACCTGGTAATTTCTATCTTTTTGAAACAGGTATTAACCCAACCTTAGTGAGTCCAGTTACTGCTGGAGTCTTTCACACATTATACAGCACAACTGGTGGATTTTTGGCTCCAGATGCTGCTGGAAATGCAAAAGTTATTAAAGACCAAGACAACAACAAGCTAGCCTATCCTAGCCTACAAGAAGCACAGACTGAATGTGACAAGCGTGCGACCTGCCGCCGGGTATGGGAGCTTGGAGCTGAAAATACATACAGTGCTGCCGGAGAAAGCTATTCGGGACCAAATTTCTATCTTTTTGAAACAGGTGTTTATCCTACAGATGTAAATCCTTATGGAGGGAAGTTTTACAATAAGGTTGTTGCACCAAAAAATGATCCATCTAATTACTGATTAGATTGCAAAGCTGATTGCTACCTTCAATTAAGACTCGCAAAATCCTCCAATGCCACCAAATCCTCCTAATCCCCCCAGAGGGTTTCCTCCTAATAAAGGTAAGCTTCTTAACAAGTTATTAGCTACTCTGTCATTGGTGCTAAGTATGCTATTCATTAAGAGTGCAACACCCAGCATATTTACTGGCTTTGTTAGATTGCTTCTCCCATTACTATTTCCAATAAAACGATTTGCACCTTGCTGCCAAAGGCTCATTGATAATGCTAGAAAATCGAGGCGACTACTGTGCCCGTTAGAAAAAAGTGAATTGGAAGCAAAGTTTTGAAAGAAATTCCGTAAAAAACCGTCTGTTTCTCGTGCATCTGCCGTGCTGCCAAAAAGTCCATCATTGATTAAACCAAGACCAGAATTAATAGCCAAATTTTGTTCAAATGATCGTAAAAAACGGTCTTCACCACCGCTAGTGAAATCCATAGGTATTTGATCTCTAAGGGCGTTTGTTGCGAATGGCATCAAGCTTTTAATAACTGATTTAAAATGCCCGAAATCTCCAGGAAGCGGATCATCAACTTCGCTGTCCCTGGAAGGACTGCGCAAATCATTGAATATTCCTGAAAATGGGTTTTCTTCAGAAAAAACTGGTATGCTTGAGCAAAGAGCTGCGGATAACAATAGTGCAAAAATATTTTTATTTTTCATAGAATTACCTCAATCTTGATATTCACCAAACTAAATCGTGTATCATAAAATTTTTTGGAACTACCAGGATTGAACATACCATTCGAATTGTGAATTTTCTATAATTTTCAAATTTTCGGTAAAAAAAATCTTAATACCATATTTACTAATTGGAGTTTTTCAAATGGTCTTATGATTACTAGCTATCCACCCAAGAAATGCAGCAACGAAATATAAAAAAGCAAAGGTTCCGGAGGTATATTATCTCTGTCCTTTATCTTTAAACTGCTCTTGAAAAGAGAGGTGTGATTGCTTGGGAAGTAAATACTATTACCTAAATCTGCAAAGATTGGTGATAATCTACTTCTTAAAAATAAGTGCTCACCCATTGATTTGAATTTTGGTATTTCAAGAGTTTGAGCGATAAAATTTGCAATGTCAGCTTGGCTACGCTCTAGATATATATTTCTTTCTTTCACTGAAAAATGCTTAGCCGTATTTTCAGCGATCCCACCTGTTATTAGTAAGGGTACCCTGCTATTAAGTTCATCAGGTGGTATGTTAGCAAAGCTGGAATTTAAAGCGGGAGTTCTGATACCATGATCGCCTGTAACAATAACGATACTTTTTTCCCACAAGGATTTCTTTTTTAATCCTGAAATAAAAGTGCCCAATGCATAGTCTGCGTAATAAACCGTCCTTTCACTTGGGTGAATCCCTCGAAATTCGTAATTGTTTATATGTTTGGGTGCATCAGCTGGCAATTCCCAAGGAATGTGATTACTAACAGTCAGAACCATACCAGTTATAACTGGCTGATCTGTTGAAAGGTTAAGGGACTCAATAGCATTTATCGAATAGTTTGCTAAGCTTAGGTCTCCAGTGCCCCAGCCAGTTTTAGCCATATCTTGCGGAAGCTCGGAAATGCTCAAGGTTGATCCTACATTGTGCTTATCCCAAAACCACTGTTGGTTATCAAACCTTCCTTCTCCACCATGATGCCAAAAGCTTGTTCCTGATTCAGGGTAATCGGTAAGACATTTATGATGAATATCTTGTCTTTCTTTCATAAGAGACCGGTCGATACCACTCAAATACCCGCACCATATTGCTTCTTGCCCCCCCCTTGTTACATTGCTAACTGACCATACCCGGTGGAACAATATACCTTTGTCTGCTAATTCATCAAATTGGGGGCTTATGGATTCCCTAGAATTTCCATACACCCCCATGTCGTAATACCGGGCTGACTCCATCAGATAAACAATAATGAGTGGTTTTTCACCTTTATATTTCAAGCTATTAAAGCTTTCATTAAGATGCGTTCCAATTGGTAAAATATTCAATTTTTCCTGCTGCTCTTTGAGGATTAATTGTTCAATATTCTCTTGAGTTATTGATGCTGTTCCATAGCGTTCTGTTAATAAGACAAGATCGTGTTCACTCAAAGGCGGAATTTCAACTTTTTTTGTAACTTTATATACAAATCCCTCGATAAAATTAAATTGCAGGTTTTCAGGAACAAACCATTGAACTTTGTAGCGATTATGGAGTGTATGAAAGCCTATTCCTACCAAAATAACAAATGTTCCAATAAACCACTCTTGCTTGCGACTGAGTTGATATCTTTTGAAAAACATTTCTACCATTTTCCAAATAGCAAAACTGCTCAAGAGCATAAGCATGACCTTGAAATCAAAAACCGAACCAAAATTTGCCCTTAAAAATAGAGTGTCGGTGAAATAAGAAAAATGGGAAGGAATGAAGGGGAAATGAAAAAACGAAACATAAGAACAATGAAGGCTCGCTAGAATCGCTATAGTTCCAATGAAAACAACTCGAAAAGAGGATTCAAGCATAGGTTTCCCGAGCAAGCCAATAATGAATCCACCTATTGATAATAGCACTGCCCCAAGAACAGAGGTCCAAATATCACTTAAAAAACCAGTTATAAATGCAAGGAAATGAACTGTTTTGCCACTATTGTCGATTTGATGGTTTAAATCAGCAAATGTTAAGATTCTATGGAATATGAAAATACCCATCAAGATAGCAGTTGACTTAGTAATACTGATTTTATTAGGCCTCACAGGGACTTTTTTCCTCACGAGAATTTAGAATTTGGTTGATTAATGGTGCGTAAAGAACACTATTAAGCTAGCATTATATATTACTTTGCGCTACAAATTTTTATGATAATTTTATGATTTTTTAATATCTCTGTATAAAAATTAGAAAGATCATAGGTATCTATTATCTAATATCTACTTTCAAAACCTTGCCATCTATAAGCATCTCCAAGATGGTTTGCTCGCTATCTGGTTCCAAGTTTTGCTTAATCCAAGCAACCAGGGCCATTGGGGTGGTGTAAGAACTTGGCCACCCCATAGGATATAAGGTTAAGCCAAATGGTGAAAGTTTTAGCTGATTTGGTACATATCCAACCAGAGATTCAGGAGTATTCACAAGCAAATCCGAACACTGTAACAATTTAGCTACTTGATCTCTATTTGAGTTGAACAAGCTAAAATTTGTTTCGATAACAGGGCTTGCTAAGGACTGAACACGTATCCGATTTTTTTGTTTCGAACAATCACTTAGATAAGATTCTAAACTATCACTGTAATTGGTATTGCTTAAACTTAATTGCGGTCCTGCTTGAAAAAGAATGGTATTACCCTTAGAAAAGGCATCATCATAAAATTTTTTCCAGCTGAGATTAATTTGTTTTAGAATACTTTCATTTGGTAAATAGCCGCATTGAGGATGAACTCCATCTACATATGTCCTTTTAAAATCGGGAATAGACCAACCTGCCGAAAAATTTACATAGTCAATTTGATGGGTCTCAAAGAATTCTTGTAGGGCAATTGTGCGCATTTCCATCATTTGATTAAAATTATCCAGTTCACTATAGTCCCGAGGATAGCATTCCCAATCATTAAGCCGTAAAATCATTAAGTCAATATTTTCGGTATTTGCTGCAATATAGTTAAAAATGGAATCTCCATGTGCAGTTTTTGCCCATTCGAAAGAAGCAATTTTTTCTAGAACTAAACTTAAGACTTCTTGGGTATCATCGTCATGATAATGCCGCATGTTTTTTGACTGTAATGTGGCAAATCTATGGTATACGTCTGGAACGGTTAATTGATAGCGGTCCTTTATGATTCTGCTTCCTTCGGTACGATATTGACCAATCACTCTGTCTCTAAATAATGTAATACTGGTCAAATACATTCCACTATCTATAATTAGGACTCGTTTATTGATCTTTTTTCTAAGAATTTTCCTGTATTTAGGCGTTTTAATTTTGACCCAGGTTTGTTTTTCAGAGTGCTTAGATTTAACGAGATCCTTGAGATCTGTCATGAATTTTTCTTTTCCAGAGAGACTCCAGTCAGAGTGGTCTGGCATGCTAGTATCAGAATTGCTGCTTTCAGCACTACAAGAAGCAAGAAATATGACTAGAAAATGAATAAAAACTTGAATAAAAAATGGCTTCATATTTTTACCTACTATAGCTGATCCACTTGTTCAATAGCATCTTGCCAGGATGAGCCGTTCTTACTAAGGCCCCTCACAACTCTAGTGTATGAGACTTTTTTCCAATTTGAGCTCAATTTGCTGTAAAACAGCTTTCCTTCTGTCGGGTTTATCATTGTCAACACCTCAAGCAGCTCCAAGCGATTGGAGGCTTGATTTTTTTTTGTACTTTTTTTTCCGGAAAGAGGCTGTTGCAAATATTCGATTAAATGGGTTTGAATTATTTCATTTGATTCAGGAATCAGTTCTGCAACCTTCTGTATAAAATCAATTTGACGAACTAAATTCAGCTCGACATTATTATTGCCATTTTTTTCTCTTGAAAGCCGATGTAAATTTTTAAAAGAATCTTTTATCAGTGATTCCATTCCATAATTATCAATCAGATCGTGCAGTAGGTCCTTCTCATTTATTAATGCATTATTTTGGCTTTTATAGAATAATCGGGACAATTTATGCCCTATAGGTACTTTGAAATCTGAAGGCTGCTTAAGTTTGGAATTTGGGAATTTAGAAATACTGTTATCATATGGAAGTATAGGTGCCTCTTTTTCAACGAAATGTTGATTCCTATCAAATTCTCGATACAAATCTTTGTTTGATAAATTTAAAATGTAGAGACAAAAAATTGTTGCTAATATCAGGTTCATTAAAATAAATTGTCTCAACATATTCACCTCAATAAGTTCAATCTAGCAAATCAACATTTAAGACTGTTCTGGTTAAAAGCTTAAATTGTTCGTCAGCCCATTCATTTTGAAATCGAATCGATCCAGTAATTAGACCTTCAGAAAATACTAAATTTTCTTCTTTAATACTCGAATTTGACATAATATTGTAGACTTTTCCTGTGAAAGAAAAGGTTTCCAAGCTTTCAATTTTGTCGCCAAGCAAGTCCTCATCAAGCAAAGATTTACCTACGGTTAATGTCTTCGCTGGCACTACATCACCGTTTTCCAATACCATTGGGTGCCCCATGGTAACCTCAAGTTTGCGTCCAGTTTTTGTCTCAATTATCAAGATATCTTCTTTAGTATCACCTACAACAAAATCTAGCAATTCCACCTCTTGCTCCAATAAGCTGCCTTGAGAAAGACTGGTGTAAGCTTGCAACCCACGATCAACTGCCTGTTTCATGGGTGTGTAAAATCCACCAAACCTTATTTTTTGGCTACCTGTAAAACAGCCCTTAGGGCACATTCCAGCAGTTGCTAAACCAGATTGGCATGGAGTTGACTCACTAAAAGGGGCTTTAATGCTCGCAAATGACCAATAGTGACTGGCTATATTAGCTGCATTTTCAAGTTCTTTAGTAACATAGCCACATTTCCTAGCCCAGGCATTTCTACCTCTCATCTTGGACTCATCTGCAATAATATCTGTGTTGCACCGTTCAATATGGCCATAACAGTAAAATGATTGTAAAAATAGCAGCACTTTGAAAATAATTTTTTTCATACTTTAATCCTTTTTATATTTTGCGACCTAGATATTCTAAGTGTCCTAGCACAAAGCCAAATTCATCAAAAATAGTCAAGACTAGTTTAGAGCTAGCAATATCATTGTGATCAGTAGCTAAGATGTTTTCCACCATTCTGAAATTGCATTTTTTTGAGAAGTTGCCAATGCAGATCCCAGGATGAGTAAGTCCTGTATTAGGATCAATTACTGGGGACAAAAAGCCCACATCAAAGGCTTCAATCTGACCATTCATCTTTTTCATCATTACAAATGCGCCTAGTTTTCCTCTATCGAAGATGCTATAATTACTGGAAAAATATCGAGAAGTACTTCCGTCAACTGTGGCGGCAATAAAGTCGACTGCACTCGCATTTGAATGCCCCTTAGCAACAGGATAGACCAACCATTGCCCCATACCGCTAAGATCTCTATATGGTTTAGGTATATCAATATGAATGGTATCAAGCTCACCAAGAGGGCATCTATTAGTACCTTGTATGCATGATTTTGCAAGCAGAGAAATTTCATTGTTCTGTTTTTGCAAAGATTTTATGTCCAAGCGCAGCTGCTTTAGTTGTTTATCCTTAAATATAAATCTTGGTTCAGATAGAAGAGAATCCTGCAACAATTTGTTGAGCGATGCATATTTTTCACGGTTAGAGCTGTAAAGCGTGTAGTAGAAGTTAAGAGCATCTTCCCTATAATGATCTTCAAGATCCTGATGTTGATCTCTTTCTCCAGCTGCAATGACTTCAGGAAACATATCATAAGATTGTTGAAACCATTTTAAAGTCACTCCATGCTTATATTTAAAAATATCTTCTCGCAATTTTGCAAGTTCAGTTGTTAATTCATCAGGATTACTAGCATAATCTTCAATGCGATTGCTGCCTCCAACAATTCTTGAGTGGATAGTTAAAATCGACGATTTATGCGCTAGTGATAGAAGTCTTTCAAACGACGCTTTTGCTTTTACACCGAATCCTGAGTAATCTGACTTTGCTTTAAGCTGCTCGACAACTTTATCCTCAGTGCTTGAAAATTCATAGAGTAAACTGTAGCGCCCACCAAGCTGCCTTCCAACATAAAAATGCGTCCCACAAGCTCTGTAGAATGCATTTATCCCATGGTTATTTAGAATATTTTTAGCTTTGTCAGTTAAAGAGAATGAAGGTGAATTAGTTCTGATTTTTTCTTCAGTTACAACATAATTTGCATCAACTAACCAGTAAAAATTATCCTTCTTAACATCAATATCTTTAAAATAAGAAAAACTTCCTCCACCATTTCCCCAAAGTCCTTTGGCACTAACACTAGCACTGACATCCAAAGTTGTATGTAATTCTGATCGGGACTTGATTTGTGATTCATTGTATAGTCGCGACAGCGCCTGCGGATTTGCGGATAACTCCACCCCATGCACACATGAACCAAAGGTTTGTGTTTCAGAATAATTGACTCCAGCACCAAGTTCGGGAAGATACAAATTTGCGGATAGAGACGAAATATCAATTTTTTCGTCCCCACATGAAGATAGAGAGATTGATGCCATCAAGGCGATGTTTCTAGTCAGTTTCTTACAGTCAATTCGAGCTGTCATTATGGTTTCTCTCCGTTCTGGCTGCACTGCTAATCTTGCCAACTTGGACAATAAACAATATTTTTCGATGGATGAGATAGATTTCATAACTCTTTCATTTTCAAATAAAACATCATAACGCTCATTCATTGTCAAATAAATTATCACCAAAAGAAAGAGACATCAGTAAGCAGTTACCCAATGTAGAGTAAATGAGTATTAAGCTGTTAAATCCAAATAAGCTAGATATTGGGAAAAGATCAAAATATGATATATCTTTTTGTTGATGAAGAAAATATTTTGAAAACTAAGAAATGAAATATTTCAAACAAATAAAGCAGAAAATGAAGCAAGAGATTTAAAGCTGAAAATTTATCTAATCAGTAACGATAAAAAATTACAAGATCATTTCTTGAGGCCTTTCAGGTTATTATACTTTGAGTTATATGGTATGCACATCCACTTTAGGGGAGAGGTTTATAAAAATAGATACTATTGGGACTCGAAACTTAGATCATTCAAATAAATTGACAATCAATAATGCATATATCGATTAACGATATTGACGCTAAAGCATCTTCATGAAAACGTTTTAAATTATTTACTTTCTATGACTTGAAAGGATTAAAAAGTTGGAATTTAATAAGAGAGATTTTCTTTATCATTTAGGTCTTGAATGGATTGAGGGTAAAACAAATGCAAGGATAAGAGATTTTAGCGATGTTCGCTATATTTTGTTAGGTGGAAAACCTAGGCGTATGAAGAACTTAGCTAGGAATCTTGAAGCTAATTTAGAACTAGGTCAGATTCACTCTGGGATCCAAGAAGTAGAAGAAGCTACCAAAGCAGGACGGTATGTGATGTACAAAATAGGGCCTGTTCTATCGGTAAGTCATGGAATGGGCCGTCCTAGCTTATCAATTCTCTTAGAAGAGTTAGCAAAGCTTCTTTTTTATGCAAAAAAACACAGCAAAGACCTATTGGCACAGCCAGTTTATTTCTTACGTCTTGGAACCTGTGGGAGTTTAGGGGTCAAACCTGGAAATTTAATATTATCAACAGAAGCCTTGATGCCTGACCTAAACACAGGTCTTACCAAATACGAGCTTGACCAAAAAGTGAGCTATCCTAGCACCTTTTGTCCAAATTTTTTGCAAGAAATTCTAAATTTTTCGAAGAAAAATAAACCCTTGCTACCTGTTCATAAGGGAAAAACCATAACAGCAGATGATTTTTACCAAGGTCAGGGCCGCTTCGATGGATACTTTAAATCTAGCTATAGTGAGTCCGAAAGGCAAACATTCTTTGAGAAAGCATATAAACTAGGAGTTCGCAATTTTGAAATGGAAGCCGCTGAGCTTGCATCTTTCTGTAATCGGCCAGATTCCCCCTTATCCTTATCTGCTGCTACCTTGTGTGTTGGATTGGTAGATCGGATGCAAGGGGACCAAGTGACTAACTCGCTATCAGAAATTAATAGCTGGGAGCAAAGTCTTTTAAAATTTGCAAGCCAATATATCTGTGATGCAATAAAAAGAATTTGACTGGTACATCCATAAATAGTCTGATTTCCTAAACTAGTGTCTGGTCGGAAACTAAATTCTTGCCTTTGCAACTCAGTTTTTTTTATCGCGGTTGAAATTAATTTTAAAAACTCTTCTTATTTTCCAGTGATAAGTGAAAAATACCATATTTTCGGCAATTAAATATCTTCGTG
>JBGCDR010000110.1:0-2775 GCA_045105515.1 Oligoflexales bacterium
CGAAGATATTTAATTGCCGAAAATATGGTATTTTTCACTTATCACTGGAAAATAAGAAGATTTTTTAAAATTAATTTCAACCGCGATAAAAAAAACTGAGTTGCAAAGGCAAGAATTTAGTTTCCGACCAGACACTACCTACCAGTTTTTTTACAGCAAAATAATCCAACCAGAGCTACTTAGAAACTTTATCAAGAATAGAATTCTTGACATATTCCCAGTATGGAGCAATTTGTGGATCTATTTTGCTTTGGGCTTGGACCCACTTTGCCGCTAGCAGTTTGTCATCTGACAAAGTAATGCGATTAAAAAGAGTTTCCACTACCCTTGTTTCAAGAATACCATTAATTTTCTCCTCGCTAGAGTTTGCTCCGTATAATCGCTTCATTTTATCAATTTCCCTTAGCATGAAATGAGGCATTGTTTTTCGAAAAAAAGCCAACGCATCTGCATCACTGAGATCTCTAAGGTCATCTAACAGCTCGCTATTAACAGATTTTAGAGGTGGTAAAATTTCTACTGTGGTCTTTCTGTTTGAAAATCCAAAAGTTAGGGATACACCTTTTTCACTAGCATCATGATATAAAATAAGGTCAAATATGTCGGATTTTTCCTTCTTGCTCAGAAGGTCATAATTTTTTAAAATGAGATCAGCTAATTTTGCACTGTTTCTTGGATGAAGTGCTTTTTTTCTTAAAGTGCCATCTAAGGTTTTTCCTCCCATCATGGTCAATTGATCGGTGCTTAAATAAGAAACCTTGGCAGTAGGGAAAAACCTTTCAAGGTCATGCATAAATGCAGCAACTGCTTTTCTTGCGCTAATTGGTTTTTTCAGTCCGCTGGCTACTTCAAAATAATGCCCTCTACCAAATTGATTTTCTCCATCCGTTTTCCAGGTATAGTCGTCTACACCAAAGTTTTCTTTGTACAGCTTTCTGACCAATGCATAAATTGGAGCGACTCTATCTAGATCTGTTGACTCAGAAAACAATTTTAATTCATCTCTAAGCTCGACCTTAGCTAAACTAATATCGTTCATAATTTCACGAGATGGGTTTTTGCTAAAATAATTATCGCGCAGCCGTTCTACTTTAATTGGAATGGCTAGGTAGTCATCAGATATTGTATCGCTAAATTGCATCGGTTTTCTTATAGATTTTTTATAAAAATCCAAATTTTTTGCGACAATAACTAATTCCCGCTCAGCAACATCTAATGCCTGTTTTTTACTTAGAGCAGATTTTTCGAGATTTAATGCAGCGCATGGATATGATACGGTTCATGCCATTCTAGCGATGCATGCCAAAAAAGTAAAATTTTTTATGGCTATGGGCGGAAATTTTCTCTCTGCGGCTCCTGATACCGAATTTACAGCTAAAGCTCTTACAAACTGTGATCTTACAGTTCATGTTTCAACGAAACTCAATCGAAGCCACTTGTTACCTGGAAGATGTAGTTTAATTCTGCCTTGCTTAGCCAGGAGCGACCTTGATTCATTTGCGGGGAATGCGCGCTTTTTGACGGTTGAAAACTCTATGGGAGTAGTTGAGCGAAGCTCAGGTGTTTTAAGACCTCTAAGCAACAAAATGAAAAGTGAACCAGAAATTGTCAGTTTGATTGGATCTACATTAGCCCAAGATAATCAGCGTTTCAAGGTTATTAACTGGGATGAGTGTTCGAGAAACTATGATTTGATTAGAGAGGAGATAGAACAGTGTATTTCTGGCTTCCATGGCTTTAGAAAACAGATCAGTGAAAAGGGACACTTTGAGTTAATGCACCCGGTTAGAGATAAAAGGCAATTCAAAACTGCAACTGGAAAGGCTAATTTCTCTGCACACGAATTACCAGATCTTGAAACCCCACAAGATAAATTTGTCATGATGACCATTAGATCACATGATCAATATAACACTACAATATATGGACTTGATGATCGCTACAGAGGAATTAAACAAGCAAGGCAGATTGTTTTTATGAATCAGTTAGACATGGATGTATTAGGCTTCAAAACTGGGAATGAAGTTAAAATAACCAGCCATTGGGAAAAGGAAAACCGCGTGATTAAAGGATTCAAAGCGGTTTCCTATAAGATTCCTCGTGGTGTTGTCGCGTGTTATTTTCCCGAAGCAAATCCTTTGATACCAATCAAGCATTTTGCAATTGATAGCCATACTCCTGTTAGTAAACGAGTTTTAGTTTCTGTTGAAATATTTGATTCTTAGATTTTTTCGTGATTTCACTATTAATGGGCAGATAAGCTGCCTACATTTAGTGATGGCTTTGTTTGCATCATGGAAAATTCAGCCAGAGTATTCGCTTCGCTTTGGTAGTTTACAATTTCACCTATTATAATAACTCCTGGAGATTCAAGTATTTTATCCCTTAAATTTGCAAAAGAACTTAAGGTGCCTAATTTTCGCTTTTTTGTGCCGAGACTTGCATGGGTGACAATAGCTAATGGAGTCATAGGAGAAAACCCTTTGGCCATCAAAGAATGACAGACTTCCTCTATTTTAGTCAAGCCCATATAGATCACTAGAGTGCTCATAGATGGTGTAGCGCAAGCAAGTGATTTTAAACTTCCATCAGCTGCACTGGCTGTTAAAAAAGTAACTGATGAAGCTGAATCCCTACAGGAGCACTGACTGAACTCTAAAAACTCGTCATACAAGCCGAAGACATATTAAAAATCAATTTTCGCACAGATTAGGTATTATGCTGAATTTACATATGAATTCAGGAAATCTGTGGGCATGAAACTAAAAAATATCA
>JBGCDR010000111.1:0-4530 GCA_045105515.1 Oligoflexales bacterium
GCGCATGGGCACCCCCAAGATCTTTTGATTTTCCGACAATTATAGCCTTTTTAGAGAAACTGGGGAAATTCGCTAAAGATTATAGTGCTCTAAGCCTTACATACAAAGGCGGCGGTGTGTTTCCAATCAGGCACTAATTAGTAGATCCGGATCAAGGGGATCATCAGGTCCAAACTCATAAACCCAGTAAGCTCCTTCCTTTTTGTTGGGAAATTTGAGTTGGATTTTGGGTTCAAAGTACCGAATTGAGCAATCTATTGATGAATCGAAAGCATATAATTGCGACCTACTAATATTAGCTGCCATTGGAACTAAATACCTACTTGTTCTATCAATTGCAGCAGGAATAACGCTTAAATCAAAGTTAAATGCAACGGTCGAGACAAAAATTCTTTTACGATGAAAAGCAAGCTTAAAAGTTTCAAACCAATTGAACTGAAATAAACTCCAATCCCTTAGGTATTGCTCTGCCAGGTGACCGGATCCTGACAAGTCATTTTTGATCAGATAGGTATCAAATTTATCTAGTTTTCTTTCATCTGGCAACCCAAACATCGTAAAACTATTATCAATATGCTGTGCCTCTGAATTACATTCATCAATTTTTTCGAGGTAATAATATGACAACATCCATGCAGCGATGCGTCTATCAGCAAAGCCTCCAACAATACCTAAACCCAGATATTGTCTTTTATTATTAATAAAAAAGCCATCAGATGATACTGTCTTAAACTGGAGTTTGCGATTTGCAATAATATCTATTTTTGGATCATATATTTCCTCGATCTCAAGTTCATTCTCATTTAGAGGCCCAGAAAGAGAGGCCATCAACCAAGGTTCGCGAATACTTGGACTAATCGATCCTCTTACCGTTTTTACCACTCCCAAAATAAATCGGGATGCATAAGGAAATTGATTCAATAAGTGGTTCCTATAAAGTTTCGAATTCAAAATAACTTTGATTGTTTCCTTGTTACAGAGTACCAGCGGTCGCATATTCTGGTAGGACAGTTTTTTATGATAAATATCCCTGGGCTCCCCCCACCATAGATCCGTCATAGTGATAGTACAAAACCCGTCTTCTAGTGGTTCATTTAAAACGGAAAACATAGGCCCGTCATGCATAGATTGACGGTTAAGATGCTTCCACTTTTTCTTGGGCTTAAGCTGCTTCTTAATGAATGCATGTACCAATTTCACTATTTTTTTACCATGCTCTTCAAATATTTGAGACAATATTTTTTCTTCTTTAAGACTAGAATCTCTATCAGACAAACGTAAAATATCACCTAACTTCGAAAGTCCATACTTTCTAGCTGTATCCACATACTTTTTTGACACTACTTTAGAAATATCAAGATTAACAAGCTCTCTGGTGATATAGCGGGCGAATAAAAGGCTATTAGCAAAGTAGAAAAAAATATAGTTGCCATCAAGTAGTTTAAAACTCCAGCGGTCGGTATATTTATCACCCAGCACAAGTGCCTTCATAGAATCAAATGGATAGGTCCATAGGACCATTTTTAAGGCATGACGAATGAACATTATCTTCTCTTTTAATGACAAATCAACTGAATATGCAATAATTCGTAGTGATCTACCAAGCAAGCGTGTATCTGCAGGCCCCAAGGTATGCTTATCTAGGAATTTTAGACCCAACTGTTTATTCTTCAATAGTTCCATTAACACCATCGTAGAAGCTGAACCCGAACTTCCCCCTATCATGCAAGTAAATCTTATACCTGCTAGCTTGCCTGGATTTTCGCGTTCATATATCTCAGCTTTTTTTGCCTTAATAATTAGATCTTCTGCTAACCAACCAAATATAGCAGCCCAATCTGCTCCATTTCCCTGCATAACAGAACATTGATTGATGATAAAATCTGGCTTAATCTTATTTTTAACATCATAAATATTTGCTGTGCAGATATTTGGAGCTATAAAAAATACCCATGCTGATAGAACACAAGATACTTTCCCAATTAGCTGATACATATTAATGCCCCAATTATTTTTAAACTATATTCACTCTGTCAGATATTCTACATGCTATTATTCGAGGCGCAATCTCTATTATAAAATACAAATTCAATACAATATTAGAGTGACAAAAATGTAATATTGTATTTGATTTTTCTCTATGTAGTTGAAATTTGTCAAAGAACCATATACATAAAAACTTGATATTTAATTTTCTATCCCAGAATGACTTTATCTGCAAAATTCACCAACTTTTTTTATAGGAATGTCCTCAGTTTTACGAAAAAAAGAAAGTAGGAATTTACAATGGCCAATAGATTATTTTTGATTTCAGTCTTTTTAATTAACATTCAATTCATTTGCTCCGGTATTTTAAATGGGCAGGAGAAAATTTCTGGACATGAAGCGAAGCAAGAAGGCGAGGAAGACACACCAAGTACATGTGCTAATCTTGAACCACGAGAGCTACGTAAACTGATTCGTAGCAGAAAGTTCTGCAAATCTACAAACGGTTGCGCTTCTGGCTTTGTTCAATGCAATCTAATTGTCTTGAAAAAGGAAGATGCTGAGGAATTCAAACTTTTCTGTGAAAATAATCAAAAATCTTGTCCCCTTCTTGAAGTATGTGAAGAAGGTTCTCCTTTTCCAAAAAAGCTTGCATCTGACGCTGATTTACGTTCCGATCTTCCTAAGTATTCAATTTACCTTGATGGTAACAAAGTCACAGATATTGAGGACGTTACTGACTATTGGCCGGAAGATTCCGTTGCATTTTTAATTGGGTGTTCTTTTTCCTACGACGCTGCCTTACAGGCAGCAGGGATTAATCTCCGCAGCGCTGAACAGGGAACAAATGTACCAATGTACATAAGTAATATTCCTTGCCATCAAGTAGGGAAGTTTAAAGGAAATATGGTGGTTTCAATGAAACCCATTAAGGTCAAGGATGTTCCATTGGAACGAAGCATAACTTCACAATACCAATTCGCTCATGGTCAACCAGTGCATATCGGCGAACCAAGCCTTATCGGAATTGAAGACATTAATACACTCGATTGGGGTGAAACAGTTGAAATACTTGCTGATGAAGTGCCTGTTTTTCATGCTTGTGGTGTAACCCCTCAGCTTATTCTTATGGAAGCAAAAATTCCTTTCGCTATAACTCACTCCCCAGGTCACATGTTTATCACAGATACCCTCTGCATTTCTTTAATATCAAATAATATAGCTAATTCAGTATCTGGAAAATGAAATTAAATCAATGAGAATTTTTCCACATATCTCTACCTAAAAAATGTTAAATTCAGTAGAGTCCAGAACTATTAAAATCCAACAACCCTTTATATTCTGCCTTCTCATGAATTTTTTGAATTGAGTATTATGTTGATTACAAAAATATTAAATTGGCATAAGTTTAAGGGTTCCAAAATGAAATAATTGAAATCAAAAATATTTAGCTTATTAATATTCTCATTGATGACATGTTTCTGCAAACATTCAGGCAATAGAAATAATCTTCCAAGAACCATTATAAAACATATGGTTACAGATACCTCTGCAGAATTCTTCAGTCTATTATGTATTAAGTAAGCACACAAAGTGTGAATAGGGTTGATAATTTATTGTGAGGCCAAGACCCTCAGTAAATATACTTATTTTCTATTTAATATTATTTACTTATGATATTTATGCTCACTATTAGATCACCATACTTATAAAAATCAATCCAGATTTTCACACCGTATGATTTTTAATCCATTGAAGTAAATGCATTGTCAACCGTTTAATTTGAACTTTTATAGAAATGGGCTATCTATTCAAAAAAAAAATATAGCTGTCGAAGGAAAAAATATTCAATGATTTGTTAATTTTATAAGCCTATTACCGTAGGCGTCATACGTAATATCTTACGATCGAATAGGTTATAAGAATTCAAGATTTTCCGCTATGATAATCCTGCTGGATGCTTGTATCTGCTAATTAAAAAACAGGGGTTAAGTTATGAGGGATAGGAGTTTATTTACTTTGTTAACAGTTTCGTTTTACTTTACTAGCTTAATAGCAATTGCGGGAGAAATTCAAAAAAAAGAGGTTTATGGTGGAGATATTGACTCAATCATAAAGGAATGTCCTTTTATCGAAGATCATGATCTATTTTTCGTTCATCCATCTTATTTTGAAACATGTAAAAGTAGTCTATCTTCTTGGACTAGATATGGGATTTTCGAGAATCCCATAAAAAAAATAGGTGGTGATCCCGACACAATTCACATTTATCAGTTAGATAAATATGAGACTAAAAACGGATGGAATTCTGGTGACCCATTATTTTTCTTTGATACAGAAAATACTCATTCGTTGAAAGACACACCAAAAAAAGAGGTAGAAAGATACATGACTACACTATTAACTGGCATCTAGGACCTAATCTGTAGAAAGATCCTCTAAAATTGATTTATGACAGAGTTTCCGATGATTTTAATTATGTAAAAAAAATCACCGCGGTGTCGGTGTCTATATTTACCGCCAACACAATGCCGATCTTTAGAT
>JBGCDR010000112.1:0-14424 GCA_045105515.1 Oligoflexales bacterium
ATTGTTAGATTATGCTTGAATAGTCAAAAAAATACATCTCAAATATTTTTGACAACAAAAATTTTGTTAAAAAAATATGCTGAACCCATTTTAACGTACTTCAAAATTTGGTTAAAAGCTTACTTGAATCAACCCTGGCCAGATATCACTAGACTTTGAACGGAATCATTAACGTTTATAGGCAATGCTCAGCTTGGAGCTGGGAGAGTCTAAAAGATTGATTGTTTCAATTTTGGTAAGTTATTTCATATACAGCTGCGATGAATTAAATGCCTGATATTATGGAGTAATATCTCCTTTCTATGTGCTTGGATGTAAAAGTTTTTAAGTATTTTGAGTATAAGATCTTTATTTAAGATGTGCTTGTCCGATCAATAGTAGGGCTAGTTTTATCTTACAACTTCGAGTATCGGTGAGTCTTATGGTGGAAAGATACAAAAATTTTTTCGATAAATCATTGGAGATGCTTTGCATCGCTGACAAAGAGGGAAAGTTTGTAGAACTAAATCCCAGGTGGAGCGAGGTTCTTGGTTATTCAGCTGATGAGTTACTGTCGCAACCTTATATAAATTTTGTTCATCCTGATGATCAAGAACGTACTATCACGCAAGCGAAAAAAATCTTACAGGAAAATAAACGAATTATTAGCTTTGAAAACAGGTATAGAAAAAAGGATGGGAGTTATATATGGCTTAGCTGGAATTCTACCCTTTCTTCGGATGGTTATCTTTATGCAGTGGCAAGAGAAATAACTTCAGACAAAGACATGAGAATGATACTTGAAAAACTCCAAGAAGCTGGAAAAATTGGTTTTTGGTCTTTTGCAGAGGGCGATACTTCTCCTACGTGGAGTTCGGGGACTTACAAAATCCATGGTGTTTCCTTGGAAGATCAAGTTCAATTAAGTGAAGCTATAGATTTTTATGTGGGAGAGTCCCGTGAGCGAATTACTCAGGATTTTGGAGCTTCTCTTGAAGAGGGGAGTAATTTTGACGGAGTCTATCGATTTAAATCAAAGGACGGAGTGCTAAAATGGGTTCGTAGTATTGGTATTCCCAAATTGGATTCAGCAGGAAAAGTTAAGGAAGTCCAGGGAATATTCCAAGATGTCACAAAAGAAAAGCAGTTTGAAGAGAAAATAGAAGCTTATGGAAAAAGACTTGAGTTAGCGCTTGCTACTTCAGAAATCGGTGTTTGGGAATACAACATCAGTGATAGTAGTTTAGCCTGGGATGAGCGGATGTTCTCTATCTATGGCACAAAACCAGAAAATTTTAGTGGCACTGTAGAGTCTTGGAATCAAAGTTTGCACCCAGATGATTTGGAAAAAGCTCAGCAGGATTTACAGTCAGCTCCTTCGAATAATGGAATATTTAACAGTGAATTTAGGATCTTATTTCCTAATGGAGAAGTGAGGTTTATCAAGGCCAAAGCCCAGACTTTATATGATAGTAAGGGAGCTCCTAGCAAGATGATTGGGGTGAATTGGGATATAACGGACTCAAAAATGAATGCCGAGTTGCTTAGAACCGAAAAAGAAAAAGCTGTTCAAGCTAGTAAAGCAAAATCAGATTTTTTATCACATATGAGTCATGAAATTAGGACTCCTATGAATGGAATGTTAGGATATTTATCACTGTTATCTGAATCTCAACTTGATCAGGAGCAGGAAGGATTTGTAAAAACTATTTTAGAAAGTGCATCTTCTTTGCATTCACTGATAAATGATATTCTTGATTATTCTAAAATCGAAGCTGGTAAGATGACCTTGTCGGTTTCACTTGTGGAAATTGGAAGCCTTATAGAAAAGGTCTGTAGCCTTTTTCGTGCATCAATAGCGGCAAAAGGAGTTGTATTAAAAAGCGAAATTAAAATAATGGAATCAGGTGCTGCACTAATTGATGAAGTACGGGTCAAGCAAATACTTAGTAATATCCTGGGTAATGCAGCCAAGTTTACCCACAAAGGGGAGATTGTTGTTTCTGCAAGTTATGATCAAATTAACAAATCTATGATTTTTAAAGTTCGCGATACAGGCATCGGAATCGATACAAATCAAATCAAAAAAATATTTGATCCATTCCAACAATCTGAGGATTCAGTGCTGAATACCCTACAAGGAACTGGTCTTGGTTTAGCAATAGTGAACCAACTAATCCAACTAATGGCGGGTAAGATTACATGCGAAAGTATTCCTGGTCAAGGCTCCGAGTTCACGGTGAGTATTCCGGCGGAATTGTCTTCGTCGAATAGTGAAAGAAGCACTACACAAGCGAAAAAATCGATGGACTTTAGGGCCAAAGAGAATAAATTGGTCTTAGTTGTTGATGATAATCCTACTAATCGAACTTTAATTAAGCTTAGATTGGAGAAAATGGGTGTTGAAAGTGATTTAGTTGAGTCAGGTGAAGAAGCAATAGAAAAAGTTAAAAAAGTGAAGTACGATTTAATATTCATGGATATTAATATGCCGGGGATGGATGGCTATACAGCTGCCAAAGAAATTTATGCACTCTTAAAGGTAGATAGTCCTCCAATATACGCTCTTACAGCAAATGCCTTTGAAGATGATATTAAGAAGACAATGAAAAATGGTTTGGCGGGTCATTTAAGCAAGCCCATAAGTAAAGATGATTTATATAAAATATTGGAACAAGCCAATATCGGTAAAGCTAGCTGAAAATCTATGAGAACTCTTGATGCCCAAAGTTTTGATCTAGAAATATAGAGCAATTATGATCACTGGTCATAAAACGCTTTTTTGCAAGAGACCTTGAAAAAATATAAATAAAAATGTACTTATATCCCCGACGTGCTATTCAGAAGCATTGAAGATATTTTAAATTTATTCAATAGGCGATTCTATGATTCCTCGGAAATGTTATTTTACTGCTTTTGCTTATCTCCAATCCTACGCTCTTTTGACTTATTCAGGTGGAAGCCTTGCTGAAAAAAATAGAAGAAATTTTGAAATTCCTCTAGCGATTGAGGCTACGGCTTCAGCAACTCTTGAAGCAAATAAAATACGCAATGAAAGACTCGAGCAAAATAAGGTGGTTTATGATTGGGGATTAGGAGCTAACCCTATGCCAGTTCCTGAAAAGATAAAGAAAGCTGTGGCTGACAATTGTTGGGAAAAATCCTATGGATCTCCTCGTGGTATTTCTGAGTTAGGTGAGATCATAGCAAGCAGGTATAGTCTTCCGAACTACAGATTAGCGAAAGAAAATGTGATAGTTGCTCCGGGATTAAAACAGCTTCTAAACGATGTTCAATTGGCTTTCGCTGGTCCTATAGTTCATATTACACCTCATTGGGTATCCTATGATGAACAGGTGAAGATACATCATAAGCAATCTTATAAGATTGAAACATCAGATGATACTGCTTACATGTTGACTCCTATTCATATCGAAAAATTTATTTCCAACAATCCTTCTATAGCACAGCAAACAAAGTTGGTGATTTTCAATCATCCAACAAACCCTACCGGTGTGGCTTATTCTAAGGAAGAAATTATTAGTTTAGCTAGAGCTTTTACTGAGCATAATTTTATCGTATTTGCTGACGAAGTCTATCTGGGTAATACATATGATGGGGAAACAATAAGTATAGCTGAATGGATGCCGGAGCGAACAATCAGAGCAAGTAGTCTTTCTAAGGAGTATGGTCTTGGAGGTTATAGACTTGGCTGGGCTACTTTCCCTAATAGTTTGAAACCTCTTAATGATCTTATGTTTGCAATTGGAACAAGTTCGTATTCTTGCGCTTCAAAACCAGCCCAATATGCAGCTATAGCGGCGCTTTCGGGTGGAGAGGAAATTGATTCTTTTATTCAGAAAGGAAGGTCAATTTTCGAAGCTGCTGCAGCAGTGCTTGCTGCTCGATTCAGAGAATTAGATCTATTAACTGTTGCGCCAAATGCTGCCTGGTATTTTCTCTTGGACTTTTCTAAATATCAAAATCAACTAAAAAGAAATGGCATCAACGATTCCATAGAGCTGTGTGCACGCTTGGCAAAAGAACTGGGGATTATTTTTGTTCCAGGCGAAGCTTTTGGTCTTAAGTCACCTAGCTTTAAAGTGAGGGCCAGTTTTGTAGACTTTAAACCAGTTGAAGCCCTGGCGTGGTTAAAGAATCGGAATACTACTTCAGACCATAGAGAAGGAAGGGCCCCACCTTGGATGAATAAAATGCTAGAAAGTACTAAAGAACTCGAACAATGGTTAAACAAGATGTAGCTATCCTTGTTTTTCCTTTAACACTAATGGGCAGTCACTAGGGTCATCACCAAAGCACTGAAGAAGACTTCCGCTTGATTTTTTAAAATCATCAATATTGTATGGTTTGTATCGAAAATTAGGATAAGATCCAGATTGAGGTTTCAAGTATGAAAGAAGAACCAATGATTGATCGTATTTAATTGAGAAATAGAGACATCCTAAAGCATTTTTACCATCTTTACTGACATCTACTCCCATAAATTGTAAACTGTCCAAAGCATCAGGATCCATAATTCCACTTTTCCCACTCCAGTTACCGATGCCATATTTATCCCAGCTACAGCTAGGCTTATCACATTGGTATTGGCGTTCTACATCTCGAGCTTGTGGGCAATAAGCTACTTGAGAGGGATTCGACTCACTTTTCTCCAATGCCGAAAATAAGCCTGATTGGAATTGCGGAATATTTAATTCAGAATCTGGACATCCTTGAAAGTTAAATCCAATAGAATTTTCATGCATAAGAGGGTGTGCTTGTTTACTAACAGCACAGCTCCAATTACGGTGAATCATTCCTAGGCCATCATTATGATCTGCGAATGAATAAGTTTCTTTAGCATTTGCTTTTAATTTAAGCCTTACCTCTCGCACTTGTTGGTAACTCCAGCCTCCATGATACACTCTACAAGCTAAGTTAATTTCTGAGGAGGAAGGGTTAACAATGGACCATGTGGTGGGGTAATCGAAGCCACAAGATTGGGCATAGGATGTTATAGATGAAAAGAAGCTTGCCTTTCCCAGTAGTGCAATCATTAATAATCGCTTCATAGTCACTCCAATAATATAAAGTTGTACAATTCTATTTGCTTATAGATTTATCGGAGTAAAGTCTTGTTGACAAGACTTTTTGCAGGTGTGAAACTTTGAATATTCCAGATGATTAAAATGATCTTTGAGATATGCTTCCAAAGTAAAATGAAGCTTGAAATCTAGGGCTAGTTAGCACTTTTCAAAATAGAGCATGATTTTTACCAAATATCACTCGATAATATAGTTTAAAAAACCTTTTGAGTGAATAAGCTTCAGAAGCTCAGAGGCGCGAGCTATAACCAATTTGGATTTTTGCTGAAAGCCTGAAACTTCATAGCCATGCAAGCCAATTTCCGAAGCAAAATCATCTAAGTCATCACAGAACTCTTGGATTGCTGTTCTTAAATATTCTGGTAAAAAATAATTGTAGTTTTCTCTATGTTTCTTGAGGAGAAATCTAAAAATTTTGTAGTCAATATAGTGAAGCCTTGTGTCTAGCTTGAGGCGCTTCAACTCTTTGATAATTCGTATATCAGAAACAGGGACCTGTGTAAGATCGATCAATTGATCAAATGCTATAGTTCCTAATTGAATTTCGCAAGTGATGGGCGAATTAGGGTATTTTAGATGCAAATGAATTCGTGGATATCCAAATTTCATCGGCTCTAGTGGTCTTTTTGGTTGCTGCATTTTGATGATCTGAAATCCATGCTTTATGGCAACTTGACTAGCTACATGAGCAGCATTACTAACTTCCTGAAAATTTGTTAAATTAATTCGAGCGCGTACAATATCCGACAGCTGACTTGGCGAAAAGAAATTACGCTGATCAATTTTGCGTACTATTTTTTTGTGGAGTTCATCATAGTCTATTCCCTTTGTATTTACCTTGAAAGAGTATTCTTCAAGTCTATTATCCAGAGCTAGCTTATCTAGAGTTTCTTCACATATTACAGAGAGCTTGCCTTTCAACTCACTTGCGGCTTCGAATAACAATTCTTTATGTATTATAGGTATGTTAGAAAGATTTTCACGGTCTGTGTTTAAGATTTGATTGACCAGCTCATTTTTTAAAACTGGTGCCAACCAGGGTATAAAAGTTGGTTCAAGAACCGCTGGATCCCGAGCATAATCGAGTTTTTTTAGTTTAGGGCTTGGAATGGTAGGAGAAAAAGACCCGGATTGGTGTACAAGTCCAAGTGCTAGTAGTACTTTAAATGGCAAAGAAATCAATTCATTATCCCCTTGAAAAAGCGCCAGACATACCCTTATAAACCATAATATTGATTTTTGGTCAAATTTATATTCGCCGCGCTAAGCAGATTTAAAAACTGGGATTCTTAAGTAAATATTAATTTGGGCAAAGCATTCTCGATATTGGAACAGTAACTTAGGTTGTTATTAACCATTGAACTGTAGTCTATTGATGGTAAGCTTAATTTAGTTTAATAAAGCCTGTCAAAATGACATTGTGGTTTATTATGAGCCTTATGCAAAAAAAATGTAAAGATAATAGCTTCCAGAAACATTTGGTGCTCTTTTTGGTTTCCTTGATGTTGATAAAGAGCTTCGCAAGTATCTTGCTTGTCCATCATGAGCATGATTTAGGTGAACCGCACAATAAAGAGGAGCATGCTCACATTATTTTTTCAGGATTCTCATTTTATAAAAAATTGATTAATTTGAATTCTATTACCGAAGAATCACATGAACAAAAAAGCAATGGGGAGGATGCTAAAGATCACCAGCACCCTTTTCTCAATTTTATATGTCCGCATTGTGCAATCAATATAAGATTAGGCAATGAACTTCCCATTTTAAGTCAATGGGAACAAGATGAACTTATCCATGAATCCCGCATTTCTGAAGGATTTACTTCCTCTATCCTTAAGCCTCCCATCTATAGGTCCTTTGTTTAAACTTAGCAAATCTGTTTCAAAAATTTATTAGCTAAGCAGCAAGTGATTACTTTTCATAATGTGTTGCTTTGCTAATTCAAAAAATCTGATCTCTTGTTTTGGACAATAGTCATTTGGGCTTTAAATGCCAAGCACTGTCTGAATTTAGATTAAAGGAGCATATACTATGGTTGCACATATTAACTATCAGCAGGTTAAATCCGCTGAAGATTATTCAAAGGCCCTTAAAAATGATGATTCGGCTCCCCAAGGTAGCCGAATTTCCAATAATTTAGGAGAAGCTCTAGGTCAAGTTCCGATTCTAAAGCTAGGAAGGGTTCACGAACTTTGTCAGCAGCATGATTTATACTTTAAATTGGAATCCTGTAATCCTGGTGGAAGCATCAAGGAAAAGAATGCATCTTACCTTGTGGAACAAGCTGAAAAAATGGGTTTGCTTAAAAAAGGCGGTACTATTATTGAATCAAGCTCTGGAAATTTCGGAATTGGACTTGCGATGGTTGGGGCTGCTAAAGATTATCGTGTGAAGATTGTTGTGGATGAAAAAACTTCTCCGACGATGCGCAAAATTCTTTTAGCACTAGGTGCTGAGCTTGTTGATGTTCCTCTTAGTCAAGCCGACGAAAATGGTTCTATGCAAATTGCTCGAATGAAAGTTGCTGCTTCCCTGACAGAAAGAATTCCCGGAGCATGGTATCCTTGCCAACATAAAAATCCAATGAATCCAGTGGCTCATACACTCTATACAGCTAGGGAAATTATTGCATCTTTTGGCCGTTGTCCAGATGCTATTGTCATTGGCATTAGTACAGCTGGGCAATTGTCAGGAATCAGTTCGTATTTCAAAACCCACTATCCCACTGTAAAGATCATCGTGGTAGATGTGGCAGGCTCATGCATTCTAGGAACGCCTAGGCACGCTTACAAGATGACAGGGCTTGGTCTTTCTTTTATTCCACCCAACTTTCGCGAAGACTTTTGTGATGTTGGATACTCCGTAGAGGATGACTTAGCATTTTCTCTTTGTCGGCAAATTGCAAAAAAAGAGGGCCTTTTACTAGGAGGATCTACAGGTGCTATTCTCGCAGGTGGCCTAGCTTATGCGCAGGAGCAAACCAAAAAGAAAACAATTCTAATGATTAATCCAGATCGTGGAGATCGATATTTAGAAACTGTTTATGATGACAACTGGATTTCAAATCAGGGTATAAATCTTTTGGAAGGCGAACATTTAAATGCGCGCATAGACGATTTGGAGCCAGTTTTATTATTCAAACAAGGAACGAAATCATGAGGTTTTCTGTCCAACAGGCCAAGTCCTTGAAAGAACTATGGCGAGAATTTATTCCTCTTTCATTAAGCGACATAATGATGGCTTTTAGCGACCCTTTGATGACGGCAACTTTGGCGCATTTACCAGGTGCCAGAGCCAATATAGCAAGTCTTGGTATTGTGAAGTCACTGATTGTATTTTTTGAAAGTCCGATCATTATGATTCTGCATGCCTCAACCGCTCTTTCAGGGCATCGGCAATCTCGCAAGTATTTAGGGATGTTTACTTTTCTAGCCTGTTTGCTGCTTTCTGGTTTGCTATTAGTTTTAGGTATTCCTTTGGTGTTTAATTGGTTTGGAACCCATTTCCTTGGTATCGATGAGCAAATGCTCCAAAGAACAGGAAGCATGCTTGTTGTTATGTTTCTCTGGCCTGCAGTTATTGGTTGGAGGCGTTTTTTTCAAGGGATTTTGATTCAAGCTGGCCAAAGTAGAGCTTTGGCAAAAGCAAGCATGATGAGAATAAGTTATGTGGTCCTATCTTTAGCATTAGGATTTACGATGAGTTGGCAGGGGACTACGATCATTGGAGTAAGTCTACTGGGTTCAATTTTTGTTGAAGCCTTGGTAGTTACTTTTGCCGCCTATGTAAGCAGAGCGATTGAGACCTATGAAATGCCGAAGGAAAAGCAAAAGGTAGCCCCCAAATCTTTTACACAAGTATTAAAGTATTATCTTCCTCTCGCCAACTCCATGCTTGTGGTCTGGGGGGGGCGCTTTCTCCTAGTTGCTGTTATAGCAAGGTCAATTGACGGCAGTCTGTCTCTAGCAGTATGGCCTGCTAGCTGGGGTGTGGTTTTATTAATAGCTAATGCCACTCGGATGGTACAGCAGGTAATCATTAAAAACCGCAGTACTGTTGCAGATGGAATCTTGGCGGGTTTTTCAATCAGTGTAGGAGCCTTGTTTTCCATTGTTCTATTGCTTATTCCAATAACATCTTTGGGACATAAGGTTTTAGAAGGATTCTTAGGCAATGATAAAGCAATGGTTGCCGGAGTTTCTCCGGTTATCCTGATCTGCACGATCGTCCCATTTTTAGTAGCAGTTCAAAATGCCCTTCAAGGTTTTCTAATGTCGGAAGGAAAAACCAAATGGATTAATACTTCTACGTGGCTTGGTACTGGGGTTTTACTTTTTGCAGCAGGTCTGGGTGTTAGTCAAAATTTCAGCGGATCAATAGTTGCTGCATTTGCCATGGTCTTGGCGCTCATAACAGAAATAAGTATGCTTTCATATCTATTACTTAGCAAAAATATGCTTATATTTAATGAAATCTTGGTATCTACAAACAAACACCAAATTGCAGAGGGGAATTAATATGAATTTGTCTATTCCTCAATCAGAAATTAATATCTTTAAAAATCACAGATCATCTTATGAATCATCAACGGTAAGAGTACCAGCAACCTGTGGTGAATTAATGCAGGGGTATTTGGATGGACAAGATTTTTTGATCAATAGTCCCATTTCAAGGTTTGCTCGCTTTAAGGTAGATGTGCTCTCTAGCTCCAAGGTTGCAGTTAAGGGTAAAGGAAATTTTGGTAAAGTTAACAGGGCTGTAACTAAAACTTTATCTCTTTTGGGTAAGTCTGAAAAAGGGGCAAGTATCGAGGTCTTGGAATCAATCCCAAGGGGAAAAGGTTTAGCTTCAAGCACAGCAGAAATGACAGCTGCGATCTCAGCAACTTCTTTTGTGGTTTCCGGCACATACTGGGATGAAGAACGGTTTCCCCGTACTCTCTTGGAGATAGATCACTCAACCGATGCTGTGTACTGCCATGGCATCACAATGTGCGACTACCTTTCAGGAAAAGTTATTAAACATTTTTCTAAAATACCTTCCCTTGAATTTATCGTTGTGGATGCGGGATGCCAAGTGGAAACAGCAGATTTTGATCGCGAAAAAGCTAAAGCAAATGCTATAGAGCATCGAGAACGCTTGCAATCAGCGTTAGCTCTAATGATTTATGGATTGGAGCAACAGATTCCAACGCTTATTGCAAAAGCTGCAACAGAAAGCGCTCTGTCAATCAAAGTATCCTTGGAAAACAAGGTTTGCAAGAGTTGCTCGAAGGAACACGTGCATGGGGTTCCCTTGGGGTTAACTGTGCTCATACTGGTAGCGTTTTAGGTGTATTGTTTGACCCACTAAGCTGTGAAGGTGAAAAGCTCTATGAGCGGGTTCAGAGCCTTGTAGGCAAGGATAAGGTGATAGGCAGGTATGAGCTTATCTCGGGTGGAATTTATTAAAGCTCTTCACCTTCATAATAATCTACGCTTTCTTGATCTTTGATAATTTTCATAAGCCAAGAAGAAGTAAAAAATCCTTTTCCAGCGTCTGAACTGCCAAAAATGCCAATTTTTTTGGAATCAGGGTAGCCTACCACATCAGTTGGCAGCATGGACGAAAGGCAAAGGTAGGTCAGGGAATTTTTTCCTGTATTTTTTAATGAATGGCTATTTTCTGGTCCCGGGGGAAATGAAGCAAAGTCATTTTGTTTGATTGGATACCAGGTATCATTGATTCTAACTTCGCCTTCTCCACTTAATATAAAAATGGATTCTTCGTTAGCACAATGAAAGTGATGAGGAAAAGATTCTTTTTCTGGCGGTAGCTCATACCAGGTGCAACCCACTATTTTATTGCCAGCTTCTACACCTATACGTTTGCTGCTAAATGCAAATCGATCTCCCTTTTCTCGTTTATTTTCAGGAATCTGCTCGAGGTTTCTAATTTGCTTATGTCGTTCGGCCATTATGAACTCCTAAGGATTTTTATGAACTTTTAAAACATTGTATTTTTCTTGTGAAGATGTGGAAAGGGGGCGCAAGTTCATCAATTAAACTTGAGCTTGAAAACTATACATGTGTTTGTTTTGATGTCGAAAAATAAATATTGCTTAGGAGCAAATGATGCCGTTTTCAATTATGTATCCATTAATTCCAGTATTAGCAGTTCTAATGTTTCCAGCTGGAGAATTCCCAGAAACCGGGCTACCTACTATAGACCGAAATATTAACAATATTATTGAATATTATAGTGATGAGACAAATTTTGTTGATAAATTTGATAATATTGTAACGGAAGAATTTCTTATTGCCGATCTGTGTGATGACCCCCACTATGATGAACCCGAAGTAAGCTTTGATGTTTCTGGCTATGTTTTCCATCAAGAAAATATAAGATTCGAGCAACGGCTCAACCACGCTTCTTATCGCTTGGCTGGTCGGGCTGGAAGCGTTCTAAGCAACCTTCAACTTGATCCTGAAAAGAAGGAAATTTACATGGATGTGCAAAATCATATCAGCGACCCTGTAAGAAGGCGAGTTCTTGGCAGTTATAATGAAAAAAATTTGGTTACCTGGCATGAGCAATACCAGCCTCAGTGCACTTACACACGTTTTAAATACAAGGTCGATCGCATAGTTCATCAGGTTTTGTCGAGAAAGTTTTCAAGCTACTCGAACTTTTGGGAATTTACCTGCGAATTTTTTATGGAGTAGTTCTTAACCTAAGATAGATGTTGATGGAGATCGTAGTTTGGTAAAATCGCTTTTGACATCACTAATATGCCAACCTGCATCTGCAATTCTAAAGCTAAGTTTGCTTTCTATTTGAATCAGAACCTTATCTTTGTTGCAGTGTAAGCATTTTTGTGGTTTTGGGTCAGATTGTTTTAAGTAGTAACCTCTAATATAGTTACAGCTTGAACATTTGAACTCAGCAATCGGCATAATCATCATCCTGAACAAGTGTAGATTAATTTAATTGGTATATAACAAGCTATCGGTCTTTGGGTCTACTCAGATTAATTTACTGGTTACCCAAATGTACACCTTGAAACGTAATGCTGTCAAAAGGGCTGTCAAGGGTATTAAGCAAATTACTTGTTAATCTTTTGAAAAAGAAAGACTTTTCCTCGTAGAGGAATTCTATTTTCCGAACGGATGGGAGCTTCTTGCTGAGCCTTTATTTCAAATTTGTATTGCTTTGCTAATTCTTTGATGTATTTGTCTGAATGGCTAAATCTCGCCGTTTTTTGTAGTGAATAGTTGCCATTAGCCTGTGATTCAATAGAGAATAGAAATTTTCCAGAATCTACCAATACTTCACTGACCAATGAGATGACCTTACTTAGGTCACCAAAATATATGAGCACATCAGCACCTACAACTAAGTCATATGATTGATTGCATTGAAGTAAGTAGTCAATGAGATCAGATTTATGAAGCTTGCGGTATATTTTTTTTTGCTGAGCCTGCATAAGCATTTTTCCAGAAAGATCGACTCCATCCATGTACTTACAAATATTTTCTAGCTTAAGTCCACATAATCCTGTGCCACAACCAATATCTAAGCATCTAAGATACGTTTTTTTTGAGTAATGTATTTTTAGAATTTCAAAAAATAGTTGAGGAATTTTATAGGCTAAGTCTTCGAGCAGATTCGTTTCGAAAGTTTCGGCGTAGCCATCATAGAGTTTTTCTATGTATCTTTCCGGTGCCTTTTCAATCGACTGATTAGCTTCGAATGCTGCAAGCATATAATGAGCATCAAACTTGTATTGAGAATTCATATTACTAACTACTCGATACCACTTCATGGCATCATTTATTTCTGATCTCACTCGGTAAATTTCAGCTAAGTGATAAGCTGATAGGTCTAAATCTGGGTTTATTTGGAATGCAGATTTTAGATGGAAGATAGCTTTATCAAAATCTTGAAGATCTTTATAGACTAAGCCCAGGTAGTGGTGTGAAATGGAGCTATTTTTGTCGATTTTTAGCCCATGTTGAAGTTTAGTAACAGCCTTACTGTGATCTTCTAATAAGAAGTAAAGGTACCCAAGTTTATTGAGGACGAAGAGATTATTATTATCTAACGATAAACATGCTTCATAATTTTCAATAGCCTTATTGACAAGTTTATGTTTGCTAAACGTCTTAGCAAGAAACAGATATGAGGCGATTTTATGTTCTTTCAATTCCATTTTCAAACAGAGATCGTCCTTAAGAATCTTCAGCAGCAGCTTCGTATGTGATGATATTTTCTGGGAGCTTCTCCCATTTTGCTTTTGAACCGATGAAAATATGATGTTCTATTTCTATACTGGGATTACCATCAAGACAGCCGAGTGTGACACCATGTACTTTGTTGTTGTGGATTCCGCAAAGTGTGGAACCACATCGGCTACAAAACTGCAGTCCAAAACCCTGATTATTTGTATATGAAGTAAGAAGATCTTGACCGCAAGTCCATTTAAAATGATTTGAATCAACTTGTGCATATGCAGAAGCTTGTGCACTAAATGCTTTTCGGCAGCGAGAACAGTGACAGGATCGACCCTTGAATAACTTTCCACTGATAGAATATTTTATTTTACCGCAAAAACAGCTACCTTTAACCACCAGCTTTTTTCCTCTTTAAAATCAGATTTACTCTGATAATTCTAATCCATGTTGTTGCTTTAGACTAGTAATCTATTTTTAATGTGATTTCTATCAACATCAAAAGGTTCGATTAATGAAAGCTTCCTATTACTCTTGGATTTCGGTAGATTTCTACCAAAAAAAAACATATTTCCTGTATAAGAATTTGCAAGATTAAACCCTCATTGATCATAATCAGATTGTTTTAAATATATTTTTATTCGAATTATGCATGAAAGTAAATCCACAATTTTTATCTTCAATAAATGACACAATACTAGTACATCATTTAGGCATTAAAATCAATTTTAATGTATAATGATGACAGTAATAAATCATAGAATGTATGGAAATTAAGATGAAAAAAACGAGTGTTTTTCAGTCGTTAAAACTTAAGCTTACTACCCTTGTTTGCTTACTAATTTTCACGACCATTACAGGTGTATCGTTTGCTGTCTATTTCACGACTATAGATCGCATTGAATCAGATTTGGGGAAAATGGCACGTTCAATAGCACGTACTGCTGCAGTTCAAGTAGACGGAGATATGCATGAGGAGCTTGCTCGCAATAGAGTTGTCTAACAATTGATAAAACCCTTTGGTAGCTTAATTTATGTTATTTTATAGTTCCAAAGACCTGCTGCTGCGTAACCTATTTCATCACGAAGCTTATCAATTCTGACTCTTAACTTTGAAGAAGCTGCGT
>JBGCDR010000113.1:0-8441 GCA_045105515.1 Oligoflexales bacterium
CGCGCATGGGCACCCCCAAGATCTTTTGATTTTCCGACAATTATAGCCTTTTTAGAGAAACTGGGGAAATTCGCTAAAGATTATAGTGCTCTAAGCCTTACACACAAAAGCGGCGGTGTGTTTCCAATCAGGCACTAGATAGCTTCAGGAACTCAATATGCTCCTGCAGAAGAAAATTTACCATGTTTGTGCTCTAAATGGCTTTTTTCTTCATCAATATAAAATTTTTCAATAGGCTGTTCAAATATTATAATTACAAAGGGTTTATCTACCCTAACTACTTTCATTTTCGTGGTATGCTGATTGCCATGAAGCATGTTAATTGTCATCAAAAATACTTGACCAGTGTTTGGGTAGTGAGAACTTGACTCAAATTTGAGCCCAGATTGTGACAAATCAACAATGTCAAATAATGTTCCGTTGACGTCAAGTTTTGCTCGTTCTTCGGGAGGATATTGGATTCTGAAGTGCTGTCTTTGATTAACTGACATACTAATTTCTTTTTATGATGCAATCTTATTCTCGTGAACTTGTTCTTCTGTTCCTGAAACAATTTGCTTTTCGGTGCGCTCTTTTTTACCAAAGATAAGTCTAGGAATACTAGCAAAATCCTCGATAATGGCGTATGCACTTGGTACCCAAACAAGCGTTAAAATAGTTCCACTTGTTAGCCCCCATGCCATTGCTAAGGTCATAGGAGTAAGCATAGCATCCGAACCTCCTATTCCATAAGCAGTAGGTAGAAGTCCACTAATGGTCGTCAGCGAACTCACTAAAACGGCTCTTAAACGCAATCGCGAAGCTTTTGCGAGTATGTTCTTTATGGGTAGGTCCGTTTCTTCGTTCCGAAGTTGCTCAATGAACGAGATCAAAATGATACCAGAGTTCACGATAATGCCGCCTAAGCCAATGATACCAATTAATGCAAGAAAACTTATAGGCTTCTGGTGTGCAGCAAATGCAATGGAAAATCCCACAAGCCCAAGCGGTATCGTAGTCATGATAATCATAGGTCTAAAAAATGAATTAAAAAGGAAAACGAGCAAGGCAAAAATTCCAATTAGTGATAAAACTAAGGCATTCCAAAGGCTATCCATTGATTCTTTGGTACTTTCCGCCTCTCCACCAAATACTATGGAAACTTCAGGGTACTCAGGCATCATACTCGTAAAAAGATCATTGACTTGTTTATTAGCTATAATTGCAGTGATCTTAGTTTCGTCAATAGAAGCGGTTAAAGTTTTTGCGCGCTTAAAATCAAAACGTTTGATTTGTGGAGTACCTTTTACCACCTCTAATTTTGCTATCCGAGAGAGCGGAATCAAATTTCCCCGTCTATCCATAATTCTTAAAAGGCCTAAGTCCTTCTCGTTTAGTCGTTGGTCCTTTCCTAGCCTAATCATAATATCAACTTTTTTATTTTCTAAGTTTACATCAGAAGCTATTTTTCCTGATATTGCCGTCCTAATGGCCAGTCCTATAGAATTAACATCTAGTCCTAACATTGCAGCTTTATCGTAATCAACTTTGACATAAACCTTATCTTCACCAAATATGTCATCTACTCGAACGTCGCGAATACCCGGTGTTTTGCTAATATCATCTTTAATACGATTTATTACTGCGTTCAAACTGCTTAAGTTATTTGCTCTAAAGGTGGCATTAACAGGATCTCCCACCGGTGGTCCATTAACCATAGCTTCGTGGGTTATTTGTTCAATACTTCCCCAAGCTTCAATACTCCGTAATTTTTTTAAAAACTCTCCATCTGAAACATTATTTTTTGTGAAATCATTAACGTAAATCAATACAACACCAACATTGTCTCCACTTTTGCCTTTGGGGTCGATTGGACCTAGGCTTGTAGTGCCGGCACGGGTGACAACATGTTGAATATTTTCGCTAGCGACCTCTAATAATTTTTTAGCCACAATACTCATGGAATCTTTGGCCTCAGCTAAGGTAGTCCCACGCTTCATTTCAACCCTGGTAGCATATACTTCAGTTTGTTCAGCTGGAAAAAGTACCATCTTATTGAATACTGTCATCATAATAATTGCACCGGCCAAAAGACCTGTAAAGACTATCAAAGTTAGGTACCTTAGCTTAACAGTGTAATAAATGAATTTTTCAAATACGCCTGCCACCATATCAAAAATAGATTTTTTATTCTGCTCTTTGGTGGAAACCCTACCCTTTTTGTCGATACCTACTAAACGCATTGGGAGCAGGAAGAAGCTTTCTACCAGGCTTACCAAGAGAGAAATACTAACGATAATTGGAATATACCTGATAAATTTACCCATAATGCCTTTGGTCACCAACATCGGTAGGAATGCTGCAATCGTTGTCATTACTGTTGCAGTAATAGGAAGCCATAGTTGTTTTATGGACTCAATAGCGGCTTCTTTGGGAGTATAACCCTCACTTTTTAACCTTGCATAGTTTTCACTAATTACAACACTATTGTCGACTAACATACCTAAGGCAATAACTAGAGCTAAGATAGTAATAGCGTTCAAATTCATATCTAAGGCAGGGATAAATCCAAGAGTCGCTAACACTCCCAATGGTAAGGACAAACTAGCAACTATGCCTATCCGACCAGGAAGAAAAAGCAGAAGAAAAAACACCACTAAGAAGAGTCCAGTAATAGCATTCGAACTTAAGATACTCAGTTTATTTTCTACTTTTGTGCCTTCATTATTATAGATCACAAAATCTACTTTATCTTTATAAGAAGTACTGAATCGGTTTATCTTGCTTTTTACATCAGCAACTAGCTTAAGTGTATCAGTGCCTCCTTTTTTGTTGACTATCATTAATGTTGCTTCCTGACCATTGTAGCTGGTGAGTACAGTCGCATTTTCTTCTGTATCAAAGACTTTTCCAATATCCTTAACTCTTACCAATTTCCCGCTGTAATTTGCTCGCAAAACAATGTTTTCTAGGTCTTCTTTATTTTCAATTTTACCTTCGATACGGATGAGTTTCTGTTTGCCTTCCTTTTCGAGCTTACCACCAGGCGTATTGGTATTACGAGCTTGTACCTTGCTCAGAACTTCTTCTATACCTATATGACTCTTCTGGAGTTTTTTTACATCCACTTCTACTTTAAAAATCCTCTTACGAAAGCCAACTTGCCTCACATTTAGCACTGCTTTGTTGTCTTCTATTTCTTCTTTGAGCAAGTCGACTATTTTGTCGCGATAACGCCCTTCATTGGGTCCAATAACCGCGATTTCTATAACTGGGAACTCTTCTGATTTAATTTCAGTGAATTTAGGTCTTTCTCTCAGGTCAGGAGGAAGGTCAGAAACTCGGTCAAGTGACCTTTGTAAGTCTGCCATTACCTGAGAGGAGTCCACATTATCTATGTCAGCTCTAATGGTAATCGTGCTCCGACCAGCTTGACTTACCGAACGGATATCCTTGATCCCACTAACAGTCCTAAGCTCATCTTCGATAGGCTTAGTTATTTTGGTTTCCACATCTTCAGCACTAGCCCCATCATAAGACGTAGCAACAGTGGCCATTGCAAAATCCACGGTAGGGTAACTTTCAGAATTAAGCCTCAGTAAACCCATAACTCCAAAAATAACGACGAAGAGTGATAAAACCAAGGTAAACTTGTAATTTTTTATGAAAAATTCTGCAATGCTAAGCATAATAATTTTCCCTTAAGCACTATAGTTTGTTTAATGAACATGGAGCATTATTAAAAATCCGAAAATAATCGAGTACTTCATGGATGATTGCAAGCTGGGCTTTCGTCTTATCAATTTCACTAGCTTGTGCAGCATTTTGATCTTGAATCAAGACTTCCACAGGGATTCTAGCTTGACTGTAACGTCGGGAACTACCTTTTTGCACGATGTTCAACTGATCGCTACTTTCCCTTTGAGTCTCTAAGATTTTTTTAAGCAGATCTATCATATCTCGCATACTAGCATGCCTAGCGGCTACTTCTGACCTGACAGTATCGATACTACTTGCAAGCTCTGCAGATTTTGCTCGAACTTGAAAATCCTTGGAATCTTTTAGTGTACTACCCAAAGGTACTGAAACACTTATACCAACTGAGTAATCATTTGCCTGGCCCTTGCCAAGCTCGTCCATGCTATCTTTAAAACCAATACCATTATTTGTAAGCTCATTTTCATAAAAAACTTTCAAATCCATGCTATCGTAATGATTTAACTCGCTAAGGTCACTTTGATACCTTTCTTCATCCAGCTTGATAATCTCACCATAACCTGTATGTTCCCATGGAGTTTTACTTTGGCTTGCAATCCAGATAGTACATTGGAAAACTGCACTGATTATTTGTTCATCATCAGTTCGGTCTAAGCTAATTTCTTGGTCTTCAGCCTTAGGAACCATTTGAAAAAGTGCGCGCATCAGGCTCTTTTTTTGAAATTCTAAAGAATGGATGGTGGATTTAATACTTGCTACTTGAGCTTTGTAGCGGGCTATTTCATCTGATTCGGCAATGGCTAAGTTTGTTCTCAACTGAGCTTCTTTTTCTTGCTTTTTTGCAAGCTTAAGGAGTTTTTTGGATACTTGGATCGACCTATGATTAGCTATTAAAGACCAATACATCTTGCGAATTTCTACTTCTAGTTGTTTAAGTCTAATTTCGTTGCTTACTTTTTGTAGTTCAGCTCTTTTGGCTAAGCTAAATCTTTTGGAGTCATCCAATTGACCGAGAAGGTTCTTCCACAAATCCATTTCAATTCGTAAGCCTACACCAACCCTTGCAGAATCGTTTATCATACGGTCTGTCGATGATCGCTTATCAGAATAAGCAAAGAGATCACCGCTAATACCATAACGCATGTTAGACCTTATTCCGGTTTGATAATGATGAGTAGGCCCCCAGATAGGGTTATTTGGGGTTACTGATTGCAGGTTTGAATTTTGATAGTTCGCATTTGCATACCATTGGCTTGTAAATTGATCATCAAAGGCTAAAAGCCGACTTTTTAGCATTAGGAGGCTGGCTTCTAAGGTTTTAGTAGTGGGATTAGCTTCTCTGGCAAGAGATACCAGGTCTTTTTCATCTATTGGATTTGCTAAAACCTTGGGGGGTAAAAAACAAGGCAGAAAAAGTACGAGAATCAGCCTCTTAGCCATTTTATATCTCCTGTAAAACCTTAATTCACAATTAGCGAATCTAGGTTCATTATACGACGAATCTATTAACTTGGTTGAAATTACCTAATATACAAATTGTGATTTCCATAAAATTGGCATCGGATTTTTTAACAAGAATCTGAAGACTTGAATAAAACCTTGCCAAAGTTATAATGGACTAAAAAGGCCAAAATCCTTTTCCATCTTATGAACCTACGGCATTATTCGTGATTTATTACTATTGATCGAAGACAAATAACTTATAAAAATAAATTTTCAATAAATCATTTATTATTTTTCATTTATACGTATGCTTACAAAGTTGCTAATTAATTCTTTTAAGGAATAATCCGATGCTTAGGCTCGACACTTGAAAGATTTTGACAAAAACAAATTTAGATTGAGAATAAGATGCGTTTTAATTGTATGGTTTTAATTTATTGCGGTGTAGTCTCCTTTTATAGCTACGGCAAGGAATCTACTGAGCCAAACCCCAGGATTATTACGATTTTGGATACATTATCCTCAAGCTATTACAACTATTCTTCTGTGGAATTTGAGGACCAAGCACCGAGACCAGAGGAAAATGCTCAAGAAAGGCATGACTATGACCTAAGACTCCCTATACCTCTTGATTTAGATGAAAAAACAAAGATTATTTTATACGGTCAAGCAAAATATAATTTTCTCGATTCACACGATCCTTACAATCGTGGCGGCATCCAAGAGCTAGCCTTGAACCTTCTTCGAAAATATGACTCTTATACCTTGATGCTCACATCCGGTATGGTCAAAAAAGATTATGACCAACATGTTTTAAGTTACATGGTTTCTAGAGTTTTTGTAGATAATTATAATTTATTCGCAACAGACCTGTATTTAAAGAGCGTTCTATTCCGAGTAAGAAATATCAACGGGCGACACGACTATGTCGTCGTGTTGTACATGGTATCAGACCTAGGAAATCAGTGGCAATTAAACATCTCAATCCCATCGGAATTCTCTTTAACCAAAGACTTTAACGATTCTCTCTTTAAATTTGGCTTAAGAATCGATGGTCTTGAAAACCTAATGGACATAGATGATAGTAACTATTGGCTCATCGGATATAGAGCTTATGGATTCATAAGGTACGCTCATAAAATACTTGATCCGATTTGGGCTTCCATAGAATTAGGAAGCTCCTTTGAGCAGTATGAAGTCTTTGATAATAAAGCTAAACAAGTTGGCTTGCGAAAGGCATGGGCATCCTCCTACGGCTTACTTAGTCTTGGCGTCCGCTTTAATTAATTACCATATAAGAGGTGGAATTTAAGCTGTAGTTTATTTGATTTTGATTTTATGAATTCAAACATCTTCCTTAAATTACAGTGAAAATATTTAACTCCTTTCAAATGGAATGGAATCCTAGTATAACTCTGCCTTTTGACAAACCGAACTAAAGAGCAAGCCTGTGACACAGCAAGATTTTTCCCATTTATCTCTAAGACCCGAAATCCTAGAAAACCTAAAGACTTTGGACTATCTGCAGATGACTCCTATCCAAGCAAAAAGTTTAGGACCCATTTTAAAAGGGCAGGATATTCTTGCACAAGCCAAGACAGGCAGTGGTAAAACAGCTGCTTTCGGAATTGGCCTCATTTCTAAGTTAAATACCGATAAGAAAAAACCTCAGGCATTGGTGCTATGCCCTACTCGCGAGCTGGCTGACCAAGTTGCCAAAGAAATCAGAAAACTTGCGCGAATGTTGCCCAATGTTAAGGTCCTCAGCCTTTGTGGAGGTTCACCCATTGGCCCCCAAGCTGCATCCTTAGAACATGGAGCACATTGTATAGTAGGTACCCCAGGAAGAGTGCAAGATCACCTTGGAAAAAAAACTCTCAATTTGAGAAATGTAAAAACATTAGTGCTTGATGAAGCAGATAGAATGCTTGATATGGGATTTTTAGACACTATCAATCAAATCATAGCTTGCACACCTAATTACCGACAAACACTCTTGTTTTCAGCAACCTATCCTGACGACATAGTTAGCCTTAGTGGTAAACTACAGAAAAACCCTCTCCATATTAAAGTAGCTGAATCTACAAAAGAGAATGATATTGAAGAACATTTTTTTAAGACTACTTTTGAAAAAAAGGATCAGCTGCTTGCAGATATTCTGGGCTATTATACTCCAGAGTCGTCCATCATATTTTGTAATACCAAATTAAAATCTCAGGAATTGGCTAAGCAATTAGCCGCCAAAGGATATGCTGCAAGTGCAATTCATGGGGATTTAGACCAGTATGAACGCGACCAAGTCTTAGCTTTATTTGCGAATAAAACTCTTTCTATATTGGTTGCAACAGATGTAGCTGCTAGAGGAATTGATATTAAGGACCTAGGTGCAGTCATAAATTATGAACTAGCGCATGATCCCCAGATTCACATCCATAGAGTAGGTAGAACAGGACGCGCTGGCAAAAAAGGATTAGCGTTTACTTTAACAACTGCAAAAGACTCAATAAAGTTAGAAAATATTAGGGGTATGCGCCAAGAAGAAATAGTGTTTAGTAAGCCTGACTCCTTGTTAAGTAAGTCTCCAAGAAAGCTTGTTCCTTCAATGATCTCAATCCAAATCAATGGTGGCAAGAAAAGCAAGTTACGACCCACTGATATTCTGGGAGCTCTAACAAAGAGCAAAGACTTGTACGGAAACGATGTTGGAAAAATTACCATTTTTGATTTTCACACGATCGTGGCGATCCAGCGAAAAAAAGTCGACTTTGCCCTAGAGACCTTATCAGATGGAAAAATAAAAGGAAGACTTTTCAAAGTAAAGAAGATTTAAATTGCCTACCTAAAATGGTAAGTTGTAATATTCATCTTTAGGCCAATTACTGGAATAGATTGAGTCTACTGGAAAGTGTCTACGAGGTATTAAGCTTAAACTAGTATATATTTCGCTATTGCTTGAACTGTCTTCCAAGGAGATCAAGCTCCATGTTTTTCCTCTGCGTAATCTAGTTGTAATAGAGTCTCCGTCGGTATACTGATATTTAAAAAGAACATATAATAATGAGTTGTCAATACCGCTTTTTAAGAAGTGAAATTCAAGAGGCTTAATATCTCTTATAACCTTGATACTTTTCAGAAAGTTGAAATTTTCTGCCTTGTAAATGAGTATATGACTGGCAAGACGAAGATTAAGCTCCCATTAACACCTACTTTCCATGTATAATCACTGAAACCGCAAAAGATATGATGTAAAAACAGAAAAAACCGCCATATAATATATATGTAATATCAACATGCTATGATTA
>JBGCDR010000114.1:0-12797 GCA_045105515.1 Oligoflexales bacterium
CATTCAAATGGCAAGTAAAGTCAGGTCAACTCAAGGATTGTCTTTGCACATCTTCGGTAGACTAGCTGCTGGAATGCTGATCAGAATTTTACCAAGTGCCTAAATCAGCCTGTACCAAGAGTTTCAACTGTTGATTGGCATTTTAGTATCGCAAAACTATTGATTATTTTAGGAGCTAATATCATGACTAAGATCAGCATTAAATCAATGAGCGACAAAGAACTTGATGCTTTTATTAAGCGAGTTGAAGATGCCATTGAATACAATCTAAGTCTTGATAAAGCTGATATTCTCATGCTCCTGGAAGCATTCAAAGCAATGATGTTGATGCAAGATCAGCTTGCTAAAAATAACCTAACGATCTTGAAGCTTAAAAAGCTACTTGGTATGGTCAGTGCTTCTGAAAAACTTAAAGGCCAGATGAGTGAAGATGGTGATACACCTCCAACTGAGCCTAAGCCAAAATCTAAACCATCCTCGACGAGTGGTGGTAAAAAGCCAAAAGACAGTTTTAAAAACAAAGAAACAGTCGTGTTGCCGATTGAGAGCTTTAGCAAAGGTGATACCTGCCCAGAGTGTAAGAGTGGTAAGCTATACAAATTCGACCCAGCAGAGTTTTTACGAGTATCAGGGCATGCTCCCTTTAAAGCAACGCTCTACGTAAAGACTAGGCTGCGTTGTAATGCTTGCCAGCATGTTGTAAGTGCAAAATTACCTGATGAGGTAAGCAAAGATGGAGAGGGCTCACAGCGCTATGGTTATTCTGCTAGGGCTTTGATGGCTATCCACAAATATGCCTCAGGACTACCTTTTAACAGACAGGAAAGCCTTCAAACAATGCTTGGTATGAGTCTTTCTGCCTCAACTATATTTGACCAATGCGAGTATTTAGCTAATGCTGCTAGGGCTGTGGTGAATGCTATGACAGGCATAGCAGCCAAGGCTGAGCACTTTCACCTAGATGACGCCACAAACCGTATCTTAGATGCCAAGCCTAACTATGAAAAGGCGCAGGGGTTCACTCACTGAACATATGCGAAGCGGCGTTTACACCTCGGGCATGATTGCTACCTATCAAGGAAGGGACATAGTTCTCTACAAGACCAACATTGGTCATAGCGGAGAATTTATCGATGAAATCCTTAACAGGCGGGACCTGTCCCTGCCTCCGCCAACCCTTATATCCGACGCTTTACCATCAAATAAGACCCACAGCTAGAGAAGTTATCTGGTGCCTATGCAATGTTCACTGTACGCGTGGATTTATCGACCTTAAAGATGTATTTCCTGAGGAAGTCGCTTACGTCGTTGAGCGATATGACAAAATATTCGCAATTGAGCGCGAAGCTGAGAAGCTAAAACTAGATGCTGAAGCTAGGCTAGCCTACCACCGGAAACACAGTGGTCCCATATTTGAAGAAATCTCTTCTTGGGCTCACAGCTCATTTGAGGAACACAATGTGGAGCCTAACTCTCTTCTAGGTGATGCTATCAGGTATTTCACTAAGCATGAGCATGGTCTGAGGATATTTCTTGAGGTTCCAGGTGCCAAGCTGGATAACAATAGCATGGAACAAGCCCTGAAATTGGTGGTACTGGGACGAAAAAATTTTTATTTCTTCAAATCTAAAGTAGGTGCTGCAGTTGCAGACGTTATTATTAGTTTGGTTGCTACAGTCAGTAAGGCAGGAATCAATCTTTTCGAGTACTTGTGTGACTTGCAGCGCTACCACAAAGAAGTAAAAGCCGAGCCAGAGAAATGGCTTCCTTGGAACTATGAACAAACTATTGAATCCATGAAACTAGCTGCTTAACAAACTCCCCATCTCATTCCAGAATGCTCTTTGAAAATTTTTTTGTCATGCCGGAAGCTCACGATCATTTGAATAAGGTATTATATAGAATCCTATGTTGGGAAAGTTGATTTAGGAAAAATCCTTTTTGTCAAGATTGCCTCTGATTGAAGATTTAAATCGAGCTGCTTTATAGTTATTTATTGATTTTTCTAGTCAAATATTTTATCACTTATATCAAGTATTCCAATTTTTTAATCCTGTACATCCGGCTTTAGGCGTTCGATATTTTCTTTTGCTTGAATGTGCCCTTGCTCAGCAGCCTTTGAAAACCATTTGAAAGCTTCATTAAGATCTTGAGTAACACCTCGACCATTTTCATACATAAGTCCAACCATATTTTGAGCTAATACATCTTGATTCGCTGCTCTTAAGTACCATTGAAATGCCTTATTAAAATTTTTAGTAACACTATACCCATGATCATACATAAGACCTAAGCTGTACTGTGCCACAGCAAATCCTTTTTCCGCAGCCTTTAAGTACCATTTAAAAGCTTCATCAAAATCTTTATTAACACCTTTTCCTGTAGCATAAATAACTCCAAGGTTGTTTTCAGCAACGACATGACCTTGTTTAGCAGCCTTTAAGTACCACTCGATAGCTATTCGATATCTTGAGAAACTCCCTGAGCATGGTCATACATAAAACCAAGGCTAAACTGAGCATCAGCATATCCTTGCTCAGCAGATTTTAGGTACCATTCATGAGCTTTGACATGATCTTGGGCAACTTCTTTTCCATTTGAGTAAAGACTACCGAGGTTAAATTGAGCCATTGAATTCCCTTGCTCAGCAGCTTTTAAGTACCACTCAATAGCTTGATTGATATCTCTAGGAATCCCTATACCTTTGATGTATAGCACTCCAATGTTATACTGAGCTTGTGCCGATTCTTGCTTAGCAGCTTTCAAAAACCATTCTAATGCTTTGTTTATATTTAGAGTTATATGGGTACCTTTTGCATACATTACACCTATGTTATTCTGATCTTCAGCAGAACCTTGTTCCGCTGCTTCTAATTGACGATCAAAAGCTCTCTTACGATTTTCATCTTCGTTTACTTCCTCACCAAGATTCAAGGTTTCATCATATTTGTTAGAACCACGGATAAAATTCGTGTAGGCAGCGATATCCTCTGATGCTGCCTGAACCTCAAGCGTTTGCATCAAAAAAAATAAATTTAGCGTTAAAAGAAAATATCTGGACATCATTGGTTCCTTTCTGTTCATAATATTGCATAAAGTTAGTTATAAATTAGCCACTAAAAGTCAACATCTAATTGGCAAACAAGATGCTGTGCCAAGAACTTCTCGTAAGATTTGATTGTTCAGGAATTTGGATATAGAACCTTTGGCAATCAAAAAATCAAAGTGCGATGAAGAGATCAAATCCTTAGGAAAACAGCCTTGTAAGAAACTAAGAATGTTTATAACTTTTTACCAAATGCTATTGCTCTTGCGGAATAGCTTACTAATTATGCAGAAGTTTCATATTAATTCCAGCTAAACGTCTTGAATAGGAAATGCAACTAGGGATGGAGTCACTCCTTCAGAAATGTTTAGTGGAAAATATTCGATCCAATGGATATGAATGGCGGAGTCTACTATAGCCTTGACGTCTGCGGCCAAAAACTTGGGGGTTTTATGAAAAGACCCCCAAACGTTCCAAATGTATCACCGGTTTGGATGCCATATATGCGTGTTGTTAGTTGCGATGAGACGAATAAGCTAGCTGAGAAATTAGGAGGAAAAATATTAATGCCAAAGACAAAAATTCCCCAAACAGATTACTTTTCTCTCATTGAGGATCCAGCAGGAGCACATTTTTATAGCTTTGAATTCGACATGTGATAATTGAAATAGGTATATTGTGTCGCAAAACTTAAGCTAAGCTTTATCTATCCATCTTGAAATCTTGATACTTGGTCAAAAATATTTTCGGAGTTGTCGTAAATTTTTGCTTTAGGCACTTCGTTATTGGTATGTGATTCAATAATTTCATCAAAACTAAGTGGAGGACGAGACTCTGAGTCATATGTTTCTACTAACCAGTGCTTAGCCTCGTCATTTGTTATCTGACATCTTTCTGAAAACTCTTTTAAGTGTTCACCCTTACCCAAGTATGCTTCCATTAGTAGAATTTGAGTTTTGCTAAAAAGAACTTTTCCACTTGGAACTAAAGAAGCTAGGATAATTGATCTTTTAGTTTCCTGCGCATGGATTCGTTCAAAAATTGAGAAGCCAGGATCTGCTGCGTAATTATAGACTGGAAAATTATCAGATTTGCTATCTGTCATTGAACATTCGAGAATTTTATTGGTGTATTTTTTGTAAAAAATATTTCTAAAGGATGAGATATTAAAATTGGATACTTTCTTTCTTAATTTATCGGGGTATAGCTGATTGCTGATAATCTCTCCTTCACCGAATCTTACATAGCCACCAAAAAACTCGTCGAAAGCATTATGGTCATTTTTCTCAGGGGTTTTTTCTGCACTTATAAAAGTCTTACTTGGATGAAAATTAGATCTAGACAAAATTGAAGGTTTAGAAACAAAACCTTCGGTAATTTGAAAGAATGGTAAACCTAAGACTATCAGTGCTGCATTTGTAAACATATTTATTGTACTCCCATACTAATACAGAAACGAATATGTACAATAAAAATATTGTTTTTACTAGAATAAATTTATTAGAGGAAACACAAGAAAATTCTCACCTTAATATTCATTGGAAACCTATTTATTATTGGACGAGGAAATTCTGTTTCTACCAAAGTGCTTGTTAATGAAGGAGCAAGCATTGGTAAATTTGGCATTGACTTTACTAGTAATAATAAATAGTTATCTGTTGGTGGAGCAGGGGATTTTAACTGTCCAGACGAGCCAGAACATGGGATGGTAAATTATGAATAAATTTTTTGATTATTACATCAGCTAAGGATCAGGCGATTTTTAGCCTTTTTTTAAGCTCGTCTAATGCCTTATCTCCAAGCGGTTTTTTGAGAATAGTAGCAACTCCCAGCAACATTACAGCTTTTCTAAATTTTGCTGAATCGTAGCCAGTAATGAAGATATACTTAGGTATTTTTACGTTTTTATCATGCATTTTTTTAAGCAGCTCAAGCCCATCATAATCTGGGAGTTTGTAATCTGAGATGACCACATCTACTTCTTTGGTTTTTAAGATATGCTTTGCTTCATTCCCGTTTGTTGCTGAGTAAAGATTCTTCCATTTAAATTCACTCTCAATGAATAATAAATAAAACTCCATCAAATCGGGTTCATCTTCAATTATCAAAAGGGACTTGTCACTTTTATCTATCATGAGCTACCTTTGTTTTGCTAAGCATTGAGAGTTTTAGGGTACTGCCACAGCGCAGCGATCCGTTAACGATCGAGTCAGTCAGAGCCAATATGGGCGATTCATCGGCCTTCCACATAGGCATTTGTATCTCCGCATCGGCAGCCTCATCTTGAGTGGTGTAATTATCTGAGTGCTCGTTCCATTTCATTAGTGCCAACGGTACCTCCATCCCAATTAGATCCAATATTAGCAGGCTTTGTTGCAATAGTCATCCATTCAAACACATTCTGTTATAAGCATCAGCAAGTTCAAATACTCTAAACTCGCCTAGGCTGGTATTTACATCAAAAATGGTTTTTAATGTCTTTATTTTTGCATTGGTAAGAGCAATGATCTACATTGCATGGATCGCTTTAAGGAATTTGAAGCAATGGCAAATTTTCGCCAATATTTTAAAAATAACCGACTTTATCCTTAAAAAAAATAAAATTATTTGATAGTTTTGACGCAAATGCACCTGCCTAGGAGTTTAGCTTTGAAAAACTTTTATTTAATAGCTGTAGTTTTACTTTCAATTTTTGCTGCAAACATTAGTTTTGGTTCTCATGTAGAAGAAAAACATTCTTGGAAAGATGGATATCAAATAGATAATCAAGAATTCAATGATGATTTTGACGTTGCTGAGTTCAATCCTTCTGAAAAAAAATTTTGGAAAATACTCTACGATTATAGAATTAAGATTTTAACTGGTGCCGTTTTTGTAGCTGCAATAGTTGTGGGCGTATATTGTTATAATGCAGCTCACATAAATAATTGTGGAATAAGGAGAAATTTCGAAGACGAAAGTATACCAGTTCCCGAAACAATACCTACTTCTATGCAGCAAACAGAAAATAAAAATGTCACAACCCTACCTAGACATGAAAACCAGATTCTAGAAAGCTGCAAAGATCAAATCGCATATATGGAAGAACCTAATGCACACATGTCCACTGATCCAGTAAGAATCGAGCAGGACCTTGAATTCCATCATGGAGCAGCTTTTGATGCTTTAAGCGATGCTATTAAAAAGTTTGGCGAAGATTATCAATGGGAACAAGAGCAGTTTCATAAACTTGATGGACGAGCTCAAGCTCAAGTTCAGACAATAGAAGAGCTAAGAACTGCGTGTGATCGAGAACGGACCCTAGCAGAAAGATATAGTGATAATCCTAGGTATCTGAGAAGACTAATTAGAGCACAAGCTTCTCTCGAATCTGCACAAAGCGAGGCTGATGAAATAGCACCTTTACTACATCAGATTAAAGCAAATATTTCAGGGTATCATATCTTAGAAACAGAGGCACTGGCGAAGCTACAAGAAATTGGAGATGTAGGACTTGCCAGAGGATATGATATGAATATAAGGATTCCGAGCCCTGTCTTTAGCATAGACCAAACTGGTTGAGTCTTGTCCCCAGCCGGAAGTGGGTTGAACCGATAAAATTTATCTCTTTATTTTAAAGAGATAAAACACCTACTTATGATGTTTCAAGTGTTTTATTAGATTTATTTCTTAGAAATCGGTGCTATAAGTCCCGATAGTCAGATTCTAATCATAATCTATTGTCAATCTAACTTCATGATAAAATAGACAAATAATATTTTTTTATATTTTATGAGAAAAGTTGCGATACATAAATGCAGAGCTGCTTGCAAATTTATTGTGAGATTATAATATGAAGCTGCTTAAGATTGTATGTATTTTAATGATTCTGACTAGCTGCAAACCCATGGACACAGAACCTAAGATTAGCAGCATTCAGGAAGTGGAAATTGCGCCTGTTGTCAAAAAAGAAGCTGGTAAAACCGTTGCAGCTATTTCCTCGGATTATACTAAACCACAAAAACTTAGTGCAAGTGAGTCTAGTGACTTGGGTCAGAGTAATGCAGTTTTTCGCCCCGGAGCTCTTGCCACTCAAAGTGAAGTCAGTATTGAAGAAGGCCTTGATATTGTCGACTCAAATTCGAAAAAGCAGCTTGGATTAGAGAATGATTATATTCCATTCAGCAAACCATTAAATATCAACTCCTCTACAGAGATAGATGGGAATGTACCTCTAAGTATTGCCTTGGAACTTAATGAAACCCTCTCACTTTCAGCTAGCAAGGGTAAGATTTTTATTGTCATCTATATCCTTGAAACTAATTTTGGTCCCAAGTTAGGGGTGGTACCCACTACAGATATTACTGTGAGTGATCTGATAGCCAGCTTTGATTTTACCACCGAAGGCAGTTACACTAAGGCCTCATTTCAATTGGCAGCTTTTAAGTTTTCAGGAGCCCTTTTTAATGAAATGGATTCTAGTCGCAGTGTTAGGCCGAGAGATGGTTTTTTAGATGAATCAGCTGAATCAGACCAGGACTCTCATGTTAAGAATCTAGCTGAAATTCAGACCTGTCCTGAAATAGATCCAGGAAAAATTGAATCTGGTGTTGAAATTTGTGGGGTCTTAGGAACTTTAGACCTTAGCAATTTACAGGCAAAATACCTTCTTTCGGGAAGAACCATAGGGGGAGTAAAAGGAGAGCTTATACAGGCAAGCTATGAAGAATGTAACTCTGATGGTCAGGAAAACTGTTTGTCAAACCCATCTTTTCCTGCTGTCGATATAACTTCTCTAGCATCTAAAGTTGTATCAGGTCAAACAGTTGCAGGGATTCAAGGTAGTATCATTAATACAGTTTATAGTGAATGTACCTCAGCAAATCAAGAAGGCTGCGTGGCTACAAGCACCTACAAAACCATGGATTTATCTACAAAAAATGCTGGTGGAGCAGAAGATCTTACTGATTCTATGTTTACTACTCGCATGCAATCTTCAGCTACTTTCGAATACTGGGACGAGCAAGGTGTGAGGCATACTAATTCAGGTGACGCTGATATTATTGCAGCAAATGTCCTATCTGGTACTGAGGTCTTCGGGGTTACCGGCACGGCAAACCCTCCCCCTGATTGTTCTGCGATTGGAGTAGGTGGCACCTGGATCTTGGTACCGGGAGATTCGGATTATGGCACCAGCAACTTTTGCGTGATGAAGTACGAAGCTAAGTGCTCATTTTCAGATGGACAAACTTGCACCGCTAATATGGGTAGTGAAATTCCTAGCTCTACAAATGCAAATACCCCTTGGGTATTAATTTCACAACAGGATTCTAAGACGGAATGTACCTCACTTGGTAAGGGCTATCATCTTATCACTAACAATGTATGGATGACTATTGGAGCTAATATTGCCAATGTGGATTCTAATTGGGATGGTGGCTCAGTCGGTACAAATGAATTAGCAAGAGGTCATTCTGATGATGACCCCTCTGAAGCGTGTGCTGCTGATGCTAGTGATGCTAATGGGTATGTAGAAACTGACTGCGCTGGGATGCTCTCTGGTGATGATTTCCGGGAGAAAAGAACACACACTCTCTCTAATGGTGAGGTGATATGGGATTTTGCAGGCAATGTCTGGGAGTGGACGAGCTATTTCAATGATGAAGAAAAACCATCAGATGATGGCACTCCCGAAGATTCTTGGGAGGATTATTCCTTACCGCTTGTTGGTACCACAACAATGCCAGTTTCATACCTGATTCCAACCAATGCTATTAAACCTTTTTGGGATGATACATGGGACCTAGATCAGTCTGTTGGTCGCTTTAATGCTGGGGATGACAGTTCGGGGGGAGCTCTACGTCGAGGTGGTGCCTGGGATAATTTAACAATTTCAGGCGCGTTTTCTGCAAATTTAAAGAGTTCTCCTACCATTACCTCTACAAATGTGGGGTTTCGCTGTGCTGTAGCTGTTCCCTAATTTTTAATTTCTTTAACAATATTATCCCATCCAAATTTTAAACAAGAATCTAGGACTAGATTCATTTATAAGCTGGTGACATTCTAGTATTTCGTAAGTAAAATTATTGCAAATATTAATAATTACAGGATTTAAAAATATGGCTGGAAACCAAACCTACAAGATTAATCTTAATGGGAACGATGTATCTGTAACTGTTGATCCTTCCACTCCTCTATTGTGGGTAATTCGTGATGAATTGGGCTTTACTGGAACCAAGTTTGGTTGTGGGTTGTCGCAATGTGGGGCATGTACCGTACATCTTGATGGCCAAGCTGTTCGTTCATGTAGTCTTCCCATTTCTACTATTGCCAAACAAAAAGTAACTACTATCGAAGGCCTTAATGACAAGGTTACCAAGGTAGTTCAAGATTCATGGGTTAAGCATAATACTCCACAATGTGGATACTGCCAATCTGGCCAGGTTATGGCAGCTGTAGCATTTTTAAGAAAGAATCCCAAGCCGTCTGATGCCGAAATTAATGAAGCCATGTCAGGAAACCTCTGTCGATGTGCGAGCTATGTACGAATCCGAAGAGCTATCAAAGATGCTGCAACAAGACTAGCTTAATATCAGCTGTTTAAAAAACTAAATCAGAAAATATAAGGGTAAATCTATATGAGTGATATTAGATCTGAACAAGAATCTATTGGACAACTTAATCGTAGAAACTTTGTAAAGGCAGGAGCTTCTACTGGTGCCATGCTTAGTTTTGGTTTTTTTATGCCAGATACCTTGGCTTTTGCCAAGGAAAAAATGCTAGTACAGGAATCGAAGTCCTATGCTCCCAATGCTTTTGTTAGCATTTCTTCTGATAATAAGGTTAGTATTTTTGTGAAGCACCTTGAAATGGGACAAGGGGTATTTACCGGTTTACCTACTATTTTAGCCGAGGAGCTAGAAGTTGATCTGGAGAAAATAGAGGTAAAACATGCCCCAGCAGATGCTAGCCTCTACAACAACTTATTTTGGGGACCGACCCAAGGTACGGGTGGAAGTACAGCAACAGCAAACTCTTGGCAACAGCTCTTGACTGCTGGTGCAACAGCACGTGAGCTCTTTATTGCTGCAGCCGCAAAAAAACTGCAAGTTAATGTACAAGAACTTTATGCCGAAAAAGGGATGGTACGTAAGCGTAATAGCCAACAGGCTTTGAGTTATGGATCTCTCATTCCCATCGCGAAAACCCTCAAAGCACAAAAATCAGTAAAACTTAAAAATAAATCCGCCTACAAGTTGATAGGACGTGATGTAACGCGTTTGGATGGGAGAGAAAAAACCAATGGAAAAGCCCAATTTGCCCTTGATATCCGGCGTCCGAAAAGGATCACTGCATTAATAGCAAGGCCTACTCATTTCGGTGCCAAAGTAAAAACCTTTGATGCTAAAGAAACTAATAAAGTGAGTGGTGTCCTAGGTGTGTATCAAGTTCCTACAGGAGTGGCTGTCTTGGCAGAAAGCTTCTGGGCAGCGAAAATGGGCCGTGATCGCCTTCGAGTGGATTGGGATCTGTCACAAGCTAATCAGCGTTCAACAAGCGATATAGAGCAAGAATATATAGATCTGTTGGGAAAAAGTGGTTTGAAGGTAGATCAACACGGGAAAGACATTGATCTAGCTCTGAAAAGTGCTGACCATGTAATCGAAAGAACTTACACGGTTCCATACCTTGCTCATGCCCCTCTTGAGCCGCTTAATTGCACGATAGAATATTCCAAAAATGGAGCAAGGATCTGGAGCGGAAGTCAGAGTCAAACCCTTGATCAGGGAGTTGCGGCAGGGATTTTAGGTCTAGAGCCAAAGCAGGTAGAGATTGAAACAACCTTAGCAGGGGGCAGTTTTGGGAGGCGAGCAACTCCTGTTGCTGACTTAGTTGGGGAAGCAGCGCATATTCTCAAGGCTGCAAAGCAGCTGGGACGCCCCATTCATTTGGTTTATACTCGAGAAGATGATATCCAGAGTGGTTACTACCGTCCGATGTTTGTTCATCGAGTTCAACTTGGTCTTGATAAAAATGGTGAAATCACAGCATGGAAACATCGTATCGTTGGACAATCCCTTCTAAGAAATACCCCCTTTGCAGGAATGATTAAAAATGGAATTGATAATACTTCCGTTGAAGGTGTAGAAGGTCTTGTTTACAAGATACCTAATTTTTATGCTGATCTTCATTCCCCTGATACCAAGGTTCCAGTTCTGTGGTGGAGATCTGTGGGACATACCCATACAGCTTTTGCAGTTGAGTCTATTATTGATGAAGCGGCAGTTTATGCTAAAAAAGATCCGATTGAGTATCGGCTTGCGCGCTTGGGAGACAATAAACGTCACATCAATGTTCTCAAGGAAGTTGCTAAACAATCAGGTTGGAAACCAGGACGGGGTGGTAAAGGCAAGGGTTACGGCGTCTCTGTTCACAAGTCTTTTGGCAGTTACGTGGCTCAGGTCGTAGAGGTAACGGTAATCAAGGGAAAAGTAAAGGTTGATCGAGTAAGCTGCGCCGTGGACTGTGGAGTTGCAGTCAATCCGGATATCATAAAAACTCAGATGGAAGGTGGAATTGGCTTTGCATTATCTGCTGCTTTCCATCAGGAACTCAATATGGAAGGTGGCAAGGTCGTACAATCAAACTTTCATGATTTCCCTCTATTGAAAATGAGTGAAATGCCGGAGATTGATGTATATATGATTGAGGGCGCAGATAAACCATCAGGTGTAGGGGAGCCAGGTGTTCCTCCATTATTCCCGGCAATAGCGAATGCTATTGGAAATGCAACCGGCAAGCGTATTGAACGCTTTCCTATCAAGGATCAGTTACCGGCTGTCTAGTGGGTTACGTCAGCTATACTAATTATTAGCGAGTAGAGGGTTCTTCCAAAAGCAAAATAGCACGAATGGGTGTTAAGATTCACAAAGTCATCTCGACCGAGCCTTAGGGAGTGGAGGGATCTTCTACGAATAATGACTTCTTGCTTGAAAAAACTTAATTTCATCCAGCTTTTTTGTAGGAATCTTGCAAATATTGATCTAGCTTCCCGCTGGCCTTTAGTTTTTTAAGACCGCTATTGAATGCATCGATGTACTTTTTTAGTTTTTTATCTTTGCGAATAATTAAATGTAGAGGTACGACTCCAAACTTTTTAGGATGGAATGTAAATTTGTTTGCATCTTCAGAACTAAAATTGTCCCTTATGGTTGTTATCCCAACGATCCTATTGATGGGTAGTAAATCATAAGCCTGTGATCTTCGTAATAGCATTGTGAAACCTTGTAGATCATTGTCAGTTTCGTGAATGTTAGCAAAATGCTCTTTCTTTTTTAAATATGGATCTAATTCTGCATAAGAATAGCCTCTTGTGACTAAGATATTTTTTCCGCGAAGGTCATCAAATGTTTCCCATAGTAAGGGTTTAGATTTGAGATGAAAAAACACTGATTGTGATTCAATAATTGGATCGCTAAAATAAAAGTCCTGCTGCCTTTCTTTGTTCTTAACGTATAAAATAGAGCCTATGATTGAGCTAGAATTGGATTTTGCCATTTCATAACCCCTTTTCCACTGTGTCCATTGGTATTCCACTTTAATCCCCGGCGGATTGCTAGATTAAGTGCAGAAGAAAAAATTCCATCGCTTCGGAAGGCGGATTTAGTTTAGTCTATGAGGCTAATCTGCTTGCAAGAAAGGGGTATTTATGTCTGCCAATCTCACTTATGAGCAAAGGTATGAGATAGAGGTGCTAATCAAACGCCAATAT
>JBGCDR010000115.1:0-11607 GCA_045105515.1 Oligoflexales bacterium
TCACTTGTCTTTCCGGTAACATGAAAATAAACATATCAAGCCCTCCCAGAATTACGTTTGGGATCAGCTTATCAATATTTACATAATAATCATATAAAATAATAATATTAGCTGGTTAAAAAATTAGACAACTCTAATATATTCAGTGAGTCTTAGAGAGTCATTATAATGCGATTATTTGAGATTCAGATTCTTTAATAAAACACTCGTTGTGTTCCGAAAAGATCACAACACCCTTATTTTTTACGTGTTGCTTGATTCGGAAAGCTAAAAACTTCACTGCCTTTTGATCGAGACCATTTGTTGGCTCATCTAGAATCCACAAGGGGCACTCATCGATAAGAGTTGCTACTAAAAAAAGTTTCTTTATCTGCCCAAGAGACATCGCACGACATTTAAGATCCAAAATCTTATTAAGCTCTAATTCTTCGTTTGCTGCTTCCGAATACTTTAACAGATCGTTTTTCCGTATGCTTGCAATGTATTCCAAAAAAGTTCTGCCACGAATGAATGGGTATGTTGTTGGTTTGTCTGGCAAAAAACTACGGTTCTTATTTAAATCATCAAATGAATAGGTGACCGTTCCTTCGAATTTTTGATCTAGACCACTTAAAATTTTTAGAAGAGTACTTTTACCTGCCCCATTTTTTCCATTCAATGCATAGGAACCAGACTCAAACGCATGGTTAAAGTTGTGGATAATCCTTTTGGATCCAAATGATTTACTGATACCTTGTGCTGAAACAATCAATTTATTATCGTCCCCATAAAAATAGTAGCAAGGCTGGCAATAATGCTCCCAATAACCAAGCATGCGTAAATTTTAATATTCTAAGTGATAGACAAAGCATAAATACGATAAGAGCCACCAGCACAGCATAAATGTCCATCGCGACCATAAAGTATCCAAGCATAAAGACTGGAATAGCTAGAATCATAAATGCGACTAAATCACTGTAAAAAACCTGGAAACGGGATGTAGGTAACATAGAAAAATAGTGCTTATATTGGTCATCTATATCGTGCATCCTCGTAACTAGCCGCGAAAAGTATGCCAACCCCCAGTACATCCCCACCGCATGGATCGAACCGAGTGAACTCTTGGTATATGGACTATTATAAAATATCAGATACCCAAGTGTCGCTAATAAGATATAATCCAAGCATATTTTGCCTTTTAATACAGCCAAAACTATCTGTAATCGCAAGATTATTGATGAGCTTGGGGTCGGTAAAAATTGAAATGACAACCCCCTACTCGCCTCCAATACCGGCAAGCAATGCTTATTTCCTAAATATAGGATGAGGATGGCTGTCAACGAAGCTGCAAAATCAATCAAGGTATACATGCAAAAGGCTGATAGGCTCTTAAGGAGTGGTGCTTTAGAACAAGATATAAAAAAACCTATCCAAGCAATCATGGGAATACTAACGGTAAAAAAGATCAGGCAGCGCAAGAGCGGGGCATAGAACCTGGGCAAAGGCAGAGTGTTAAGGAACCCAATGATATTTTGATTTTTCGTAAAAATATCCGAGTGCAAAAGAGCAAATAATAAAAACACTAAATATACCTTAAACGATATATTTAAACTGCCTTCAGCGAGACAATTGCCTATATAACCAATATCTTGATTGGATAAAGTCGTGAGGATAAAAAGGCAAAACAAGTAGAAGATATTTCTTACTCTACTTGAAACTGCCTGATTTAATACAAGTAATTGTGTCCAAGACAAACTTCTTAAGAAGATTTTCATCCAAACGGTGTCCCTTTTTCACTTTTTCCCTAGTAAGAATTATCCCTTGAATCCTTAAGAGGGTCGTTAGAAATCGCTTAGCGTGTGTATATTCTTTGCTAAGTGAAATGTAAACATGAAAGTACCCTCATTATTAGAGTTTGATGAGATTTATATTTTTTATTATTTTTTTAATATTGATTGAATTTTTTTTTACACATTTTGTATCTTCCGCCCATCGTAAACAGATCATCGAATGTTGGACCACATTGATGACAAACAACAGTATAAATGGAGTAAGTATGTCTTTTGAAATCAACGTAATTGAGACAAGCGGACAAAATGCACAAACTGGATGTAACAGTTGTGGATGCCCCTAGTTAAAATTAGCGGGGTGTCCCGCTAATTTTTCTCTAGATAACTTATTTCAACCTTAATACTGAGAATTGATCCAGTGATTATTGAGCAACTAAAGCAACAAAACCTTCATGAATACTGTGAGCTACAGCTGGCTATAGACTCAACAAGCTCGTTTATGGATTATGATGCAGATGAACGCATAGATACACTTCAGGACTTACTTAACTCGCGATTTAAAAATGGCAATTCGATCTTTCTGGTAGCGAAACAATCCAATCGCTTGGTGGGTTACGGTGAGATTCACGGCATGAAAACAAAGAAGAAGAAACATGTTTGCTGGGCACTGGGTGGGTTCATCCCTTGCTTTCAAAGCCAAGGATTTGGTTCGAAAATGCTTTCAAGTATTTTAGATCATGCTGCAAAAAAATGGAGACGGCTTGATGTGACTGTGATGGATGGGAACATCAAATCGGTTAAGTTACTTAAGTCTTTCGGATTCCAAGAAGAAGGTAAAAGACATAAAGCCATCCATCATGATGGCAAGTACTACGATGAGATATACCTAGGGATAGATCTAAAAAAATGGAGACAAGGGCGTGTCAGCAAAAGCACGACAAAATCTATACGCTAAGCTTATCAATAGCAAAGAAGTTCGGATTCTATATAAAAATAGCTCACCTGAAGCCATCATGGCACAATTTGGGATTGGCCACACAGACTATGAGGCTATTTTTAGCTTTTTAAATCAAAAACAGCGAAGGTTTGATCGATCTGCACAACTAAACCTACGCAACAGGTGGTTTGGGGTTTTAGAGTGCCTTAGTAGCCTTGAAAAGTTCATGACTAAGCAAGAAATCGCATTAAATTGGCGAAAATTCATCAGAAATCTACCACTTGGGATCCCAAAAAACCCACACGCTGAGGCATTGGCTTTTATCGATTTTATGTTGCAAAATCATTCACCTGGCATACTCGCAAACGTCTTAAGGTATGAGAAAAATAAAAATCAGGTTCTATTCTCTTTTTTAAATTCTGATTTTAAAAAAGCACAGTCATCATCTTATGAGCAATATGAGGACCTTAGCTACCCCTTCGTATTCCAAGGCTACCTAATGCAAGATTTCAAATATGATTTCAGCAGCATTAACGATGGAAAGCTTGAAAGAAAAAATTCAACCGTTCTATTTGCCAAGAACCTTTCAGGTCCAGGGATCATCACTTTGAATGTAAATCGTGACTTGCAAGGACTTCTAATCAAACTAAATGGATTAAATAGCGTAGAAAAACTACTGCCTCTATACCCTGAGGTTGCTGCACATCAATTGGTTGGTACCTTGGAGACATTGAGTAAAATTGGAATACTAACCTTCCTAAAAGGGGGCAAAGATGAATGCAAGAAAAATTTCTAAGTTGGGGATAGGGCTTAGTTATATCCCTGATTTGCGAGCTGAGCTTTTGGCTCACCTCGACGAGATCGACTTTTTTGAGTTTTATTCCGAAAGCTTTTTCTATCCGAATTTTGATCCAATTCAAAAAAAGATAATTGCAGAAAAACCAATGGTTATGCATGGCTTAGATATGTCGCTTGGGGAGATTGTACCTGCAAATCAGAAACATCAGAGCCAACTAGCCAAAGCTGTTAAGAATTATCAACCCAAATGGTTCAGTGATCATCTATGCATGACCAAATCTTCTGGAGAAGAAGTTGGGCATCTGATGCCCATTGAGTTCAATGACGAGGTTTTAGAAAACATTTGCAAAAAGATTACTGAAGTTTCAGAACTTTGTGATCTCCCTTTTCTCATCGAAAACATCACATATTATTACCAACTCCCTTTCGCTACCTATGGTGAATGCGAGTTTATAAGCAAGGTTGTTGAAAACTCTGATTGCGGAATCCTCTTGGATGTCAATAATTTATACATCAATTCTGTAAATCATAGATACGACCCCTATAGCTTTATCGATCACTTACCCCATGAGCGGATAATTGAGGTTCACATAGCGGGTGGATCAAGAAAATTGGGCATGATGGTTGACACGCATGCAAACAAGATTCAAGCGGAAGTTTGGGCTTTACTAGAGTATGTTATGCGCCGCACTTCTGTAAAAGGGGTTGTTTTAGAACGAGATGCTAATATTCCTCCAATCAAGGATATCTTAGCTGAGCTTGCATACGCACGAGAGATTGCCAAGAGAACTTGTTAGGAAAAAAGATGGATCACACGTTAAAAGTTTCGCGATGCCTCGTCGTCGCTCATCCTGATGATGAAGTTATCTGGTTTGCTCCAGAATATTTTAACCTAATTGTCATTGTATTTTTAGGGAGGGAAGACAAGCCTTGGATGGATCCTTGCCGGAAAAAGAGTCTGTTTGAGCATGACCTAGGCGATAAGATCCTCTGTTTGAATCTTATTGAATCTGGATTTTGGAAGGACGCCTCGAGAAGTAAAGAACATAGGTCAGCTTATGCCAAGACTCAAAGAGAACTAAAAGCAATTTTTAATCGCTCCAGCTTTAACGAAATTTACACCCATGGCCCTGAAGGGGAATATGGGCATAGTGATCATACACTTGTCCATCAGGTTGTCAAAAAAGTGCTAAGACCAGATCAAATGATGTATTACCCTGTGTCTCACACATCCAGATTATTTGACCTAGTACATAAAAGTGACACGGTACTGCGAAAAAGAATCATGCAAGTATATAAGATGAATAAATGTTGGACTTGGAACGAAGATCATATTTTTAATGAAGAGATAAAGTATCGTGCAATTAAATAGGCATAATAAAAAAATCAGGACCCTACTAGGACTTGCCTCTATTCCATCTAGAAAGGAGATGATGCGGCAAACCTTGAAATCCATATCATCTCAAGTCGACCACATCGTGGTTTACCTCAACAGATATGATCATGTTCCCGATTTTTTACGCTCTGATAAGATAAGTATCTTTGGCATTGATGGACCCGATTTGGGTGATGTAGGTAAGTTTTATGCCATTGAGCACTGTAATGCTGAATTTTTTCTGACGATTGATGATGATATCATCTACCCACACAACTACGTTGCTGCTTTAATCGAAAGTTATCAAAATTGGGATGCAGACACTATTATTTGTGTCCATGGAAATAAGATCCCCAAAAAAATAACTGCTTCCTATTATCAGGAGAAAGTAGGGCTGCACTTTTCATCCATTCTTGACAAGGACACCCTAGTAGATGTGCCAGGTACGGGGACTATGATCATCCAACCTAAGATGCATAGAATCTCGTTAGATTTATTTTCAAGACCAAATATGTCGGATATCTGGTTGTACAAATACGCTCGTCTGAACAAGAAGCGAGTTGTGGCTATTAAACGGCAAAGTTTATGGCTAAAAGAGCAAGAGCATCAAGTGTGGAGTGATTCGATCTATTCACAGCATAAATCTAATGATGGGTTTCAAATCAACATCATTAACAGATACCTAGATTACCTTGGATGACAATATGGATCAAATAACGAATAATTTTTCTGAAACTGGATACCTTATACTAAAGAATTTCCTCTCTGAAGGTGAATTTACTTCACTTAAACGAGAGGTAGAAAATTATGAGGCTAAGGCACAAGAAAAGAATATGTGGATGAACTATTATGAAGCAGTGGAAGGTAGTAAACTACTAAACCGGATAGAAAACCTATCACCCTACAGTCGAGTTATTCATAATTTAACGAGGGATAAAAGACTTCACGCTTTGATGACAAGCCTGACAGGCTCCCATTATTCCCTTCTTAAGGATAAAATAAACTTTAAAAGACCTGGGGGGAGAGGTTTTAAGCCTCATCAAGATGGTGCGGCCTTCTCTAAATTCACTCGCAAAGAAATCTTAACGGTTCTTATTCCGATTGATCATTTCACGAATAGTAATGGGTGTTTTGAGATCTATAATAGTAATAGGATTCCGAGGTTAATGGAACATCAAAATGGATCCTTAGAGTTTATGAAACTAGAGGAAAATAGGTGGGATAAGGTGTTTCTAAAGCAAAGAGACATTATGATTTTTAGCGGTCGCTTAATACACTGTTCCAAGAATAATTGTGATTCAATGCCTCGCAGGGTCTGCTTCTTCACATACAATGATCTAAAAGATGGCAATCTCTTCGATGAATACCTGAACTATAAGCGCACTCATTTTCCACCTGAGCTAGAACGACAAGGTCAATCAAACCTCAATCACTGGACCTCCCATTTATCTTGCAAGATCCTTTAGGAGAAAAGCTATGTATCTATTACTTGGTCATAAAAGCGTAGACTGCATTCTTTCAAAAGTATTGCAAAGGTTTAAAGGGGTAAATCGATGGGAAAGGTACCTTCATCTACTAGCAACTCATTCTTATTTACAAAATCTAGAAGGTACCATTTCTAAAAAACCAGTTTTTTCAGACATCAAGGGTCTAAAAACTGTCGCCCCGAAGTATTATGACACAGTATACAAGGATTTTTCTAAAAATAGCAAGGTGAACACCGAGCGACTTTGCAATGGGTTTTTCGACGATGTGATTTTGGAGCTATCAAAACGAAGTGTCGATATTCATCAAACATTTAGCTTTCTTGTTCGTTATATCATCATCCACTCCATGCAGCAGTACACCAAGGGAACTACTGAAGATTCACTGGGTTTAGTGATAATAAATGGTCAGGATCATCTTGAGAAAGAGGATTACATAGAATTGATGGTGCATCAAATGAATCATATGATCATGTTTTTAGATGATAAGCTCAACCCCCAAGTTTCTAATGAAAACAAATGTCTCCCTATAACCTTGCCGATCAATACAGCAGCAGGCACAAGAAGCATGTCATTTTATGTCCTCCTTCACAGTTTTATGGTAGGTGTCGAGGTTTTGCTGTTTAGAAAAAAATTTGCCACAGAATCTTTCCACGGGGCTTTTCATGGGTCAACCTCTCAACTTACCTCAAGATGCATGCATGCCTTTCACCTTCTTGCTGATAAACGGGATTATTTACTACCAAGAGGTGTATGGATTTTAGAAGCATATAGAGAACAGTTAAGCTATTTTCAGGAGCACTTTTTGTGATAGATAGAAATTTTTTTATGACAATCTACCGACAGATAAACCAACATAGTTATGAAGCCTTACTTGAAAACAGGCTAAGTGAGTTAGCGGTCTTTCAAGCTGATGCCAAGGATGAGGAGCTTCATCAAGTTTTAAAGTATCATGGCTTTTTACTCTTGAAGTTTTCTGTAAAAGTATCCTTAGATACAGTGCGAGCTAGGCTTACAAACTTATTAGGTGAGCCGGTTAGGGATAGTGGCGTAGAGGATTCCCTTCACACTACCATAGCTTCAGTCAATCAAGGACGGTATTTTTCCAATTCCTGTTACACTCAGCCTTTGCATATGGATGACGCCCATTGTCATCAGATACCAAGGCTGATTACCCTGCATTGTGTAAGGCCTGCTAATAAGGGGGGGGTGTCAACCTTATTAAAATTTGCAGACATCGAAGAGCAAATTTTACCATCTTATGCTGATGTTTTCGAAAAGCTTTTTGACAAAAACTGCCTGAGAATAAGAGGGATGAAAGGTGAGCTAAACCGACCACTTCTGGAACACCTCGAAGAGGATTACTTAGGAATGGCTTTTCCGGCAATTCTCGAAGGTCTTAGTGCGGATGCCAGAATTGAGCAACTATATCGTGAGGTTTACAGCTACATCCATAATCCAAAAAATCAGATTAGATTTTCAATGAAGCCAAATGAGGTCCTTATTATAGATAACTTTCGTACCTTTCATGGCCGGACAAGTTTTCCAGCAAGCTCTTCTCGCTTGCTCTATCGAACTTGTTTCCCTGCCAACACCTTCCGGAAATAGGATAAATAAACGGTATGGTGGGTTTATTGATTTCATCTTTTTGTCTAGCCTGTGCAGATTTTGCGATTAATTTTTTTCTACAGTTATGGATCAATGATTTCTTTGGCAACCCTGGCTTGGTTTCCTTATTTTTTTCAGGATCCTTGCTTGTAAGGATCATACTCATCCAATTTTATCCGATGATTTTAAGGTCCGTCTCAGTCAGACAATCCTTATTGCTTGTTCCGTGCATTCATATAATGCTCATGGCATTATCATATTTTTTTAGGTTAATGCCGTATAAGACCACTTTTTTTGCGTTGTTCTTAGTTGCAAATACTTGCTTTCAATCTGCGAGTAGGGTGACGTTGCAAGCAGCAGTTGACAAGATCATACCTTCAAGCAAAATTGGTCAATTTTTCAAGAGATATCAACTTGCATCTTCTTTAGCAGCATTTACCGGACCACTTTTTCTTTTGACCTTTGATGTGAAAGTCGATAATTATTATAATTTTGTGGCATGTATGATTTTTTTATACGGAATCGCTTTTTTGCTTTTGAAGGGTATCAAGATTTCCCCAAAAACTGATTATAAGGCTCCTAAAAACAAACCTACCACAAGCACTCCCAGGTTCTCCTCAGTGTTGCTGCGCAAAAAATATTTTATGCAATCATTTTGCTTAATATAGCACTTATCCCGATCCATTTGTTTATTCCTATATGTAGGTACCACAACCCAAATATGGGTGCTAACTACCTTGTCTTTTTACAAGTGACCTTTGCTTTTGGTGGTATAATTCCTGGGCTTTATATGAAAACATTAGCTGAAAGGCGTAGATCTTTTAGCACACAAGTTGGTTCTCGATATTTGTGTTTAGCTTTCTTCTCTTTACTACTTACTGACCTTGGTCTATCGCCACTCAGCTACTTAAGTTTGCTCGGTATAGGCGTCTGCATAGGTTTTATTAATGTACTTCTACAGACATACTTAGTGGAGATCCTTCCTTCTCATATTCAGCATCAGGTGTTTTGTAACATTGAAAACGTTATACTTATCACACGGATGATTTCATTTTTGATTGTAGGCTTTTTCTTAACATCGCTAGCACCAGCCTTGCATTACAGCCTAAGTGCGGCACTCTTGATTTCTACAGCCGCATGGTTGTTTTATTATAGGAGAACCTTAGATTATGTATGACATTCCAGATTTCAAGGTCCCCAATGAGTCCATGAGAGGGACTGCTCGAGTTCGCTCCTCTCCAACCAATTTAGCTACGTGGGTAACAGATAACCTGAAAAGCGATTCAAAATCCTTTAGTGTCCTAGATTTTGGGGCCGGACACGGTTTCGATGCAGCGTATTTAAATAGTAAAGGGTTTCATTGCGAGGGATGGGACCCCGTATTTTCAAGTACTCTAGCCCCAAGGAAAGAGCATTATGATTTAGTGTTACTAGCTTATGTTTTAAATGTGATACCTTCTCTTAACTTACGCAAAAAAGTTTTACTTCAGGCATGGCATTACAGTCTTACCCACCTTCTGATTGCGGTCAGGATGAATACCGTCATGAGACCGACCCAAAAATACCAAGATGGAGTCATCACCTCGATTGGGGCTTTTCAAAAAGTTTACACCCCTATAGAAATCAAGGAATGGTGTGATCAAATCCTTGATAGTAAAGGGACTTTTGTGGGTAAGAATACTTTAATATATAGAAAAAACAGCTGTTAAAGAGCACTTTGATTCATTGGCACAAGCACCAAATACAAAGTCCAAACTTGCGCTGACCCAAATAAAATAAAAAATATTCTTATTGGAAGATGATGACAGAAGCTTGCAGAAGTTGCTCGAACGTAATGCCCTTTTTCCGCAAGATCTCATTGCATCCAAAAATATCCTGTCCTCTGACAAAAATCTATCGGCATCGAAAAACTAAGCTGCCCATTTGTAGCAGTGATGTAAGCCGTTACAAAATTCATCTGAAACAATCGCCGATCTACATCATTCCACCCATGCCACCTTATTATGGAGCACTAAGTCACCTTTGGTATTGCTTAGTATCAGTTTGTATTTACTGGTACTTTTTACTTGAAACATACTCATCGATTTCCGCTTTATTGGTACCTTTTGGTACTCTTGGGTACAAAAATCGTGTCGTTTTCGTGTCGGTATTTACCATGGCATGCATCACTGAGATAATGACACCTTTTTTCCTATCCAAAAAACTTTTCTTAAGAAATTAAAATCAGACCAAGGAAAATTCATGAAACTTATCATTTCAATTTTGTGCTTATCACTAATTGCATGCGGTTCACCAAGCACCGAAACAACTGATAAAACCTCTAATCAAAACCAAGTCACACCGAAAACTCAAACAGAAGATGAAAAATCGAAACCCAACTCTTCATCAATTTCCATAGATCATGATGGCTTTTATATACATAAGGAGCACAAACTAGCCAGCCCAATCTATGAATTTTTTGATGGTGATTATAGATCAATAGAAATTGTTGGCTCAAATCAAGATTGCATATTAGCTGAAACAATCGAGGGAGAGTTTCACTTACTAAACTCTTCGACTGTAATCCTATGACCATCAAGATCTAATTACATCATACCACCCATGCCGCCCTTATTTGTGGTCACTAAACCACCATTGGTATTGCTTGGTATCAGCTTGTATTTACTGGTACTTTTCACTTTAATCACACTCATCAATTTCCGCTTTATTGGTATCTTTAGGTACTCCTGGGTACAGAAATCGTGTCGTTTTCGTGTCGGTTTATTGGTTCCAAAGAGAGCTTTCAATCCTAAGAATACTTCATTTCGGGATGCATGGGCAGATGTAGCAAAGTCATCAGAGGTTCCCCGTTTAACTCGGGGTAAACTCTGTCGAAAGATCTCACATTTTTTCCTGTCACCACCACGCCGCCAGGCGGTAAAGTGGTCCCCTTCAAGTCCCTCTTTATCACCTCGACTGTAGTGGAGAGGTCTCCTTCAAATACGCTTAGCCATCTTCTCAAAAAACTCAATCAACCTCTTAGCCCTCTCACTATTACTAGGCCCTGGCTCCAAATGAGCACTGATGCTCTCCAGAAAAGTATCTTCATCAAGAAACTCTACTAACTTTTTACTCAGATAATCAGCTACACTTGCTGGAGCATTTTGTATCGATTCAAAGGATAGCATTCCATCAAGCAAAGTCACAACATCTTCAATATCATGACTGAGCCTAAAATCACCTGTTCCTCTACCTAAGTAGGCTTCAAACTTAGAAGCAACAAAATACGGTGGACTAAAGATCTTAATAACAGTCCCTGAAGGCAACTTCACATCCATCGCCTCCCTAATCCCCTCTTTGTACCACTTGTTAGAAAAACCAATGATATTCTCATCAGTAGGCATTACATCAACGGTGACTCCGTTTATTGTCCACCTGCAAATTGGATCTCCAGCTTCTTGGGAGTTAACGAAGCCTTTTTCTCTTAATTTTGCTTCTAACTTTCCATATTCTGAATAATTACTGGCAAGACGAAGATTAAGCTCCCATTAACACCTACTTTCCATGTATAATCACTGAAACCGCAAAAGATATGATGTAAAAACAGAAAAAACCGCCATATAATATATATGTAATATCAACATGCTATGATTAAAC
>JBGCDR010000116.1:0-5102 GCA_045105515.1 Oligoflexales bacterium
AACTTAAGATTTTTCTCTTATTAGCTCTTAAACACATCTTAGGAAGGGGAATTTTGATGAAAATATTTTTTTCAAGCACAAATTTGTTTTGAATTCTGGACGGCAAGATTATTTTTGCATTTTCTTATTGAATTCAAGTCTTTTTATCTGGTTGTTGATAGCTTTGGGTAAAGGCTTGTCTGTCGTTTACCCGAATGGGAAGAGAAATATGGAATTGGTTATAGGCCCAGAATGAGCATCGAGCCTCTGAGCTGCCAAGTTTGAGCTAACCTAATAATATCATGATTTCCGGTTACTTTTCACCTGTGTAAACGGCTGTAATTATGAAATAAATTAAATTATGAATATGTCTTTCCCGAATGGGTCAGAAAATTCAAACCATAAACGTTTAACTGGTGTAGTTTTTCTGAATGAGTTTTCTTGTGATTTTGAGCTTAAAATATAGGGTCTCCGACTAGAATTTATGATCCAGGAAAACGATCGTTATTCTTGCAATGTAGAGAGGGTATGCTGCAAGCAAAAATATACGAATATTTCCGGGTGATGCGATTTTCGATCATTGCCGATTTTGTTCAAAAAACCCCTACCAAATGATGATTTCTCGGCAGTTATCACGCGTTTGATGCGGCTATGTTTTTGTGGCGGTGTTTTTGCCGTGAGTTAATTGATAGAAAACTGGTGTTACTTGAACTTATCGGCCAAATCCCAAGTAGGTTTGTCATATTCACTGAATGCAGCCCAATATTGATAAACTTATGATGTGCAGGTCATAGATCAAATACTCGGTCACCCGAATTAACAACTGCAGCTTCTACAATACGGTGGTGCCTGGGAAAATAACATAGACTAAGAGTTGGAAGAATGAGAGGGGTCAATTGGCTTAGAGCTGTGAGACAAAAAATCTCCTAATTTGTTTGTTCATTGGACGTATGGGATGTACTGGACTTGAATGAAGGAAGCCGTATGAGCGGAGACGTTCATGTCGTTTTAAAGAGCGGCTTGGGGGGAGCTTCCCCTGGTCGACTCACCTGAGCAGCAAGAAGGGAAGTTCCTCTGGCTGACTCGACTCATTAGCCTAAAGTCATGAAGAATTCAAAAAGCTTGCATGGGGGGAGAAATGTATACATTAGGTTACCTTAAAACTTACTTTGCCCACTTTTGTTTTAATAGCCAATAAAAATAACAGTAGTCGATAGGTTTTAAGGCAATAACTTGGAATTCAGGGTTCAAATGCATACGAAAAGCCTGGATAAGCGCAGCATTTTGAGTGATAAAAATGCAAGGCCCAAGGTATTTCTTAAGAGATTTAATGAGGTTTTTGGATTCTTTTATCGGAAAACTGTCTATGTCAAACATAATAGGTGGGGTTCTTTTTTGATGTTCCTGATAAAAGGCGTGAAAGTTGATGATGCGTTTTATTTTTACCCCTAAGCCTTCTAGGCATTGTATACTTTTGCTATTTTGTTCCCCCGATCCGTTAAGAAAAAATAGCTCTATTAACTCTGCATTCTCATCATTTTTGTCTTTTTTCTTATCTTTTTTATCATCTAAGACGAATTTTCTTAAAAAATCACCTATGGAGACGATCCCAACGATATCTTTAGTTTTTTGTAATTCGCCATTTGAATTTTCACTATTTGTGATGGGAAAATGATGGATTCGTTTAGCTAGATGAATCTTAACTATATCTTCTTGATAGGTTTGTTGGTTTACAAAAAGAACAGGCCTGGTTGCAAGAGTCAAAGCATTTTTATCGAGTTTATTTTCAAAATCAAGCAAAGTAAATTTTTTAACAATATCTTTTTCGGTGATAATACCTGTTATGTCTTCATTTTGATCATGTAGTAAAACGCTTGAAATATTGTTAGCTACCATTAGCTCAACAATGGTTCTGATAGAGGCCTCTTGAGGCACCATGGCTACGTTATTATTGGCACCTTTCGTCATGAACTCTTTAAAAAGTTCTTCCTTGGATTTTTTCTCTTCTTCTTCCAGCTTTCCACCCCCCATGTTCGCTTAGTACTATCGACCGTTAAAATTCTAACATACTGAGTTTAAGCAGCTGACTTGTAAATTTTTAAATTTTTCCTAGGATATTTTTCTTGAAATAATAGTTCAAATGAGCATCCAGAAAGTTTCTTCACTCCCCTAACTATACAGTATTTTCGAGCAATATAAAACACCGAGTGTGGATCAAACTCTAAGTTTTTAGACAATTCAGATATTTTTCCTTCACGGAAATCCATAGATTTGCAGTTCAATCGTGCCAAAGGCTGAGATAATCGTCTTTTGCCTGCCGATTTTAGTGTAAAGCTAAGTCCATCAGATTTGTAATATAATGGGGTTCCCCAACTATCAACAGTCCTGTCACTTATCTTAGATAATCCTTCCTCAGTGGTAGGATTCTGCCATGCAATCTCTTATGTGCTTCTAACCCTCCTCCAATTCCATATAAATTGCTAATTGTAACCACTCTCGAAACTTTCAGGGGCAAATTGTTGATAGAAAGAAATTGGGAATAAATTGAAATTAAAATTAGGCAAAATAATGACTTTAGCCAGATATTCATTTTTAATATTGAAACCAGTATTAAGGGTGAAACTAGCAATAATATACCAAAGTTCATCTTTACAACGTCATCAATAGAGGTTGTGCAAAAATCCAAGTCGTCTTTATTTGGGTCATAAATTAGAAAACTTAAAAATATAATTAATGGAATCAATACGCATGACCAACACAATAGTATCTTCTTTCTATCAGTAGCAATATTAGTTTTAGTTTAGTCATCAACTTTTTCATTATAGACAATACAACCTATTTTGAGGTTTAATTTTTCACAAGTTATTCATAAAAAAATTTACACATCCTCATCCTGAATCCCTAGGTAGGCAAGGGTTTGAGCATGGGTTGAGTGGTTAAAGGCGACCATCAGCGTTGGGATATCGACCCCAAAATTCACTCTCTGGTGGCAACCAAAAGTTTTCCTAAGAGTATGTGAGCAATAGTTTCCATCAAGGTTAATCTCACTGCACCACTTCTTTACAATCTGATTTAGACTTGAAGTGGTAATTTGCCTTCCATGGAACCATTTTTGCGATAGAAAAAAAGGAGCATCTGAAATTGTCTTGGGCCTTTCAAGTATTTCCTGATGGCATCATAAGAACTTTGATTGACGGTTACAATCCTTTTCTTAGATGTTTTCTTTTCATTGATATTGAAAAATTCCCCTTCCGTTACAGTGGAAAGTTGACCATATGTAATTTTAAGAAGATCTGATGCTCTAAGTGCTGTATTGATCCCAAGAGTGAACATTTGCAAGTTTTCTTGGTTCGTCTTTTAAGGTCTTTTTTATTGCGGATCGAGCTAACAGTAATTTTTGAACCTGGCGCGAGGTGGTTTTGGATTTTCATCAAGGCTCGCTTTGGAAATTTGCAAGTTTTAGCTAAATACTATCTTATGTAGATAATATTATAGCTACTTGGGATTTATTTTTGAAACCTGCCGAGGGGTGAATTTTGAACACAGTAATATTAAATAGTTAGGACTAAATCTTAAAATCTAAAGATGGAATTTGGCAGGTAGCAGGATTGGCCAATCACAGCTTTTGCCTAAAAAATCGGGGATTAAGAAAAAGGTTATTAAGAAGCCAGTGTAACCTTTTGCGTGAAAGGTAAGACTCAAACAAGTCTTGCAAGAATAATGGGTTGGATGTGTCTGGCTTGTGTCGGTTTTGAAATCTTCGTGAGATTAATTGCTTAAGCTATATGTCGATATATCGGTAGGAGCATATCTGAGTGACTCTTTAGCCACTTGTAATGTATGGATTTTTATCTTGATTCATAAGTGAATTCAGGTATTAAGATTTTTTCGTTTTTACTTAAAAACATCGAAGAACCCTATCTATTTTTACATCCACATGTTTTTGTAGCAGCGAAGCACGGAACTTCTGTACCGAGCCTCTTCATCTTTATTTATAGGCTTTGAACCTTCGCTTCTTTGGCTTGTATCAGTGCTTGCAACGCGCAAAAGATATCATTTAAATTGCTAATTTTTTTTTGCTCATGTTTGATCCCAAATACTATACCCTAATTAAGAGGGCTGATGTGTAAAGACTGAACATAGATAATTCAAATATTTTCTAAACATCTATAAGTATAATTGAATTTCTTTATAGTTTTAGCTGTTGACGCTTATAAGGTCCTGCACATATACTCATTTTCGGTCCGCTGGCAGCAACCATACTATTTTTTGAAATAAAATATTGGAGTTTAAAATGTCTTTGAAAGTTAGTTTGAAATTTTTAATTTTTATAACTATGTTTCAATTTAATGGAGGAATTTCCTTTGCAGTTCCATGCATTCAAACAGTAAATCTAGTTGGACTTTCAGCAGCGCTTTTCTTAAACCAAAATGTAGATGGAAGTTGCCTGTGTGAACCTATCTTAGTAAAGAAAAACTGTAAGATTTATCGATTTTATAGGAAAGGATTTCATCAAAACTCCTTTAAATCTTGGAGAGACTATTTTTTTCCAGGAGCAGAGGAGGTATGTGAGTATCATAGGATAAAGTATCCTTGTATTGATGAGTCTGCGGTTCGTTTATGCAACCAACTTCAGCATGAAATAAATGATAATATTGACGGTAAATATGGTGCTCGGTCATTTGGACTGGAGGCTTTAGTTCAAACTCTAGAGAATAATGCATCGCTTGTAACCTTACAAACAACCCGGCAGGCTGTCACGGTAGTGTTAGAGGCGCTTAAAATCCATTTTGGATTAGCTTTAGACTGTACACCTAAGACTACACTTACTCCGGTAAGGCTGCAATCGGGAAACTATTACGAAGATTTATGCTATGACGAAGATCAACATTTTCAATGTGAGACTGCTGAGGAAGGTGCTCACAACTTTTGGAAATTTGTAATTCCTCTTCTTGAAAATGTGCAGGAAGGAATTCGGAGTGACTTAGTGTCTGGTCGGAAACTAAATTCTTGCCTTTGCAACTCAGTTTTTTTTATCGCGGTTGAAATTAATTTTAAAAAATCTTCTTATTTTCCAGTGATAAGTGAAAAATACCATATTTTCGGCAATTAAATATCTTCGT
>JBGCDR010000117.1:0-12664 GCA_045105515.1 Oligoflexales bacterium
ATTATGGAAGAGCAATCACAAAAACGGAGGAAAAGTTTCATGACAACCTAAAAATAATCGGGCAATACTTAATTTAAAAACCCTTAAAATTACAACGATAAATCCCGCCAATCAGTTATTGAAATTCCTATACATAAATGAAAACCAAAAAGTGTATGTGGAATATGCTTACCCTGCTGTAGATTATGTATCGCTTTATTACTTATTTAAAGGAAACTATCAATCTTTTCATTTGGGTGAATACATAGAGCGAGACGACGACTCTCTGTTTTATCGTTCCCCAATATTTATACTTGAAATTCCTCCAGGAATTAACACCTATTATTTGAGGATAAAAACAGAAGGATCAAACCAATTTCCAATTAAGATATGACATCCAAATAAAGTAATGAATCATATTGCCAAGGAAATCGCCTTTGTCTGGATGGTATATGGATTTCTAATTGTTTTGATTTTTTACAATGCCTTTTTGTACCTGACTTACAGAGACAAATCATTTCTAATCTATGTATTTTATATATTCTTTTCTCTATTATCTAATTCAGGGTTACAAGGTTGGTGGAAACCTTTTCTTAGTAGTGCAAATGAATATTTTATGATTGCTACCTGCCTCTACACCTTCTTTGGTAACTATTTTACCGTCACATTTCTTGAACTAAAATCTAGAATTAATAAGCTTTATCTTGCAAATATGATCGTACAAGCCCTCTTTATTGTGAATATTGCGATCTCGCTATTTAACTATGCAGCCGGGGCTTTGCTCTATCTATTGCTAGCTAATATCTCTGCAATTCTAATGTTGTTTAGCGGTATTATATCTTCAAAAAATGGCTTTAGACCTGCTTATTGGTTTACCTTTGCCAGGTGTGTAATGATGGCATTTTCTATTCCATATTTGTTAAGCTTGCTTGAAATAGTACCTTTGAAAGCGGTTACTATATGGGGTGGCCTGACTGGAATCGCTTTAGAAACAGTACTAATTTCCTTTGCATTGGGAGATAAGATGCGCTATATACAGCAGCGAGATGAACAGAAGATTAAAGCTTTAAATGCTACGCTAGAACAAAAAGTAACAGAAAGAACACAGCAGTTAGCAAAAAGAAACAATGACTTAAGCTCAGCAGTTAAAGAAAACAAGAGCTTAATTCGTATTTTATGTCATGACCTGAATAACACCTTATTTATAATCAAGCATGCTAGCCATATAATTCTAAACAAAATATCCTCCCTATCCAAAGAAAAGCACATAGATCTCTGCAAAAAAATAGAAAGAGCAGCAGCAACCCAAGAAGACATTATCGAGCATGTTCGATCTATGGAATTGATTTCATCAGGAAAAACAGACTTACAACTGGTGCCTACTAGTATCAATAAAGTAGTCGAAAATGGTAAATTTATTTTCAATGAACAGCTAAAGGAGAAGAATCTGACCCTAAATTTTTTTTCAGAGTTTGATTCTGATGTTTTGGTTTTGGCTGATCCCGTTTCTTTAAGCAATAACGTATTCAACAATTTACTGTCAAACTCAATTAAGTTCTCATTACCAGGAAAGACTATTGATATAAGAGTTGAAAAACTCAAAGAAAACAGAATTCAAATGACAATAAGGGATTATGGTATTGGAATGCCAGATCATATTAAAGAAAATATATTCTTACCAGAAAAGCAAACTTCTCGATCAGGCACTTCTGGAGAACAAGGGACTGGTTTTGGAATGTCTTTGGTTAAAACTTATGTGGGCTACTACCAAGGAAGTATCAACTTAGAAAGTTATGAACAATCTTCCCACCCCCATGATCATGGAACAAAATATATTTTAGTCTTCAAAATGGCAGCATGCGAGCAAGCGGCATAAAACTCAAGAGAGCTTAAATAGCTTGCATATCTGTCCAAGATAACATTTTCCCAGAAACTCACTCTAAATATCTTCTAATTTCACCTTGAGTATTCCAATTTCTTCTTTCAGGGATAAGACTAATTTTTCTCTCTCATATTCATTATTGGATGAAGCAATGGAATCCATCTTTTCCTCTAATTTGTCTATGTCTTTTGCAAGGATCCTTTTCTCATCAAAGCTTAGTATGTCCCATTTGACAGCCAACATACCAATCGTAGCTCCAAGAGCCGTACATATTAATTCATCACCGCGAGAACCAATGCATGCTGTTAAAGCGGTCGCACCGCCAAAGACAGCTGCAGCCCGGTATTCTTTTATTTTGGGTCTATCAAATTTTCTGGAAATTTTTTTCGAAATTTCTTGTTCATTTACCAATATAGCGGGTTTATTTGGCACTCCCAAAAAAATAGTATTTGTGGGAGCAAACAAACTAGACATTAGTAAAAAAGGAACTGCCAAATTAATAGTCATATTTTTTCCCCTAAGAATTGACTTTGACAGCTAGATTTCATACTAGACCAAGGTTTAAAATACTAGATAAGTTTTATTAATTCGCTACAGCTTTTACTGAATTTGGCTCTTTACGAAACATTTTGTAGATCTCCGGGATAATAAGAATAGGCAAAGAGAGAGAAAAAATAAGGAGCCAATGCTCTAAACTTAGAGCAACGGTGTGAAGGCCTTTTTGAAAAAATGTAAAGGAGACTGCAGCAAATTGTAGAAGGATCGTCCCGGTTAATGCAGCTAGCAACCAGGGGTTAGAGAAAAAGTCAAGACGATGAATAGGAGTTCTCAAAGATCTAAAGTTCAATACATTGAGGTTTTCACAACTTACCAAAAAGCAAAAAGCCATAGTTTGAGCAACTTCGTAGTCTTCTTTTTTTAATTGGTAATGAAATAGTAGTAAGCATGCGATCCCTATATAAGCCCCTATCAGAGAAATGCTGACAAGATTAGGCTTATTAACAATAGGCTCCCTTTGCTTGCGAGGAGCTTGGTTCATAACATCTTTTTCATCTGGTTCCAAACCTAAGGCAATTGAAGTAAGACCATCTGTTACTAAATTAACCCAGAGAATTTGTACAGGGATTAATATTAAAGGACCTCCTAACAAAATATTCAGGAAAATTGCTATCAACTCACCTAAGTTAGAGGTTAAAAGATAGCAGACAAACTTCTTAATATTTTCATACTGCCTCCTACCCTCACGAATAGCATTAATAATCGAGGCAAAATTGTCATCTGTCAAAACCATATCGCTTGCACCCTTAGCAACATCGGTGCCTCTTAATCCCATTGCGATTCCTATATCAGCTTTTCTAAGCGCGGGTGCATCATTGACCCCATCTCCAGTCATAGCCGTGACCTCTCCTTGCTTCTGGAGCAAAGACACTATCCTTAACTTGTGCTCTGGGGTTGTACGCGAAAAGATGACCTCCGAACGTAGAAGTTCGCTAAGTTCATCATCATTGTATTGATCAATATCTTTACCAAGTAAATGCTGAGTTGCATGTAAACCTACGCGTGCACCAATAGCTCCTGCTGTTTTCTTTGAGTCCCCGGTAATCATCATTACCCGGATTCCGGCTTTTTTTGCTGCAGCGATAGCCTCAGGAACTTCTGGCCTCGGCGGATCCGCGATTCCAACAATTCCAATGATGCGCAAGTCAGCTTCTAGCTGATCTTCACTCTGATTTTCTTTACCGGTAACATCTTTATCTGCAAAACAAAGTGTTCTAAGGCCTTAGTTGGCAAAATCCTCACATGACTTTTCAAGTGCAGCAAGTTTTTCTGGAGTTAGCTCCGATGGGACTCCATCTTGATAAACTTGACTTGCTAAGCTCAAAAGAACTTCAGGAGCACCCTTACATAAAAGGAGTAAAGTATCTTCACGTTTGACAAGCACGCTCATACGCTTTCGCTCAGAATTAAAGGAAATCTCTCGGAGAAGTTTATAGGTGGATATTACATAATTCGATTTTTTCACAAGGGTTTTTAAGGATGCTTCAGTTGCTTCTCCTCGTGATTCCCAGACTCCTTCGTTTTCAATTATTTCGGAATTGTTGCAGATCTCAGAAGTGATTAGAAGTTTGATAAGTGTTTTGTCTTCATCAACATCAATAACTTGCCCTCCAGACAGAATCGAGCCTTCAGGCTTATAACCTACACCAGTCACATCAAAGGAATTATTCAAATGAAATACTTTTTGCACCGTCATCTGATTTTGAGTAAGAGTTCCAGTTTTATCAGTGCAAATGACTGTGGCAGTTCCTAAGGCTTCAGCTGCTTGTAAGCGACGCACCAAGGCTTTTTTCTTAACCATAGTACGAATGCCTAAAGCTAAGGTAATTGTAACCACAGCAGGTAGACCTTCGGGTACGATAGCAACAGCTAAAGATATCCCGGTCATGAACATCTCAAGAAGTGGCTTTCCCATAATCCAGCCAGAAATTGAGATAAGTATTGAAATAACGACAGCAAAAATGCCTAACTGTTTTCCAAGCACAGCAAGTTGCTTCTGTAAGGGAGTTGGGTCTCTTTTAATATTTTGAGTCAAACTTGCTATTTTTCCGAATTCAGTCTGTGGGCCACTAGCAACGACTAAGCCTTTACCTCTTCCATTGGTTAAATTTGTTCCCATCCATAACATATTGGTCCGCCCAGAGATGGGAACTTCAGAACTAAGTGACTCATCATTTTTTTCAACTGCAATGGATTCTCCCGTCAATAGGGATTCATCGACTTTAAGGTTAATCGCTTCAAAAATACGCAGATCAGCAGGAATCCGATCTCCGGCTTCCAGCACGGCTATATCGCCTGGTACTAGTTCGCTCGAGGGTATTATCAGCACACTTCCTCCGCGCAAAACCTTGCAGTTGGGAGCGAGCATATTCTGTAAAGCTTCAAGTGCTTTTTCAGCTTTCCACTCCTGGGTAAAGCCTAAAATCCCGTTCAGGATGATAATACCGAAAATAGCAATTGCATCTGTAGCTTCTCCTAGGAAAAAAGATACAATCCCTGCGAAGAACAGAATGATAATGAGGACATCGACAAACTGGCGTAAAAGAACCTTATACCAAGTCGTTTTTTCCTCATTAGCAACTAAATTTGGACCGTACTTTTCCTGCAAGGGCTTAATCTGGTATGTGCTTAAGCCTTCGACGATATTTGCCTCAAAAATACTTAGGAGTTCATTTTCAGCAAGAGCGTGCCATACTTTTCCAACAGGTTCCCCATTATGTTTTACTTCCATAACGATCCTCTATATTTTCCAAGGCAAATATCTTGAGAAGAATATCAACTTACTTCAGACTTTTATAGCAAATTTTCACTAGTGAATAATTTAAGCAGAAAGTTATTAAAGAGATATCATTCTGTTTTTACAAAATTAACTATGAATATTATAGTTAGAAACGAATTAGGCGAATAGTGTTTTAACGAACCTAACAAGCTTCCAAAGTTGGAGTGTATTATGATTAGTGAAATATTTTGGGCTTTTGGACTTACTTTATCACTTTTCGCACTCATATACTGCAACCTAAAGTTTTTGGTGCTCTTTCACAAAAAACACCCAGCTAAAAGCATCTGCTATCGTACGGACAAAAATGGTCATGGATATCATGACCCTAGAAAAAATCTGAGTAAAATTCCCTTCAATTATTAGGCTTTCCATACTTAAGAAGCTAAATTTTTTTCGAAACTTTCCGGCTTAATTTTTCACCCATTTTCACTAGGTTTCCTTCCTCAACGGCAAGGAACAAACAAGATTTTTCTGAAAGTTTAGGTGTATTTCACTCCAAATTTGCTAAACGAATTTACAACTACAATAATCTGATTCATCATGGGTATAACGAGACACAAATACTAAAGTATGTTTGATAGTTTAGACAAGAGTATCGTAAAATCAGCAATATAGAGACTTTTCTTACTTTTATGTTCAATATTCCGACCATCTACTTAGACTACAAGGATGGACATTAAGCGAGTTTAAATGAAGCAATTTGGTAATAATCTAAAAAAGTTAACGATCCTAGGATGGCTCCTAGCTATTATTTTTGCTTGTAGCCGACTAGAAAATATTGAGCAAAGTCCAAAGAACATAACAAGCACTAAGCAGCCTTCTAAGGGTGGCTCAGCGCTAACTGTTAGCTCGATCATGACCTTGCCTGTAAAGTTAAAGTTTCCGGGTCAAGAAAAGGAGAAAGGCGAAAGTCTAGCACTGGTTTTGAATCCAACTCAAATTTCCCTTAGTATTATTGATTGCGCCTCTGGTTATAGTGATACAAACCTCCTTTACGGTGGTAGCGGAATTAAGCTCTACGAATCTGACAGAGACTGCAAGATTGGCATTGCTACCTTTCAGCATGGTGGAGAGCTGTTTAATATCGCTCCCGCTTATACTTTTGATTACAATGAGGGGTCTATGACCCTATTTGAATCTTCCGGTGGTACTCAGTTTTTTGTAAAAGTAGAATCCCAAGTTGATACTATTTTGACTCCGACCAGTGAAGCTGCTTTTCGTATTGTTCAGATTGACTCTCCACAGCAACTCCTGTTTGAATCTGATAAGCCGATCATCAGAGTGATCAATAGCGAGCTAGAAATCACCGAGGGCAGTACCTCCTCTTTAACCTTCACCCTTGATAAAGTGACTCCAAGCAGTAGTGATTACACAATCGATATTAGTCTTGGCGGAACAGTTGACTCTTCAGACGCATCTCCCATGAACCAACAAATTGTCATTCCAAATGCAAGTACCAGCTATGATGTCATAGTTAATGTATTAGATGATGCAGTTCCCGAAGCTGTAAAACAGCTAGAATTGAATCTGAGTATGACTAATGGTATCTACTTTTATGGAGATTACCGGGTCCTACTTAATGACGATGATTCCTCAGTTCCTGCAGGAGGGCAGGTTATTTGGCTGAAACCCGAAACCCTCTCTAATCCAGTTTCCACTTGGTTAGACCAGGGAGGGGGAGCTTCACACCCCGCTTCTCAAGGCTCTGCCAATTTGCGACCAAATCTAGCTTCGAATGCCATTAATGGAATTAACGCAGCCGACTTTGATGGCATTGATGATGTGTTGGGTTTTAGCGACCATGCCGAGATTAACACTAATGGTCCCTACGATGACAAAATTATTGTGGTCGTTTTTAGAAGTTCTGATGATATTAGTAGCAAGCAAATGATTTATGAGCAGGGTGGTTCAACTCGCGGGCTTAACTTATATCTTTTTGAAGGAAATATTTACTTCAATGGTTGGAATAGAGCCAATGACGACGCCGGTGCAACGACACCCTGGAACCCAGTTTATGTCTCGGCACCAATAATGACTAATACCAACTATGTGGCAGTCTTAAGGTACTCCTATTCCAATAACCGGATTAGTGCATATCTGCAAGGACAATTAGTAGGCGAAAGCCTCGGCCTCGGCCGATTATTTTCACATTCTGATGACTGCTCAATTGGGGGCGTAATTGGTTCGACCTATTATCACAATGGAACATCTGACAGAACCTATTTCAAAGGATATATCAGTGAATTTATAAAGTATAATAGCAGCTTAACTGATACAGCTTTGCAAGGAGTCATGAATCAGTTGGTAAGCACCTACATACCTGAGGAACAAGTAATTTCCATCGGATCTGCCCTAACCAACATCAAAGAAGAGGGTAGCGAGCAAACCATCTTGAGCATTTCCAGGCAAACAATTCATCCAGAGGATTTAAATCTCAATATCGTCCTTAGTGGCAATGCTACGGAAGGAAACGATTTTGAGAGCCTTAGTTCTTATTCGGTAACCCTCCCTGCCTTTGAGTTAAGCGCAGAAATTCTGATCAAAGCTATTGACGATGTGGATATGGAATTAACTGAAACTTTAACTGTAACCATTCAAGACCCTGGCATTCCGGGTGTAAGTATTGCTGCCAATACTGTTGATATTAGTATCATTGATAGCGACTCTTATAATCCAGAAAACTATGTTTTCTGGTATCGCGGCGATACAGGGGTGCTTAACGGTTCAGGGAATGCAGTAAATGTTTGGCAGGATATTTCCAGTAATAATATTGACGCTTCCCAGTCAAATCCAAGCGAGCAACCTGAGGATACTGGCTTAATAAACAACATTCCGGCTTTATACTTTGATGGTGCTGACTTGTTTAACCTAGCAAATAATTCTCTCATCAACTCTGCTTCATCCTACAGCCAAAAAACCATCGCATTTGCATTTAAGACTTCAGACGATATAAATAGTGATCAAGTCATTTATGAACAAGGTGGAGGAGTCAGAGGGATCAACATTCATATTCGCTCTGGTGTAGTCTATTTTAATATCTGGAACTTTAGAAATAACGATGGTGGCGCAACCACACCATATAACGCAATATACCTATCTTCACCAATAAGTACAGATACTGATTACGTTGGAACGTTTGTCTATGATTTTGATGGAGGTGGCAACTTACACCTTCAGTTAAATGAGTTAATCCCCCAGACTATTGGTGGTGTTGGAAGATTATTCAGACACACTGGAGGAGTGGCCTTGGGTGCATCAAATGGTACTATCTTTTATGATAATGCAGCTCCAAGTGGAAATGCTAATTTCAAAGGTACCATCGCCGAAATGATCTACTTTGATAGGGCCGTCAGTTCCCCAGATCTAGCTGATATGCAAAACTACCTGGTACAAAAGTATCTTCCTTGAATCTCCATATTTTTTTAGACAAAAAGAATGTTCACTAGCAAGCATTTCCTTCTTATTCCATTGCATGAATACTCCAAATTGATTAGCTTAGGGTATCATCGTTCACCTTAAACTATGCTTTGATATCATAAGCAAATTGGAAGGAAACGTAGATAATACCTCTTAAAGTAAATCAACTTAATCACGAGGAGCTTAAATGCAAATGGAAAATAAACTCTATACTCTGATTGGGCTATTAATTTTTTGTCAACTTAGCTCCTGTGGCTCATTGACCGGGAAGAAATCTAAAAGCAAAAAAGGTAGCTCCATTGAGTTCAAGAGTTTTAGAGAATACTGCACCGAACGGGATTCAGAACCTAGCCTTAAACACACAGTTAAGTTGCTCCTGGAATATGTGCAGGCGGGCGCAGACTGTGAGCTAGCAAATGACAAACTCAGCAATGAAACTTCACTAACTTTCATCGCTGAATCCATAAGCGACGTTAGACCTTTTGCCAGCTTGAACAACCTAACAAGCCTGAATCTGCTCAACAATTTAATTTCTGACCCAAGCCCACTAAGTAAATTAGAGAACCTGACCAGACTACAGTTAGAAAAAAACAAGATTACTGATGTTTCTTCCCTAAAAAGTTTAACTCAGCTTGAATACTTGAATATCAAAAAGAACCAAATTGCAGATTTCTCAGATTTGAATGAATTAACTGAACTTAAGGAACTGTATATTGCTGAGAATCATGTAAAAAATCTTGGAGACTTAAATAATTTGAACAAGCTTGAGACCCTAGATCTTTCAAGTAATCATCTCAAATCAATTGAAGGTCTTAGCGGATTAGACGAACTAAAAGTACTTCTATTATCAAATACCTGGATGAAAGATTACCAAGCTTTAAAAGACCTCCCGAAGCTTGTTTCTCTCGACCTCAACAATGGACATATCTTTGACATAGGTTTTATCTCCGATTTTAAATCTCTACAGATTTTAAAAATTGCCAACAACCATATTTCAAATATTTCTGCCCTAGAAGAATTAGTGAATCTCAAAGAGTGCTTCCTGAATCATAATTTCATCGAAGATATTTCTGTATTATCTAAAATCGAAGGTTTGCAAGTATTGAATTTACGAAGCAATACTATAAACTCGGTAAATCCAATTAGTAATTTAACACAGCTCTCATCGTTGAATATGGAGAATAACCCACTTGGTGATCGTATGAGAAAAGATGAAAGTAACTGCTTAGTGAGTGAAGAAAGCTCCGCGGTCTACCGAACATTCTGCACCCAATGAAAGCTCTAAGCATTACCCACAAGTAATTTATGTTGGAGATATCAGCACTTTGGTCACCTAGACTGTTATGGAGATGCCTCCTAATTATTGCCTGTGATCCATCGACGAACTTCGGGTTATTCATATTTATGAGTAATGTTCAGATGAAAGCTAAAGGTCCTCTGACGATTCCGTTTCATCGACTGGGAATCCATACTGGGCACCATCACTAAAAACTGAACCAAGCCCTTTTCCTCCCCACATAAGAACTGACTTATCGGTCCAGACAGCTCCATGGCTTGATCTACCAAATAGGGATGAATAGGCGGGAAGTTGTTGCCAAGTATCAGTTGCTGGAGAATAGATTCCTCCAGTGTTTAGGAAAGGTGAGGCATCATCCGTTCGCCCTCCCCAAATCATAAAATCTTTTCCAGTCCAAACTCCTGAAGCCAAATATCGAGCACTAGGAGCATTAACCATATTAATGTCAGCCCAAGTGTCATTTTCTGGATCGTAAAGCGCACCGCTCGCTAGGGCTAGACCATCAGCAGAGTTTAGCCCACCCCAAACTAAAACCTTGTCGCCTAACCAGACCATGTTGTGATCATGGCGTGGGGAAGGAGCATTTGTGACGCTAACTTCACTCCAAAGGCCTGAACCAGGGTCAAAAATAGCACCGTCATTTAGAGAAGAACTGCCGTCAAAACCACCCCAAACCATCAATTTATCATTAATCCAAACGCCACCAAATTTTTCACGTGGACTTGGAGCACCAGCCTGCGGGAATGGAGTCCATGCATCATTTAGAGGATCATAGAAGGCACCATCATCCAATGTCCCTGCATCGCTGCTTCCTCCCCAAACGTAGACATGCTCTAAACCCATAACTGTAATATGGCCAGACCTTGCAGAAGGTGCGTTGAGACTGGAAATTGTGGTCCATGAATCAGAGTTTGGATCATAACGACTGCCATCGCCCTTTACCACCATATTCCCATCGCTCTTAGAAACGCCTCCCCATAAGAAAACCTCACTACCAGTCCAGATTGCCCCACTACCATGACGCGCCTGAGGTGCAAGATCAGAAGACACCTTTTGCCAAGTACCTCCACCTTCGTTACTGAGAGGGTCAAATAAGAAGCCGTCGCCATAGGAGTCTGCATCTCCTCCAGCATCTCCTCCCCAGATAAAAACAAAGTTCCCAGTCCAAACAGCTGTATGTGAGCTTCTACCTGAGGGTGCATTCTCACTACTTAATTGCGTCCATGTACCTTCTATAACTGAGCCTTCATAATTTGGCTCAGAGGCTATAATCGTAATACTATCTTCATAAACTTGGCTCTCAATTCCATAGGCATTAAGGAATTTTAAATAAAGGTCTTAGGACCTTCAGAATCAAAGGTAAAGAAGCTTGATGATACAATAGGCTGCCAAGATGCATTCTGAAACAGGCTATCCTCGGAAATTTTCAAAAAACGAGCATTCTGCCCACCACCAATACTCACTGGTACAGTTCTTGAAGGGTATTCTTCTTTCTTACCAGCAAGAAATAGAAACCCTTCTTCACCATTGTCTATTTCCAATTTGATGTCAAAAGTGGGAATAGTAATAGCACTATCGACACCGATCGATTCTATTTGTCCTTGATGATATCCTTCTTTTACGAAAAGAAGATTATTGGTTCCGGTAGGAACATAAGGTTCAATTGAATAGCTTCCGTCTGACTTCGTCATAGCCTCGTAGTGAGTGCCTGGAATAAATACACGAATTCCCTGATGGTCCTCTGCATCAGATAAGTAAGCATGACCAGTAATGAAACCAGGCTGAGTCAACTCTAAATCACCTTTGTTTAACCTTATCCCACCAACAAAAACCGTCTTCTCAATCCGCAAGGCTAGATCCTCGCCATTTTGTTGAAAGGTATCAGCATTTAACTCGATGATAATATCATGCTTACCCTCAGGGATATAATCTATGAAATAAAATCCATCACTACTGTGTTTAACTACAAGCTCGTCTTGATAACCGACGACGTAACCTCTGATTTGGCAGGGGTCTGTCGTTTCATGTTCGATCGAAAATACAAACTGTCCGTACGCAGATTTAATGGAGCTTAATTCATCTGAACAATCCTCTAAATTAGGATCAGATTCCTGCTCTTGTTCCTTATATTTGCTTGGAATTTCCTGTCCTATCCGCTCCTCCAGAGCTTCTTCATCTATATCGTTTTCTTCTCCCATGGGAAGCTTCAGATCGCAACCATAAAAGTTGCTCAAAATGAGGATTAGAAGAAGCTTTTCAATTTTTGTAACATATACCATCAAAATCCAGTCCTACTGACCAAAATCTTACGTATAAATCAAAGTCGGCGATCATTGAAAAATACTTAGAAATTGATTATTTTCCCATTAATAGTAGACAGTTATAGTAACAATAAAACTGCGAACATTTCAGTAACCAATTGATTTCACTAAGCCTTCCTGCCTCAAACAAACTCTAGGAAATCCATCCAGTTAGAACTGAGTAAAAAACATTCATTTTGACACACAAAATTGAAAAGAATTTTCTCTATAATAATTAGCTACTTAAATAAGTGAACTAAACAGTTCTTGATTTGAACCGTTTAGTTCAATATTATGACTAATAGGTCTTAAGAACTCTAGTTTGGACAAAAAAAACTCTCAAATCATGCAGCGCGATATCGCCGAATTAAAGCTACCTAATATTTTACTTTCCCGCGACAATCCATTGGAAATAGAATTGAGCAAAATAAAATCAACCGGTGAGAGATTTT
>JBGCDR010000118.1:0-4360 GCA_045105515.1 Oligoflexales bacterium
AGATTGGCAGACATAAATACCCCTTTCTTGCAAGCAGATTAGCCTCATAGACTAAACTAAATCCGCCTTCCGAAGCGATGGAATTTTTTCTTCTGCACTTAATCTAGCAATCCGCCAAATCTAAAAGTGGACCCTCTACCAATTTCGCTTTCAAGACCAATCGTTCCCCCCATCATTTTAATAATTTTTCTTGAGATGGCCAGACCAAGCCCTGTGCCGCCGAATTTTTTCGTTGTGGATGAGTCCGCCTGAGTAAAAGCTTCAAAGATATTCTCTTGATCCTCTAAGCAAATCCCTATTCCCGAGTCAGAAACTTCAAACTCAATTTTTTCTTGATCCTTACTCGAAACTCCTCCGATTGAATTGATTCTAATCTTAATAATTCCTGACTCTGTGAATTTAATCGCGTTGCCTATAAGATTCATGAGAACTTGCTTGATTTTTACTTGATCAATAAGATATTTCTTCGAATTTTCTATATTAATTTCCTTTTCAAAAAGTAATTTTTTCTCGTCTATTGCCGGCTTAAACATTTGATAAACCTGGTTAACAAGCTCATCTATATCGGTAGGTGCACATTCGAGAGTGTCTCTCTCATGCTCAAGTTTAGCGAAGGTTAAAATATCTTCCAATAATTCTAGCAAAGATTTTCCACAATTTTCGATAGTAGCTAGTAAATTTAATACTTCAGGTTTGTGATCTGCTATTTCAGTTAGAAGCTCTGCTGTACCCAATATACCATTCATCGGAGTTCTAATTTCATGAGAAAGATTCGCTATAAATGTAGACTTGGCTTCACTAGCTTTCTCGGCTGCTAAAAAAGCCCTTTCAGTTTCGTAACATCAAATATCACTATCATACCATGCGAGATAATTTTATCTGTGTCTCGAATTGGCAAGAATTTTGTGGAATAATGTTTGGAGTTTGATTCATATTCAAACTCTGTGATTTCACCAGCCAAGGTTTTTTGATAAAGAGGCTTTAGAAATCCAACTGCCTCTGGGGGTAAAATTTCATCGATGCAAGCTCTAATCATTTTCTTAGAATCGTATCCAGCTTCTTTTAATGCTGTGCCCTCAGCGATATGATATTTCATTTGAGTATCAAAAATGATCAAAGAAAAATTTGGTATTTGATTGGCCATCATGCGAAAAAGTTTATTTTCCAATTTGGCCGATTCCAATAATTTTTTTAACTCAACTATATTTTGTGACACAGGACTGCCTCTACTTTCACCCCGACGGGACTATCGGATTGATATTGAAAAACTCGTCGTATTTATTTTTTTTCGTCTCTCAAGGGAGATTTATCTAACTTTTTGAGGATGGACAGCTACCTTCTAAGGCCTTAAGAAACCAACTAGAAGCTTATAAATCTTTGCTTTAATAAGCTTGTAATTTCACCTCAAGAAAGCTCTTCCCCCTAACCAGTCTCAGGTACTATGAAGGCCAGACCACATGCTGTTTTAATATACCAAATAATGAATCTGTCAAGTAATTCATATGCAGATTCCAAACATTTATGCTAAAACTTAAGAATATTCTATATTTCGTAGTTTATAGATACAAAATTTAAGCTGGATTTTTCAGCTTTCGGGCACTAAAACAGCAATGTGATTTCAAGGATAATTTCACTGTGAAAAATGCTACTGCAATATCGATTATCCTGTTAGCTATAAGATGGTATTCAGAGAAGGGAGTAACGCTAAAGGCATACCACCATTCCGATCAATTTCATCATCATAAAACGTATGAATCCCGATGATTTCTTGAAGTTCATTAACAATAGGAGCTCCACTACTGCCTATTTCAGTATCACACCGATAAGCAATCAAGCCATCCATTTGATCACGGTAAACATAATCAACATAACAATAATTAGACCATTCAAGTGGCCTTTTGCGAGGATGTGAATAGATACTGATCGGATCACCAACTTGAGGCAAAGCTAAACTTAGCTGCAAATAAGCTTCAGGCGCAGGGTCTACACGCACAAACGCATAATCTCGTAGTTGACTATATTCAAATGCAATAATTTCTTCACACTTTCCTACCAATGGTGTTTCGTTTCCCTTGACAAGCCCCCAAACCATGTTAAATCGTTCGACATTGCAAGGCTTGTTTCTTTGTATCCCTTCAAAGAAACTCCGGCTAAAACAATGACCTGCGGTGATTCCTATCCCCCCACCTATATGAGTGACTGTACATCCCAGACGCATTCTTCCAATAGCCCTTACTAGCGTTACATTGTCAGAACCCATGACTACTTGCTCAAGGTCATTATCTCCGATAATACGGCTGAGATCCGAAGGATTCTGCGATTTACCACAAGAAAAAAGAAAAATCATTAATAATAATAGCTTCTTCATAAAAGACTCTTAACTTTGAATTGAACTTTACAATAGTTTTATTAATCCAGGCTCCTACTGTCAAACATTCTCCTAAGCGCCTATGTTTTTTACAGCCCAACCAAAGGGCGACCATATGATTACAGGCACTTACCTTTTGGCTTGGCTCTTGAATACTGAATCAAGCGTTACAACAGTCATCATGCAGGAGTTTTTATGAACTTAAAAAAACTATTCGTCTTATGCCTCATCTCAGCAAGTGCTCAAAGCTACGCTGATGAAACACAATCGCCATCCATAGACACAAACTCTCAAAATGTAAAAAAACAGGATCCAATCACTAGTAAAAAAACAAGTAACTCTGCTACAGTTGAAAGCAAACAAAATAAAAAAGAGCAAGCTAATCAAAAAAAATCACTTACTAAGAATGCTGATCAGAATTTAAAGAGTAGCGAGCAAAAATCTACTCCTATCAAAAAAGATACTGTTCCTGTTGAAGCTAAGAAAAATCGACCAGAACTAGATCTCAATAAGGATCAGAAAAAGTTATTGAATACTAAGAAGGTTCAGACAAAACAATTAGAGGATCAAATAGAACCAGTTGAAACTAATAAGGATATGAAAAAGACAGATGCTGAGAAAGACGAAAAAAAGCCTGTCAAAATCTCTAAATCAGATGAAACTTCTTTCGCTCAAATGAACCAGACACAAAAAAAATCTTATGATTTTGGAAAAACTATCCTTAACCTTAAACTCTCCCCAGTGCGTCTTGATAAGATAGACTTTGATGGTGGATTTGAATTGGGAATGCACGAGAAAGTCAGTGTGGGAATATCACTTGCTGGTAAAGGGCTTGGAACTTTTGCCGACCAGGAAAGCTTTAGTCTATCAATTCGCGAAAAGCATCACGAACAAAACGAGTTGGTTAAAACTCGTTTTTTAAGTGCTAGCCTTACTTCCACATATTATGTAGATCAGATGAATACCAATAATTTTTACTTTCGCCTGATGTTTTCTTATGGAGTACTCGAAGGAAAGTTAAATCATACTGTATTGGACAGGTCATTAGAAAACTTTTCTATTGACAGAGGTACTTCTTTTGCGCGCATATATGGATTCAGCCCTAGCGTAGGTTATCAGTGGCTTTGGGAAAATGGTTTCAATATTAACTTAGGATTTGGCCCAAGTATTTTCAAAACTGAAGCTTTAGAATTTATGTATACGGACAACAATCAATCTGAAGAAATCACGGTAAAACGTCGCTATGGCAACGATATCTTTCCATATGCTAACGTAAGCCTAGGTCTGATGCTATAAATGCTACAAAGTAGCCCAGATCAGCTCTGGGTATATCTTTACTAATCCATGCAATTCCAGCCTAACAAAGAATCTTGCCAATCATGCTCAATATTAGTACAGTTCGCTAAGCCAGATTTCTGCATTTCTTAAGGATACTGTTGATGAAATTTCTTGTTGTAGTCGTTGTTGTGTTAAGCTGCATGATGGAGTTACCTCTCAAAGCCGAATCACCATTCAATACGCTTGATAAAGATTTTTTGCTAGCTTATAGTGAAAAAAAAATAAAGGAATTCTCAGGCTGTTCTGAACAAGAAAAAAAAATTTTTTTGCAGAAACATAAATATGCTATATTCCTGTCTCTTTATGGCTATTACGAAAATATAATACGTTCTGTAAAACACAATAAATTAGATCCAAGCAAAAATTTAGCTAGAACATACGGCTCATTAGCTAATATTACTGAGGTGATTACTGAACATCATGGTTTAGGCAATGTACTGCTCAAAAACCGGAGTTTAACTGTTGATTTTTTTAGCTTTAAAAAAGCAAGTACCTTGAGTGAGATAGATATAAGAGAGTTGTCTAACAATTGATAAAACCCTTTGGTAGCTTAATTTATGTTATTTTATAGTTCCAAAGACCTGCTGCTGCGTAACCTATTTCATCACGAAGCTTATCAATTCTGACTCTTAACTTTGAAGAAGCTGCGTTGAA
>JBGCDR010000119.1:0-3743 GCA_045105515.1 Oligoflexales bacterium
AGATCGGCATTGTGTTGGCGGTAAATATAGACACCGACACCGCCGTGATTTTTTTTACATAATTAAAATCATCGGAAACTCTGTCATAAATCAATTTTAGAGGATCTTTCTACAGATTAGGTCCTAGATGCCAGTAATTATGATATAAAGTTTTTTTACCTTCTCTTTGAAAAATTACTTAACTTCCAAACGCAATAGTATATTTCATTAAAGCCTTCTACTGCAGCTAAATAGCTTCGCTTAGAAATGCCTAAACCAGGCTACTATACAAAGTTAATGGTTTGGACTGAATTTTTTGGCCATACCAAGGGGAGGCTGCAGGCACTCTTAGCCGATCTCGATACGGAGTGTGATATCTCAGCATTTTTTCAATTTGGCGTTCTATGCGCTTAAGCAATTCAATATAAATTTGGCTCAAACTGCCCCCGTAAACCTTCATCTCGCACCGATAAACATCAAGCATGGACAATTCTAAAATAGCTTCAAAACCTGAATCGTTTTGACTTAAAAACAAGTGGCAGTCATAGGTACCTATGACATGTTCCTTAAAGAAAAGTGCTAATCTCTTTTCTATAAATTTGATGGATAACGGTAGATGCCCGTCGGTAAAATGAGTATAAATACTCATACAGCTCCTTTCCAAGGATATTTCCCAAAACCTCCCATACCTATGCAATATATATACCAACAGTACAATTAACTTGTGCAAGATTTTAATTTGCCCGCAGAGTTTAACCCCATCATTATCGTCTTTAATTAATTTAGCTTAGCTGATTATCTCAGTTTTTGGCTCCGATTCCGATAGTGTGAATATAGTGCCTTGATTTTAAAAAAGTGAGTTTATGCATTTGGGAAAAGGAGCTGCTATGATTAAGATAAAAACCATTATAATGATTAGTGTGTTATGGCTTCCAACCTCTTTGTTTGGACAGGAAAAAGTATCATTTTTAACTATTTGCGAAAACCCTGGAAGTGACTCCATAAAGCACACAATTGATGTTTTGAAGCAAACTTTAAAAACGGAATCTTGTAGTGAAACCGCATTGGCTTTAGAGCAGACAACTGAGATTTGGATTTCAGAGGCCCAGATTGAGAGTTTGGTTCCTTTTGCCACCCTAGAGAATCTCACCAAGCTAGAGTTACCTTACAATCAAATTGTTGATATATCTCCTTTAAGTTCCTTAAAAAAATTACAAATTTTAGATTTATCTGGCAATCAAATCAAAAACATTAAACCTCTCAAAGATTTAGTTATTTTGAGTGAACTTGATCTTACCGAAAATAAGATCGAAGATATTAGCGTACTTGGCACCCACACCGACCTGATATTTCTGGAGCTATCAGAAAATCCAGCTGCCATAAACCAATCCGCAAAAAATTGTCCTAAAAACGCTTTGTCAGATGTAGTTGGTGAATTCTGTTCTGCACTCGATGACGAATGACTTTTAAATTAAGGCCATAATTTCAGACTGCTAAACACATCACTTCAATTACTTTTTTATAAAATCCAATTAAGTTCGATAAATAGAAGTACAGATAACTTGCTTAGCTTAGGCAGAAGACAATATGACTGTGATCAAAAGGGAAATATGCAAGTGTGAAGAATGTGGTACTGAAAATGTGGTCGAGTACCCCTTGTTTGAGAATTGGCAAGAATACTATGACATCAGGATTCGCTACCATGATCAAATGGTAAATTATTCAAACAATAGCTGGACCTACCCAGCTCCTTGCAAAAAATGTTCGAAAGAGTATGAACGACCTGTTGCTGGAATCTACAAGCGTACATTTGGCTGCAAGGCCTGCACACCTGGGCCATTAATGTCATCCCAACCTGTTAAGGAAAAGGTAGCAGAAGGACCCAAAGACCTCGTGGAAGATATTGTTCATGGAGTAGTACAAGATATAGAACAAGTACCGCTAGATGATGATGATACGTACCCAGAATCAAGGTTCGATGATCCAGAGAATATCACCATTGCGCTAGACCCAGAGCCAGAGCCAGCACCAGAACCAGAACCAGAACCAGAAAATGATTTCCATTTCAGCCTTGATACGGTTAATGAACCTGAGACTCAAGTTATTAAAGAACCAATTAAAGTAAAAAAACATATGGTCAGCGCTGAAAAACAAGAAGCACTTGCACGATGGTATGTTCTCCTTATAGACAAGAGCTTTAGTATGACTATAAGTGACCAAAATGGTGGTACAAGAGGAGATCGTTGGGGAAGTGCGGAACAAATGGTAACTGATTTACTTGATACCATTTTCGAGTTTGCTATCGATAAAAAATTGCCCACCTACCTTTTTGGCTCCAACGCGGAGTCTATTGGTGAGTTAACCAATAAAATGGAAGTATTACAATTATTCCATGATCATACTCCTGAAGGGTCTACCAATCTCTCAGATACATTGGATCTTGCTCTTGAGGATACCTTTGAGAAAACTAAAGACAAACTTAAAGAATTTCCAGGTATGACTGTAATCGTTATTACAGATGGTCAACCAGATTCTGAGGCCAATGTAAAAAATGTACTACTAAAATTTGCAGACCCAGTTAATGACTACATTGATAAAAATGAAGACCTGGCTATTTCGTTTATCCAGATTGGAGATGATCAGGGTGCAAAAGCGTTTCTAGATGAAATGGATAAAGGTTTTGAATTTAATGGTGAAGTCGTAAAAATATGTGATACAAAGACCATAGAAGAAGTAAATATACTAGGTGTCTACCGTATCCTTCATGATGCCATATTTGATTAGAACTCAGTATATCACTCCTCCCATTCAATCTTTTTGAACTGCTTAGGCCAAAATCGTTTAAGGGAAGAGCTTTCCCCAAAATACTTATTAACCAACTCAGACATTAAGCTTTTGCCACCATTTATAGCACTGCTTTTGGAATTAATTACTGTCATTCCTTCCATAAAGGAGTCACTTAATTCTCTATAAGCTTTCCTGTTTTTGTTGAAAACTAAATGGGCATTTGACTTGCGAAGTCTGGTAATATTAAGATCCAAAATCTGAAATCCTTGATTTTTCATCCAAAAAAGAACCGAAGGTTCGGCCGCATAAAGGAAATGAATACGGTTCGAATTGAGCATTTGCATGCCGCCAATCAAATTATTGGTACTCTCAACTTTTAATTCCATTTTTTTAAACAATTCTAAAGCGCTTCCTAAATTCGCCGAGTTGATGCTACCAATAATTTTACCCTTGTAAAATTTTTGATTTTCGTCAAATTCGGGATGCATTGGGATTACAGATTTTTTACTGAAAATACTTAAAAAGGTGTAAAAGTATGGTGAAGGTACATAAACTTGTTTCCTGAGCTTTGCAGGAAAGAAATCTAAATCCATTTGAAAAGCATCTAAGTCCTCATTAGTACCATTTTTAATTAGACGAGCAAAAGGATATTCGATAAATTTTACCTTGTATCCTTGAGATTTAAATGCTGCTCTTATAATGTCAAATGCAAACCCTGTTGCCATTCCATTTTTAAACGTACCATAAGGAGGATATTCTAAGGCTCCGATTTCAACTTGAGATGCTGAACCTTTGGCTTGTGATGAAATGTCCCACCAAAAAACGAACTGAAGTGAAACAATAGAGTTGTCTAACAATTGATAAAACCCTTTGGTAGCTTAATTTATGTTATTTTATAGTTCCAAAGACCTGCTGCTGCGTAACCTATTTCATCACGAAGCTTATCAATTCTGACTCTTAACTTTGAAGAAGCTGCG
>JBGCDR010000120.1:0-16353 GCA_045105515.1 Oligoflexales bacterium
AGTCAATTAAGTCATCTTGAAGCTAGTCAATTAAGTCATCTTGAAGCTAGTCAATTAAGTCATCTTGAAGCTAGTCAATTAAGTCATCTTGAAGCTAGTCAATTAAGTCATCTTGAAGCTAGTCAATTAAGTCATCCCGAAGCCTGTCGAGGGATCTCCCGCTGACAAAAAGCAGGTTCAAGCAAAAACCTACGATCCAGCCTTCACCAACCTTTCTATATCTTGCAGTACGTTTGGATCATTAGGCTTGATTGAGGAAGGATAATGCTTTACCACCTTCCCACTGGCATCCACTAAGAATTTCTCAAAATTCCAGTTTACTCCACTCTTCTTGGGCGAATTGCTGGTCAAATATTTGTAGATGGGATCAATGTTCTTACCCTTAACATGTACCTTCTTAAATATGGTAAAGTCCACTCCGTAGTTTCGCTTACAGAATTCTCCTATTTTTACGCCAGCAAGAGGTTCTTGGTTAAAATCGTTAGATGGAAAGCCGACGACTTCAAAGGCAGCTTTTTTATACTTTGTATGTAGGGTTTGCAGGCCCTTGAGCTGAGGGGTATACCCGCACTTGGAGGCGATGTTAGCCACCAGCAATACCTTTCCCTTGAACTGTTTAAAGTCAATTTTTTTACGTTCGATAGTTTCAGCTTTAAAGCCATGGAAGGACCCCTTAGCCATCAGCGGACTTGTCATCATTGCAATCATGATGCTTACAGTACCGATTTTCTTTAGCATACTTCCTGCTCCTCTAGTTTAGTTTAAAGATTACCTTGGGTGAGAATTTGCCTTATCATAGCACTTTAGGGATTGGTCAATATAGAACATTTGTTTTAAAAAGGTGTGTGCTAGTTTTCGTGGATGTTGTGTTCTTTGCCTAAGGATTTTTAATGCCCTTGATTTGCACAGCGGTATTAGCTATGAATGCATAGCTGGATGCCATTCATTATGTGTCGTATGGATTTTACAAAAAATTCAAATTTGACGACGCTCTAAAATCAGAGATTGCAATACCAAAGTGAAGGAAAATAGTTGAATTATTGTCCTTTCATCCAGCTTTTGAGAAACTACTTTCAATTTCTGGTCACTACAAATGAAAATGGCAGGAATAAAATAAAACAATATTTTAAGTAATTTATTGAAAAAGCTAGCCATGTTTTTTGTGTCGAGAAAGGAGATGAGCCAACTTTTTTAAGCGTTTGGTCAGACACCTTTACCCCAGCAGATGATACTTCTGAGCAGCAACTCTACTCCGAAACCTTCAAACCACGTCGATCACGACCACCAAAAACCCTATTTCATGCTCAAGCCACTTCTGAGTACCTTTGAGCAAGAGCAGGACCTAGATAAAGTAAAGTTACGTGCTAAGCAAGCAAAAAAGCAGCTTGATTCTACCTTGAAATCGACTAAAGAGATGATGCGAATATTCAGGATGCGAGCTTAGAACAATCCTTGAGGTCTAAGCCTGAATGCCTTAGTCCCCTGCTTAAGGAATGCCTTGAAGAAAAATTTCTTACGAGTGATCTTGAATTTGCATTTTCCAATGATCTCAAGCATCAAAAGCTTCTAGATATAGACCGAGAAAAGGTAAAGCGGGTCATTAATAATGCCTTACAAAACATCCTCACGGCAGTGGACCCAGATGCAAACATCCAGATTCACTTTTCATCCTCCAGGAGGATGGTGAGCTGTAAGGAATTGGACTCAAGGCTAAAAAATAAAGAGCAGAACAGAAAAATTTTTTTTCATTGTTGCCATATGAAGTGGAAGAAAGTCCCTGTAACTTGCACCTGATGTTTTATGCCTCAGGGAGGCTAAGAAGCCACATAGAACTATTTATCTTCACATTGAGTTGATTATCGAGGCAAAATAAATTTAGAAAAGCGGGTATGGACTTCATCTCCGAAAAGCCCGTCTACTATGAGCAATTGTTGAAGTTTTCTAAATGAGGGTATATTTGATAGGATTTCAATGCTAAACACTGTCGTGTCTAATTTGATCCACCACCTCCGTGATCTTCACAACTATCTTCATTTTGTTTGATTCCATTGTCAGTTTCTTGGTTTTGCAGGGATCCAGTATCAGCCAAAATTTTAGTTGGTTGAGAGGTCCAAGTTGTTAACACTGCTAGAATTATTAATGCTTTCAATATTCTCATCTGTATACCCTTTGCGAACTTAATTAGAAAAACTATCAAAACACACAGTAGCGAAAACGGGAATATCCCCTTTATTGGCTTCATTGTCAATCAGTTCATTCACTTTTTGAACATATTCTTTGTGCAAATCATCGAGGTTTTTTAGAGTCTGCCCGTTTACGTTCTGGTAATATAATCCAATGTATTTGCTTTGCTTTGTATCAGTATTTACCGAATAAAATCTTTTAATTATCTCTGTAATGTGAGCATGAGTAAGTCTCGTAGAAACTCTGGGAAAAGCGCCCATTTTTCCCAATAAAAGGTCGTTTTCCTCAAAGATTATACCACTCTCTATGAGGTTATTAATCTTGTAGTGCATTTTTGGGAAAACGCATTTTTCGATGATGGACCTTTTAGTGCCCCCAGGAATTGAGGATAAGATAAATATAATAAAAGTATCAAAGTCTTCTAAAAGCTCATCTAGTTCAGGATTAGTCTCGATTTTCTGGTTGGCTGCAAAGTCACACTGATAATCTGCACCAAATGCTTTAAGCAAAAGACTGCGAATCTCTTCACTGGAATTATCGATAGTTTCTTTTAAGGTGTCAGAAGCTGTCAAAAACTTTGCAAGTAACAAAACTTGGGAAAAATCTAGGGATGATGCCTTGCTATCCTCATCACTGAGGATTTTGCTGAGGAAGTAACGGTTCACATTAGAGCGTTTGGCAATAGCCCGGATCGAGAGGTTAGGCCTCTTTTCGCGATAATCTTCTAGCTTATTGCGCAAAGCTATGATTACGTCTGAAACCTCTTGACTCATGCCGAAACTGTTCCCTAGATTTAATATTTGTCAATTATTTTAGCTGGATAAGACGATTGGCGTCTACTCTGTACCCAAGGCGAGGATCAATAATCAAGCATTTTGTCGTATTTTTCAAGTGTAAACAATGAGAGAAGCTTTTAGCGGTGCTTATCGTTGGTAAATTTTTTCCAGATTGTGCTTGGTGCAAAAAAATAGAACGTGTGAGACCTCTCCACTCGCTTCGCTCGGTCGTGGTGACGGGTAATTTGAGGGGGGACTTCTCCATGCGCTTCGCTCGGTCGTGGTGACGGGTAATTTGAGGGGGGACTTCTCCATACGCTTCGCTCGGTCGTGGTGACGGGTAATTTGAGGGGGGACTTCTCCATACGCTTCGCTCGGTCGTGGTGACGGGTGATTTGAGGGGGGACTTCTCCATACGCTTCGCTCGGTCGTGGTGACGGATGATTTGAGGGGGGACCTCTCCACTCGCTTTGCTCAGTCGAGGTGACTGGGGATTTGAGGGGGACCACTCCACGAATGATGAGATGACAGAAGTTGGTCGAGGTAACGAGGGGTTTGAGGAAGTTCTCTCCATGAGCTTCGCTCGGTCTAAGTGAGAGACTAGATAAACGTCAAAAAGATCTGAATCACCAGGGCATTGGCAATATCGATAAAAAATGCCCCGACTATCAGTACAATAAACATCCCGTAGGGGGAAGGTCCATAGCGATTGGTTACGGACTCAATGTTAGCTAATGCAGTTGGGGTAGCTCCTAAGCCAAAACCACAGTGCCCACTGACAATGGTAGCTGCCTGGTAGTCTTTACCAAGGAGCCTAAAGGTCACATGGATGGTGTAGAGGATGATGCAGAAGGTCTGAACCCCAATGATTACGAACAAGGGGATTGCCATATCAAGAAGTTGCCAAAGCTTTAAACTCATCATAGCTATGGATAAGAACAAAGATAAGGAAATCATATTCACCAAGTCGAGGCTCTGTTGCTGGAATTGCATCTTCTTTGACAACTCAAAGACGTTGGTGATGATAATTCCAATAAATAAGACGCTGATAAATGAAGGAATTGTAAGGCCTAAAGTGACCAAATATTTGGTAAGTTCAGATCCAAGGAATATTGCCGCAAAAGAAGAAAGCAAAACCTGCAAAATTGAAGAGGTGGTTACCAATTCAGGTTCGTTAAAACCGTGCTCTTTTAAAGCTCCATCTGGGTTGTTAACCTTATCCTCAGGAGCAAGTTTATGCTTGGATATTAGCCATTCAGAAACAGGTCCACCAATGATACCCCCTAGTACTAATCCCATGGTTGCACAGGCCATCGCAACTTCTAAGGCTCCATCAATGTGAGTAAACTTGGTAGCATAAGATGCTCCGGTTCCATGACCTCCTGATAAGGTAATAGAGCTAGCAAGCATGCCAAGGTGAGGATCTACTCCAAGGAGATGGGATAAACCTACTCCGATAAAATTTTGAATAAACAGATAGGCGACACAAACCAAAAAGAAAATCATCAGCTTTGAACCTCCTTTCTTAAACAGTGAGAACTTTGCATTCATTCCCACGGTAGCAAAAAAGGTGAGCATTAAATCGTCACGAATCTCGTTATCAAGGCTCAGGTTTACACCAAAAAATTGATATAAAACCGTTAACACCAAAGCAAATACCAGTCCTCCAATGACCGGTTCAGGGATATTGAATTTTTTAAATGTATAAACCATTGAGTGGAGGAAGGTTCCGAGAAAGAAAACACACATTGCGAGGAGCAAGGTTTGTGCTTGATTCAATACTATGTCCATAGGCAGTCTCCTGTCTTATCTATCTTAATACATTGACAATTTTTGGAAAAATTAGACAATCTTGTGAAAGTACGAATCTACAGCTTGGGAGTTTTAGGACGTGGTCAATGCCTCTAGTAAATATCTACCAGTATAGCTTTTCTTAACTTTTACAAGCTTTTCAGGGCTACCAGTTCCGATAATCTGACCGCCTTTTTCTCCACCTTCTGGACCTAGATCGATAATCCAATCAACGGTTTTAATCACATCTAGGTTATGTTCAATCAGAAGAATGGTGTTGCCCTTATCCACTAAGCTTTGTAGTACTTCCAATAACTTTCGAATATCTTCAAAATGTAAGCCTGTCGTTGGCTCATCAAGAATGTATAAGGTTTTTCCTGTATCCTTTTTTGCGAGTTCTTTTGCAAGTTTTATCCTTTGCGCTTCACCTCCCGACAAGCTAGTTGCTGACTGGCCCAGCTTGATATAATCCAGACCCACTGCCATCAGGGTATCTAGTATGCTGGTGATAGTCCGATGATTGGTAAACAATTCCCTTGCCTTTCTTACTGAAAGGTCGAGGACATCCGCAATCGAGTGGCCTTTATAGTTAATTTCTAAGGTTTGTTCGTTAAAACGTTGACCTTTGCAGTCTTCACATGGAACAAACACATCCGCTAGAAAGTGCATTTCTACCCGCACATAGCCATCACCTTTGCAGGTTTCGCAGCGGCCGCCTTTTACGTTAAACGAGAAACGTCCCTTAGAGTATCCGCGCATCTTCGACTCTGGCAATGCAGCAAAGACATCCCGGATGGGTTCGAAGACCTTAACATAGGTTGCAGGGTTAGAGCGAGGAGTTCGTCCGATAGCTTGCTGCGTGATGTGAATGACCTTGTCCAATAAGTCGTAGCCTTCAACGCCCTCATGCTGTCCTACCCTAAGCTGCGCACCCATTAGCTGGTTTGCAAGAAAGGGATGAATGATGTCTCCCACCAAGGTAGACTTGCCAGCGCCTGATACACCCGTAATACAATTAAGTAAGCCTAAGGGGATTTCAACGGTAATTTCTTTTAGGTTGTGCTCACTAGCGCCACTGATCATCAGCATAGAATTTTTATTCGGTTTGCGGCGTTTGGCAGGGATGGGGATATCTAAGCCACCACTCAAATACTTGCCTGTGAGCGAATTTTTATTTTTGTAGATCTGTTTGGGAGTGCCCTCAGCGACCACTTCTCCCCCCAATAAACCTGCTCCTGGGCCAATGTCTACGACCCAATCACTACGATCAATGGTTTCCCGGTCATGTTCAACCACTATGAGTGAATTGCCCAGATCCCGTAAGTGCAAGAGGGTATTGAGTAAACGCGTATTATCCCTCTGGTGCAAGCCGATTGAGGGTTCATCTAGGATGTAGATGACGCCAGTGAGTTCACTACCAATCTGTGACGCTAAGCGAATACGCTGTGCCTCTCCTCCTGAAAGAGATGGTCCGTAGCGATCAAGGGAAAGGTAGTTAAGGCCTACATTTAATAGGAAGCCTAACCTAGACATAATTTCTTTAATCAGCTCCCCAGCAATGATTAACTGTTGTTTATTCCATTTAATCTTTGAGAGAAAGGCATGAGCCTCTTCAATGGTGAGTGAACAAACATCCATAATAGAATGCTCGTCAATGTAGACGTGCAAAAGGTCTTGTTGGAGGCGTTTACCTTCACATGCGTCACAGTCCAGTCGGGACATAAAGCGTGCATACTTGTTCTTCATGATATCAGAAGAAGTTTGTTGGTAACGGCGCATAAGCCGGTTCACTAGGCCTTCTTCCTCACTTTTCCAAGAACCACTGCCTTTTTGTGAATTCCACTTGATGACTAGCTGTCGGTCTTTTTCAGTCTTGGGTCCGTAGAGAATCCAATCGCGCATTTTTTTTGACAGTTTTTTCCATGGGGTATCAAGGTTGAGCTTCCATTGCTTTTGCATTGCTTGGATGCGCCGACGTCCCCATGACTCTTTATTGTCTTCTTTTTCGAAAAAGCTTTGCCAAGGAATGACAGCTCCATCGCGGATACTCAAGCTTTGGTCGAGTACGATCTTTGCAGCATCCATTTTTAAGATGCTACCCAAGCCCTGGCAACTAACACACATGCCTTGAGGAGAATTAAAGGAAAAATGTGAAGGCTCTAAATCTCTGTAAGCGGTATTGCAGCAGGTGCGTTTTTCGCTCATAGTGTGATCTTTTTTCTCTGCAATTCGGTGGATAATGATCTCACCTTTGCCAAGTTTCAAAGCTGTTTCTACTGAGTCAGATATGCGTTTTTTGAAGGCCACTCCAGACTTAATGACGAGCCGGTCAATCACAGCCTCTATGGTGTGCTTTTTGTTTTTTGCGAGTGCCTGAACTTGATCGATTTCTTGTACTACACCATTTAGGCGAATTCTGATGATGCCTTGGGCTTTTAGGCCCGACAGTATGTCTTTGTGCTCGCCTTTGCGATTATCAATCAGCTTTGCTAATACTAGAATCTTTTCATTAAGTCCCATGTTCAGGATATGCTTCACCATGCTAGCAGCATTACCTACGCCAACTTGCTTTCCGCAATGGATGCAGTGTTGGGTGCCTAGGCGAGCGAAGAGGACGCGAAGGTAGTCATAGACCTCTGTTATGGTTCCTACCGTTGAACGGGGGTTTTTGCTTGCTGATTTTTGCTCGATAGCAATGGTGGGAGAAAGGCCACGAATCGTATCAAAGTTGGGTTTTTCCATAAGACCGAGGAATTGCCTGGCATAAGAGGATAGCGATTCTACATAGCGACGTTGGCCTTCAGCATAAATCGTATCAAAGGCTAAGCTTGATTTACCTGATCCAGAAACCCCTGTAAAAACAACGAGTTTGTTCTTAGGTATCATTAGTTCAACGTTTTTTAAGTTGTGTTCTCTTGCTCCTTTAACGAGCAATTTCCCTTTGAGATTGGAATCCATGGCGTTTCCTATTTGCTATTTTGCTTTTTTCTCATACATAATAATGAAACAGATGAGAATAGCAAAATCCTCTTAATGTTCGGCGAGTTGGGCGAGAACTTATCCTCAAATATCCTGTTTTGCTAGCATGATCATAGTTACTGCGAAAATTAAATGATATTTATACCCACCTAGATATCCCGTGAATAAATAAGTGTAAAATTAATTATAAAAGTTAATGCTAAACTCTATGTCCTCTCCTTCCGAAAAGCTTAAATATGGAGGGTTCTAGTTGGCAGAATCCAAGGAAAAGGACTTATAGTTACCAGAAGGAGTGCAAAGTAATGTTGCAGCAACAAGGTTTATCTACATCTCATGTATTGACCAAGTATGAGCGTGAACCTTATGGGGTTTATGAAGAGGGAATCGTTGTTAAGCTCTTGATGGCATTAACAATTTGTACCTGTACTTAAGCAGCTTTTGCAAGCGTTCTCGGCCTTTTTGCTATGGGCTTTACCGAGAACTTCAGCTCAGTAATTGGTTTTCTTCCTTAAACATTTTTCACCCTGAGGCCTGCTTTCGATGCTTAGGAGAGATCCAGCTTTGGTTGTCGTAGGTATTGGTTAATTTTCTGTCTCCCTGCTTTTTTTGCTCCGAAATGATAGATTGAGCATATATATTGCTGGCTTCCAGGGTTGAGATCTGTTTTTTATTAGCTTCCCTAAAGATATCTAGCAGTGCATCGTAGATTTTTTCTGCATCTGCTTTTGCTGCCGATTCGTTGTATCCCTTTAGTTCATGGCTGACGTTGATAAGCCCTCCAGCATTGATGACGTAATCGGGAGCGTACAGGATCTGTTTTTCTTCAATCATCTGCATATGTTTGTTTTCGTCGAGCAGTTGGTTGTTGGCAGCTCCAGCAATAATGCCTGCCTTAATTTCGGGAATTGTTTTATCATTTAGACTTGCGCCAAGGGCACAAGGTGCATAAATGTCCACTTCCTGGCTATGAATTTCTTCAAGTGGGACCACTTGTGCTCCAAAATTTTTTTGTATTTTTTTCAGAGCAGCTTCGTTTATATCAGAAATAAACAACTTAGCACCATGTTCATGTAGCATCTCACACAGGTTTCCACCAACGGATCCTATGCCTTGAACAGCAACCTTCACGCCTTTTAAATCAGTTTTTTGATATTTGAATTGCATGCATGCATTGATTCCTTGGAAAACCCCGTAAGCAGTCACTGGGGATGGGTTACCTGAGCCACCTTCTTGCATGCTTTTACCGGTAACATAGTTAGTTTCACTGGCAATATGACCGATATCTTCTTCATTCATATTTACATCTTCAGCGGTAATGTAGCGACCATTTAAGCTTTGTATAAATCTGCCAAAGCGTTTAAATAAAAGAGGGTTCTTGAGTTTTTTAGGGTCTCCCATAATGACTGCTTTGCCACCCCCTAAACTGAGTCCAGCCACCGCTGCTTTATAGGTCATACCCCGAGATAAACGCAGTACATCAAAGACAGCTTCATCTTCATTACCATAGTTCCAGAAACGACAACCTCCCAAAGCTGGTCCCAATGTTGTATCATGGATAGCTATGATTGCCTGCAGTTCCGTTTCTGTATCTTGGCAAAACACCACTTGCTCATGACCCAATTTTTTTATCATCTCCGAGATAACCATAAAAAAATATCCTTATGCTGCGATTCTTCTCTGGTGTGTGAGTCTTTTCTAAAGGTTTAAGATCCGACAACACCTTAAAGAATATGACCGTGAAACGAGCGAATTCTAATTGAGTATAGGCTGTAATGTGTTAATAAAAAAACCAAAAAGAGCAGCCTCTTTACCAGGAGGGTCCCGATTTTCTTCTTTATAGAGCAGCTTTAGAGAGGTGCAAACATAGTTGACTTAGCGATTGTTAGCTTGTTACTTTAATGCCTTATTTGTCCTTGAACTGCTTCAATTGTAAGGGAGAAACATTGCAGACATTAAACAGGTTTTTGAGAGTCCTAGGACCTGGTTTACTCTATGCAGGTGCAGCGATTGGTGTTTCTCATATTGTTCAGTCCACGAGGGCAGGTGCTTCTTATGGGTTTCAACTTGTGTGGGTAATTATCCTTGCGAATCTTCTTAAGTACCCTTTCTTTGAGCTCGGTCCTCGCTTCGCTGCCGTCACCGGTAAGAGTCTTCTTGAAGGCTACGAGTCTTTGGGTAGGTGGGCGCTTCCTCTGTTTTTGCTCATGACCATGGCTTCGATGTTTATTACCATAGCTGCAATAACCCTCGTTACTGCAGGGATTTTTCAAAGTATCTTTAATCTTCCATATAGCACTGTGGTTTGGTGTTTTGTTACTCTTGGTGTAAGTGTTTCGATTCTCTTGAACGGTCACTATGCTGTCTTGGATCGGATTACTAAGTTCGTTGTTTTGCTCTTGAGTTTAACCACTCTTACAGCAGTAATTTTAGTATTTAGTAAACAGAGTAATTTTGACTTTAAACACTCCAATCAATTCGTATTTCATAATAAGGATGATTTGTTTTTTCTTCTTGCTTTTATGGGATGGATGCCTGCTCCCATAGAGATTTCTGTTTGGCACTCACTTTGGACTTTAGAGAATAAGAAATTAAAGAATGATAAAATTTCATTAAAGGAAGTGCTCACTGACTTCAATGTGGGCTTTTGGGGTACTATTATCTTAGCCTTGGCTTTTGTTAGTCTCGGAGCTTGTCTGATGTATCCAACAGGTATCCGTTTTTCCCCGCAAGCAATCCCATTTTCTGAGCAGTTTATCGGCCTATATACCAAAAGTATCGGTGATTGGACTTATCCAATCGTCGCTTTTTCAGCCTTAGCGACAATGTTTAGTACAATGCTTACTTGTCTCGATGCGTACCCGCGGGTGACTGCTAGTGCAATGAATTTGTGGATAGGAAAATGGCTTGAGCAACAGGAAAATCGGAGTGCTTCTTTGTTGCTGACCTACCGTTTTTGGATGGGAGTCATTGTCTTAGGTTCCGGATTCAATTTATTGTTCCTTACAAATAATATGAAAACTCTTGTAGACTTTGCAACTTTTGTTGCTTTTATCTTTGCTCCAGTACTTGCTGGGATGAACCTAATGTGTGCCCACAAACATCGTCTTAAATGGCAACAACTAACAAGGCCTTTTTGGCTTGTTGCATTAAGTCATGTAGGCATGGTTTATCTCGTTGGGTTTAGTCTCTACTTCATACTGATCCAATTTATTACTTTGTAAGGTGCTCAGGTTTTTAGTATTCATTTAGGCAAAAAGAGAGTCATCAATCAACTCAATTTTTTTTCGCGAAGGTGCGAACGTTTTAATGAGGCTCTCTAGTTGGTCGTCGCCTAGCAAGAGCTTATTTTGGATCATTTTTAGAGCTTCATCGTTAATTTCATGGGGCTTTAGGCGGACCCAATGATCAATGATTGTTGCCAATTCGATGCATTCAAAAATATGAAGCTTTTTTGAATTAGAAGGTAATGGATGCCTGTCGCGAAAGTAGTGGAACATATTTGCTAAGTTTTGGGGTAAGCCCCACATGGCGACTGCAACCTCTCCAAGCACATACTCGTTAGGTAAACCCAAAAAATTGGCAGTTTCATTCCAGCTGGTTTCGACCTTAGGCCTGGACATTAGCATCACAAGCTCATCAACCTTTTCTGGAAAACATATGGCAGCTAGTAACTTGCCAATATTAACAAAGCAGCCGAGGAGGTAAGGATGTGTCGGTTCATTTTTGTTGTCGTCCTCAAAGCCGTAGCGAGCAAACACTTCCCGAGCAGCCTGACCAATCATAAGTGCGCGTTTCCAGTGAGCACTTACACGGTAGGTTTTTGTTTTTAAAGGAAGATTTACCAAAGATGCTGATAGTAAGATTCCAGATAAGGTGTTGCGTCCTAGCAGAGCAACGGCATGTTCAATGTCAGTAAGTTCACTCCCTTGCTGAGCCATGCCAGATGCAATTTTCAGGGTAAGGAGGGCTAATCCTGGAGACTGCTCCAGCTCATCTTTAATTGTTCGGAAAGTGCTGCTGGGGTCTTCAATTACCTTCTGGAGGTTCATGATCCGGGTGTGGATGCAAGGGATCTTATTGGATAAGTCGTTTTGCGAATATACTTTTCGGGCTTCGTGTCCCATGAGTAAGGTTGGAGAAAACCAATCAAAGTCACCAGCTTGAATAAAGAAAGTGGATCCACAGGGACAGTTGAACCAGAGGTTTCTGTCTTCGCATACTCTAATTCTATTACCGCGGTTCACAATGTCATTATTTGTCGCGAACTGGGTACCGCATGATTTACACTGAACCATAGACACCTTACCGTAGCTTGTTACTAGATTGTTTATGTTTCATTATAGCTCAAACATCGTCAGCGTTCTGTTTTACAGTGCTTTTAAAACTATATTTTCGGCTTAAAATTGGGTTGCTATTGCCTTGAATTATGAAAATGCGTTTAGCTCGTTTGATTTCTTGGGAGCTAGGAGGGTAACTGCGATCCCATGCTTCAAACAGTTTGGTATTCTTGCGAGAAATAATGCCATGACCAGGATAGGCATGTTGCATATACTGATAGGTGCGGGCGATAAACCCCTTAACTTGATCGCGGGGCTCAATCATTCCAGCACCAATTCGGGTATTACAGTTACCAAAACTAAGGGACTCTCCAGTTAAAATCCCCATGGGTAGGTTACTGCGACGCATGTTAACTTCACCAATCGCAGGCACTAAATTGTAAAGATCTGATTCCATAAGCTTGAATTTAGAAGACGCTTTGCGAGCGCATTTCCGGCCCTTATATTTTTTTCCTTTGGAGTTTATGCAGTCCGGATGCCCTTTGCGCCATGACACAAAAGAACGGCCAAAATCGTATGCTGGGACAACATGCTCCCACTCAACTCGGTAGGAACGTTCATCTTCTTGAATTGGTTTAAAACCGCAGGAATGATGATTCACCACTTTGTCTTTGAAGCTGCATCCGCAATAGAATGTTGTTTCCATGCCTTTATAGAGTTCATGAGCTTTCTTTTTTGCCTGATAGAAGCTTTTTATCGTTTTATTACCTGCTTGCGAATTATTCAGTGTTTTAGGTTTGTCATTTTGTCCTGTGAACTTTATTAAATTAGGTTCGAGGACTCTAACATAGACAACGATTCCTAATATCATTGCAAAAAGGGCTGCAGTCATTGTCTTGGGATTATGCACACGAACCTCCTTAGAAACTTTACAGGGCATTATATAGCCGCAGATATTAAAACTCTAAATATATTACGGCAAGACTATCAGAAATGCAGTGTGCTATACTGGCAAAAAAAGATAAGTGAGGGCACTATGAAATTTCTCTTTCCTCTTGAGATCGCGCTGATAGATGATGAGCCTGATATTGTTGAAATGACTAATATGGCAGTGTCTCGCGCTTTGAAGAGTTTACCCCTCTTTGTTTTAGTGATGGGGCAGAGGCACTCAAAGTGATTGAGGAAAGAAAAGTCAGAGTTATCTGCACTGACCTTTTAATGCCTGGTACCGATGGTCAGGATATTATTGATGCGTGCAAGAATTTCTCGTGGAACACTGACATCATTGTAATGACAGGTATTGCTAACATCGAGAGAGCATTCAAGTGCTTTGACTCTGGAGCATGGGAAGTCTTATTAAAGCCAGTTGATCTTTCAAGAATTTGTGCTGCCCTTAACCGAGTGGTAGATCGCTATCAGCTTTGGCATGCGACTTGCGATAGGCTGGGTATTGAATAAAAGCTTCTTAAAGTGCATTCAAACCATTTTGGCTACGTTTCTGATATAAACGATTTGTAAGCAGTAAAACAAAAGATAGGACCAATGAGACTAAGGCCAAGGTCCAAGCTTCGGTATCTCTGCCATTAATTGTGCGAGCGTAAATGGCAAGAGAAAGAGTTTCAGTTTGCCCAGGGATCAGTCCTGCTACCATAATAGTCGAACCAAATTCGCCTAAAGACCTTGCTACTGCAAGAACGCAGCCGTTGGTGATGCCAGGTAAAGCAAGAGGAATCGTAACTTGAGTGAAGGTTTGACGCTTGGTTAAACCGAAAGACTTTGCAAGCTCCTCTAGGCTGTCGGGGATTTGCGCAAATGATTGTTGGCAGGCTCGCATTAATAGCGGGAAGCTTACAAATGCAGCAGCGACCACAGCAGCTTTCCAGTTGAGCAGTAAATTTATGCCAAAGTACTTGAAGAGTAAGCCTCCCAGTATTCCTTCGGGAGATAGGATAGTTAGCAGGAGTAGGCCACAGCTAGAAGGCGGCAAGACCATAGGCAGAAGTAATATGGCTTCGCCGATGCTTACCAAAGGGCCTTTTTTATGAGAGAGCCACCACCCTATTGAAATGCCAGGGGCTAGAATTGAAAGTAATGCACACAAGCTTACTTTCAAAGAAAGTAGGCTGATCGAACTTAGCTCATTGATAGGCAACCTGTGACCCAGCCCCTCTAAAGCCATGTTTACTAAAGATAGCTTGCCCCTGTGATGAACCCAAAAAGTCCAAATAAGAATTTGCGATATTTCGTAAATCCTTACCTGAACGTGTTAGAATCAAACCAAGATATTCAATAGGAGGATGATCTTTTGGAGAGGCTTCTTTGATCACTTTAACTCTCTTGGAATCGGAAAATGCATCAGTAAGGTACACAAAACCATATGTAGTTGTTTTGTTTGCTACCATTCCTAATATACTCCTAGCATGGTCAGTATAAACAAACTTTGGTTTAAACTGTTCGAACAGGCCAAGATGACGCAAATAGTTTTGTGCATAAAAGCCTATAGGGACTGCTATATCGCACATGGCTATTTTCACGTTAGCAGTTTTTACTATCTTTTCTAGGCTTATATTCTGCAACTTATTTTCAATAGAGCTGACAAGTACTAAGCGATTAGAAGCAATTGATTTTAGGCTCTTTTTTATTCCAAGCTGGATTCTAATGATTTCATCTGCTGGTTCCCTAGCGGCAGAAATAAAGATATCAAGGGGAGCACCCCATTTGATTTGTCTAATGAGGGTCGAGGTTCCAGCAAAATTGTAGGTGGGCTTTGCTGTTACTCCTGAGCTTTTCACCCAGGATTCACCTACTTCTTTCAGTACATCTTGAAGCGAAGCTGCAGCACCTATGTTTAGCTGATCCTGAGCAGCTTCGAGATTGGTGCCAAACAATGCTAAAAAATTACATACTATTAGTAGGATGATGACAATTTTACCCAGCATAAACATTAGACCCTTTACTAAGCCAAGCTTAAGTATAGTCCTAATACTATATTGGAGTTATTTTTACAAAGCGAAAAGCTTAGACAGCAATGAGTCTGGGAATTACTTCTTGGACGCTTTTTTCTATCAAGCCTCCATGTCCAATGATAATCCGGTCAATCTTCCACTGTTCGAGTTTTCTAATTGCTTCGTTATATTTCTGCTTGTCCCTAATAAAATATCTAAATAGCCTGGATTGAGATGGTTTGCTCCCATCGATTCCCATAATTGGAAATAGCAGTTTATGCCAAAAACCTTGATTCTTTTTTAAATTAAATAAGAGGTCGCTGGCAATGAGTGTGCACGATGCCTTATGATAAAACACATATTCATTAACAAAAGGCATTCCAGTGATAGCCAGGATTTCTAACTCATCAGACCATGCAGGCTTACTGTCGAAGCTTAGTGCACTGCTATTTTTGATCTTAGAAATCATTTTAGGTTTTTTCTTCTCAAGGCCTGGAGCATAGAAATAATGTGCGTCAGAAAATTTGTCCATGAAATATTCTGCATAGAGATGGTGAAAAGTATTTGGAGAGACAACGGAATTTACTGGACCGAGTGAATCCAAATGCCTGATGAGCTCGTCGCTTGGCTCAATAGGGGAATGAATCCAAAGTGAATGGTCTTGCAAGCGAATAATGGTCATGACGGTCCCAAAATCTATTCCGAGTAGATTCAATGGTTGTCTAACTATCCATAAATTATCATGAAGATATTCAAGCATGGATTGCTCCCAGCTAGTGTGACAGATCAGATATTTCCTAGGGGGAAATACGTAGGCTTTAAAAACTGTTTCATTACTATAGGCTACATAGTTCCTGTATTGAGCCAATAAAGCAAGTCATAAGTTGAAAATCTAAAAAAGAACTGTTGCTGAAGGGATAATAACCATAGGATCATATAGTTGAAACTCCGATCACGCTTCCTTTTTAGCTTTAACAAGAAATTGTTCCACCTGCATTTTATATTTACATAAGAATGCAAAAATTAAGAGTTTCTATAACTATTATTTTATTTTCATGGACTTGGTTTTAAAAAATAATAATTTCTAAAGAAAAATTGTTCTAATCCGAAGGGTCTGCAGATTGTTTGGGATTTGAACGATGGAACAACAGCCTTCTAATATTCTGGATTTCGTAGCCTCAAAGGTTCAGCACTCTGTTCCTTTGGAAGTGCCACTTTGCGTCGATCTAGATGGGACTCTTGTAAATACCGATACATTATGGGAGTCATTTCTCTTACTTTGTAAAAAAAATCTCGGTTCTGCATTTCTCACCCTCTTTTATATCTTTAAGGGGAAACAGTTTTTTAAAGCGAACATTGCAAATAAGATTCATCTCGATCCAGATTTTTTACCATATAACC
>JBGCDR010000121.1:0-20473 GCA_045105515.1 Oligoflexales bacterium
CGCGCATGGGCACCCCCAAGATCTTTTGATTTTCCGACAATTATAGCCTTTTTAGAGAAACTGGGGAAATTCGCTAAAGATTATAGTGCTCTAAGCCTTACATACAAAGGCGGCGGTGTGTTTCCAATCAGGCACTACTTAGGGCTCTTGGTTTCAATGAGCGTGATGTTCCTTATTATCCGACCGAAGATTTTGGGCAAGTTTGGAAAATTACTAACATAGCCAAACTTGAGTTTTATGCGCAAAATCTAATGTTTGATGATGCTTTTAACTACACAAAAGAAGAGATACTTGAACATTCGCTTCAAGAACCAACGCCTAAAAAATATCCTCACGGCAATCGATACGAGGTAAGCCTTAGTCTCAGTCCGAGAAATAAAGCAGCAATCACCTGTAGACCTGATCCTGCTGATGGCGCATGCCAGGATTTCAATTTCAGAATTTTGGATTATGACGCAGATGCATTTAACTATATCGATGGCTATATTGAAACTAATCAATCCTTTAGCATGATCTCTGGTGATGTGCCATGTCAAGATACAGAACCAATGATTGATTGGCTTACAAAAACGATTAAATGTAATGCCGGCTCTTTCTCAGATGCAGATAATGCGTATATTTGTAGTCTGGGACCAGTGGGACCAACCCGGATCCAAATGAGCTTTGTAGGGCTTGGTAGCCAACTTTGTGAAGATATGCGTCAGCAACTTCTCGATGACTGTGCAAAAAGCACACGCTTAGGTAATACAACAAGATACCTTGGAAATAGTGCTTGGCCGATTGTCTATAATACCTTTGGGTTTACTGGAATAGCTTTAGGATTTTGGGCAGTAAATAAGTGTATAAAAAAATCAGGTAAAAAGGGCCAATATATAGAAGTACCAAAAGCGGAGGGGTGAGGGAACTTTGCAATCCTAATATAATTGCAAATTCAGTTTAGCCATAAGGGGGGAGGTGTTTCTATGTTGGTGAATCTTGGTTGCAAAAAAATTAACTAAGGTAAATGAACAAGAGATTTAGTTATTCAAGTACGCCTATGGGCAGGATTGGAATTCTGTTTTTAGTAGTGCTTCAAGACCTTTTCCTTTTGCTGCAGAAAGGATCTTGCACTGATGTTGCGGAAAAAAGCTCTTTGAAGTTCTTAAAAAGGAGTTGGTGAAATTTTTTAAACTTACTATACGGTTTGTAAATGGTAATGCAGTGATGACCATAGAGGCAAGCTCATCGAGTGCTACTTGTTCATTAACATGTAGGTTCCAAAGCATGCCAGAAATAACCTGGGACATTTTATGAATCGCAGGCTTTCTGCCTGTCAGCGTATAAGCTCGGTATATTCCTTCTTCGTACTCGAAATATAAATCATCCTTGTATTTAAGATTATTTCTGACATTCCTTAAGCATTGGTTAGACTCACAGGTAGCACTTGGACCTGTAGCTAGAGCGGAATAACATATTCTGTTACCTATGCATGGATCTTTTGTTTTTGCGGCAACAAAAAAATCTGAGATTCCTTCATGAAGCAAATAGTGTTCGTAATTTGCCTTTGAATCTGTTGGCCAAAATTTATAGAGATAATGGTGAGATAGCTCATGAGAAACAGCATCAACATCCTCATGGATATTATCTAAGTCGTCGTTGAAGATATTTGGAAGTAATATGGTCGGCCTAAAAATATCTAGATTAATACCAGTATCAAATTCTGGATTTAGATATTGTGGTGAATGAGTTGTGTCTAATACTATATCAATCTGAGCTACAGACCAATTTTTAAACCCTAGGGTAGTGAACCAATCGATCATTCCAGAAGTGTTAGTAAATGCTGAAACTTCTCCGAATTGCGGGCTTCCTGCTTCAAAATTGAAAATATGATTTGCCGCAGTTGCCATTTTTTCGCGACTCTCTCTCGAAGTAGTAATTTTGTAGGAGCATAAATATGGAATATTATCTTGAAGGTCTTTTAAAGGTATAGTTTTTATCTTATTGGATTTGTTATTTCTGTAGACCGTAGCTCGTCCTTCTGCATTGAAAAATGATTGATTGATGTAAGTCAAATTTTGACTGTGAACTTCACCCTTGTAAGGTTTACCATTCACATAAAGACCTACTTTTGATACAGGAATCAATTTCCCTGACTGAGGTTTTAAGCATCGTGAAGATGAAATTAGGTCTATCTGTTTTGCTTCTAATTCGAGTAGTTTAGCGGATTTTCCTAGTTTATTTAAGTCTATTTCTTCCCATGAATAGGTAGGTTTGATTTCAAAACTAGGAATTGGGTTTCCACTGCTAGTATGTATTTTCTCAGATATGTGAAATCGAATGTAATGATCACAAATCGGATGTTTGTCAACGAAAAATTCGAAATCCAAGTGCTTTAGTCCGTGATATTCGTGGCTGTCACTATGCTCCATCCTTACGCCAGCTGGGAGAGTGGATCGATATCTTTCAATAAAATTAGTGCTTTCTTGATTCAGACTGAATGGAGAGCTTGCAGAAAAGGGAGATGCTCCTGGTGAAAAGTAAGTTCCGATTTTACAAGGTGAACCTGTTGAAATCAGCTTATAGTAGTCAGTTGGTCTGCTGCGATAGTCCTTAATTTTCGTATTGGGTTTGCAAGCACTTATAATTTGACAAGTACCTAAAAACAATAGGACAAAGTGAATTCTTGAGAATGAATGCTGCAATTGTTTAACCTAAGACTGGTGTTCTTCTGAGAAATTATTCGGCATATAAATTTGATTTATTAGTTTTTTTCATCAAATTAGCGATAATTTTCAAAATACTTTGTCAGAATCTATAGTTGAGAAAATTCCCAAAGATCAAGATTCTGTATCGATTAAGTTTAGAGTTTGATCGCAAGTGAACTAAAGACAATTTTTTAGTCCGAACATCAATATCTTATTCTCTACCAACTTGCTTATCTTTTTTATTTTTATCATACTTTCCAAATTTTTAGATTTAAAAAAAGTGAAGGCATGCTGTACCTGAGGAGCAGTCTGTTTTTTATTGATGGAGGGTATATGATTTGTCATTTAGTTTAAAAAAAAGCGATTTTCTTAAGAAAATATAATAAATATAGTATGGTAGTCTCTATAAGATCGCTTTTATCTTCTAGGGTTTCTTGCTAGACTTCGCCTAAATGTAGGAATCTATTAAAGTGAGGTGATGAATGAGAAAAATATTGATGCTAATGATTTTCATGGTGTTTTTGGGGAACGAATTATCAGCAAATGCTGAAACAAATGACTGGGATTTGTTAGCCTGTGGCCTTAAAAACTGCCCTAAACAGCTTTTACAATGTGCAGGCGAAGGACCATGCAGAAAAACTCTCGCATGCAATCGCGATTGTGGTGGAAGTGGAAGTAAGGCTGACCAACAAGCTTGTCATTTAGTCTGTCAGTTGGGATTAGGTAAAGAGTCAAAGATATACCCCGAGCTTGTTTCATGCTTTGCGCAAAATGAATGCTTACCAAAACTAGAACCAGGAAAAGATGGCATTTGCCCTGTGAATTCGAAAAACCTTAAAGATGTAGTGAAACTCAATAGTATTGGTGATTTAGATGGAACATGGCTGGAATTAAAAGGCTTGAATTGTGGAAAGGCAGATTCAGGTTGGGAAGGCGGATATGATGCCCTCCCGTGCCGTTCAAGTTCTTGGGTTTATTCTAGAGATCTATGGTGGTACCACACATCTTTTTGTAAGCCTGGTAAAGATCAGTATTGTGAAAACTCTAAGCCAGTGCACCTCTTGGCTCGTCCAAGTCTAAGTCTTTCGGAAGCAGGCCTTATGGAGGTACCTTATATTGATCCGCCTTTGAAACCACAGGATGAAAAGTGGTATGTCTTAGCTCATCCACATCCAGATTGGTTGATGTACACCTATTGTGGCTCGACACCTGCAGGCAGTTATGCGGGGCTTAATATCGCTAGCCGTGCACCTGATGCCCGTTACTCTGGTATTCCTCAGGCAGTTGAAGAACAGTTAAGAAAAGCAGCTACGAAATTTGGAGTCGATTATGACAGTCTTTGTGAAAACGATCACAGGCAGTGTCCTGCAATTACGGCAAGAGAGGATGTTGAGAGGGCGCTATTAGATTCGCCATTATTCTAATCTTATTTGCATCATGGCTTTAAATAAAGCAGTTGTGAGCAAAATTTTGGAAACTGCTACACAACGTATTACCTTCCAAAATATTAAATGACTGAATGTACTAGATATGTCAGGTATATGATGCATGCTAGCACTAAGACGAGCCCTTCATATCGCGTGATCACTCTATTTTTTTTATAGCCGGCAGTCATTACAAGTAAAGCTATGGTTAAACCTAGAACCATAGGGTAGTCACGCCGAAGTACATCAGCTGATATCTTATTCATAGGAGAAATGATTCCCGCAATCCCTACAACTGCGAGGATATTGAACATATTCGAGCCAACCAAATTGCCCAGTGCGATGTCATCTTCTCCTTTTCGGGTTGCGGCAATAGATGCTGCGAGCTCTGGGAGAGAGGTTCCTAAAGCGACGACTGTTAGGCCAATTATTAGATCACTCAATCCAAGCTTCTGAGCAATACTTACAGAACCCCAGACAACGGTACGGGAACTAACTATCATCAAAACTAGGCCCACAAAGAGCCAGATTAAGCCACCTTTTAAGCTATATTTTTGCTCAGTAATTTCTTCTTTAAAACCACTTTGCATTGAATCATGTCGGCTTTTTCTGGCATTGGTGATTGTCCATGCCATTAGCGCAACAAAAGATATAAGCAAAACTAGCGCATCAGTGGAGCTTACGGCTTCATCAAGCAGCATTACACCAAGGAGTAAGGTTATACCAAGTAACAAGGGAAATTCCCGACGAACCAATCTCGAGGTTATATTGATAGGACTAAATATTGCAGCAATTCCTAAAATTAATGAGGTGTTGAATATGTTCGAACCTAGGGCATTTCCCAATGCCAGGTCAGATTTGTTGTCCAGGGCTGCGATGGCTGAGATTATGATTTCTGGTGCTGAGGTACCAAAACCAAGAATCACCATGCCAATTATGAGTGGAGGAACTCCAGCATGAGACGAAACAGAAGCAGAACCATCTACAAATTTATCTGCACTCCATGCTAATAATCCAAAGCCTACTAAGATTGATATAACTGCGAATGTCATAGGTGCCTGCTAGCAATTTGTGGCTTGTTTAAAACTGATATTTTTGAATTTCATTCCCGTCTTATTATTTTGGAAAAAGTATAAGTTTGTCAATCCTTCACTGAAATATTTTCAGCTTATCTCAAGTTAAAATGCCAATGAATTATTAAAAATATGTGCTTAGCTGGATTTGATTGAAATCTTTAATAGTGAGAAGTGTTTAGCAATCCGGAGCTGGGAAAACCCATCGAAATCATCTATAAATTACTCAGTAAATGCTTTTTCAACTGCATCTATAAAAACTCGATCTGAAAAAGGTTTGATGAGAACTGTGATATCTGCATAGGTCTCATTTGTGCGTACCAGGTTTGGAGCCCCTGTAAGGATCATAAACTTAGGGTTATATCCTGCAGCTTCGATCTTATCAATCAGCCCATATCCATCCAAGAATGGCATCATGAGATCTACAATCACCAAATCTGGTTGTTGGTCAATGAATCGAGCAAATCCCTCGATAGGCCCCTTTGCTGATGATACCTCATACGGACCTTGCAAGCGCATAGCTAGGTACTCGAGGATGCTCTCGTCGTCATCGACAATCAAAACTGTTTGCATTAAATTCCGCAATAATGTGTACAAGAATGTTTTTGTTATATGTTAGCATTTTAGGAATCAAAAATCTGCAGCTGTAAATCAAAGGGTATAGAAGCTTTATGCAGATTATAAAAGATTACACAAAAGCTAGGACGCTTAGTGTCAGATATTTAAGCGTTTTGTGTAGAGACTAATCCGTGACATTTCTTGTATTTTTTCCCTGATCCACAAGGGCAAGGACTGTTACGCCCAACTTTTTCGCTACTTCTTCTTACAGGTTGAGACGCTTGATCCGTTTCCTGACTTTCCGATGGGCCTGAGCGAGAACCATGGTAAATCAATTGGTCATCGGACTCCTTCTTGCGTGTCCTAGCATCTTCCCCACCGAAAAATGATGAGGGTTCAATCTCCTCAAGCTCTTCCCCTTCTTCCATATCCATTGCCTGGAATTGGGAAGATAACTCAGGTGCGGGCATATGCAAGAGTGCTAATGTTACGTCGCTGGCAACTCTGCCCATCATCATTGAGAACAAGTTGAAAGCTTCTTTTTTGTACTCTTGAAGTGGGTCCCTCTGGGCATAGCCTCTAAGGCTCACGGAATCCTTAAGGGAGTCCATAGCAAGCAAATGTTCTTTCCAAGCTTGGTCTATGATTTGAAGATAAACATAGCTCTCAAGCTTTACCTTCATTTCTGGGCCGATCTTTTCGAGTTTATCCTCATAGTGCTTAATAATTTGCTCGCGAGCTTCTTCAGCAATCGCCTCAGCGCTACTTTCGTTAGGATCAAGCTTACTGAGATCTATAAGCTGCTTAAATTGCTTTTCAATCTCGTCCTTTATCGCTTCAAAATCCCAGGACTCTATATTTTTAACTGCGGGAGAGTGGCGCTCAGCAACTCCATGAATAATTTCTTCTGTGGTAACCTCTAGAAAGTCAATATTGAACTCACCGAGTAGAGATTGGCGTCGTTTACCGTAGACTACCTGGCGTTGTTGGCTCATGACGTCGTCGTATTCGAGGACATGTTTTCGGCTTGAAAAATTTTGCTCTTCAACTCGTCTTTGCGCTTTTTCAATGGCACGAGAAACCATGGGTGATACGATGGCCTCCCCTTCTTCCATACCAAGCCGTCCCATAATGGATGAAAGGCGGTCCGAAGCAAATATACGCATTAGGTCATCTTCAAGTGATAGGAAAAATTTGCTGCGACCTGGGTCACCTTGTCGGCCAGACCGTCCTCTAAGCTGATTGTCAATTCGCCTAGATTCGTGTCGTTCGGTCGCTATGACATAGAGGCCACCTACTTCTTTCACTCCCTTACCTAGCTTAATATCCGTACCACGACCTGCCATGTTGGTTGCAATCGTGATATTGCCTGTTTGTCCCGAATTTTCCACTACATTAGCCTCACTTGCATGGTTTTTTGCATTGAGGATGGAATGCGGAACATTTTTTTTCTTAAGGAGGTTCGATAGGAGTTCTGATTTTTCAACAGAGACGGTACCAACAAGGACTGGCTGACCCTTTTTCTGAGCCTCGCCAATTTCATCAGCGATAGCTTTATACTTCTCTGTTGAAGTACGAAAAATCACATCATCATCATCCTGGCGAGCTATGGGGCGATTCGTCGGGATTACGACTACATCGAGGTTATAGATTTTCTTGAATTCAACAGCCTCAGTATCTGCTGTTCCTGTCATACCCGAAAGAGTATTGTAGAGACGAAAATAATTTTGAAAGGTTATGGTTGCCATTGTCTGGGTTTCTTGCTGGACCTGGACGTGTTCTTTCGCCTCCAGGGCTCCATGCAAGCCATCAGAGTAGCGTCTACCAGGCATTAAGCGGCCGGTAAACTCATCAATGATAAGGATTTCTCCACTCCTAACAACATAGTCCACGTCTTTCTTAAAAACGACATGGGCTTTAAGAGCTTGCTGGCAATGATGGAGCCACTCTATGTTCTTAGGATCATAAAGATTATCAATACGTAGCCGCTGTTCTAGCTTACTAATCCCATCTTCTGTGAGAGACACAGAGCGGCTTTTTTCATCAACTATATAGTCACTATCCTTTTGCAGGCCTGGGATTGATGAGTTAACAACCCCGTAAATTGCGATGTTGGTATCGGCAGGTCCCGAAATTATCAGAGGAGTTCTTGCTTCATCAATTAGGATTGAGTCTACCTCATCAACGATTGCAAAGTTGTGGCCTCGCTGAACCAGGCGGCTTGATTCGGTTTTCATATTATCCCTAAGGTAATCGAAACCGAATTCGTTGTTAGTTCCATAAGTTATATCGGAACCATATGCATCTTTGCGTTCGCGGTCACTCAGTCCATGACCTATGTTGCCAACTGAAAGGCCTAGGAAATTATATACTTCTCCCATCCACTCAGAGTCACGCTTTGCAAGGTAGTCGTTAACTGTTACGACATGCGCCCCATTTCCAGAGAGGCCATGTAAGTAACAAGGCAAAGTTGCAGTTAAAGTCTTACCCTCACCAGTTTTCATCTCGGCGATTTTACCCTGATGGAGTACAATCCCTCCAATAAGCTGCACATCGTAATGACGTTGGTCAAGGGTTCGCCGGCCACCTTCGCGGCAAACGGCATAGGCTTCAGGTAAGAGTGCGTCAAGAGTTTCGCCATTTTCGTGGCGTGTTCTGAATTCTATGGTTTTTGCAGCTAGTTGGTCATCACTCAATTTTTTTAGGGAGGGTTCCAACTCATTAATCCGGTTTACTAAAGGCTGCAATTCCTTAAGAATTTTATCGTTTCTTGTTCCAAAGAATTTGGTTAATAATTTCATAAGCTCTTTCGTCACTGGTGAAGGTGATTTACGAAGTCACAAAGTTGAGTCAACCTAAATCCTTATTCATGAATGTAAAGGATCGGGCAACCTATACTAGTCTCTAATACGTGATGCGCGCAATCATCTTTCCCTTGTCGCGTGATTTTAATCAGGTTTTCTTAAGCTTGCTGGAAGGCCTTTGGGGGAGGGAGATTTAGAAAAAGTTTACACTGGTATCGAGAATAAATTTTCTCGGGTTTACAGCCTCGCCGTTTACCCAAATCTCATAATGCAAGTGCGGGCCAGTGGTTCTACCAGTCATTCCGACCGTTGCTAGTTGTTCTCCTCTTTCGATTTTTTGCCCTGCCTGGACCATATTTTGGGCATTGTGACCATACCGGGTAACGATGCCATATCCATAGTGGGCGACCATTATAAAGTTACCAAACCCCGCCTTGGCCCCTGAAAATATGACAACTCCATCGGCTGGGGCTATGATTGGAGTTCCAACTGGTGAAGCGATATCTATAGCTTTATGCATTGAGCGTTTTCCGGTGAAGGGGGAAACTCTCATTCCAAAACTACTAGTGATCCATCCATGAACTGGCGAAATGGAAGGTATGGAGGAAAGTAGTGATTTTTTCTGGCTAAGAGTCGAAAGTAGCTGTTGCAACTCTACAGCCTGTGCGTCGGAAAGTTCTTCTATGTCAGCAAGTTCGTCTATGACAGGTCTAAAAATTAGGTTATCAATATTTATTCCCAGAGGTATCTTGGATTTTTTAATTGATTCCCCCTCAATGTGGGGATTGTTTTTTTGAATTGAGAATTCCTCTGCCGAGAGGGGGCCTATTCCAGTCTTACGGCTAACTTTGTTTACTTTAAGGTTAATAATTTCGCTTAATTTCTTAGTATAATCTTGAATTCTTCTTAGAGATCGTTTTACATCTTCTAGATTGCTTACTAAGATGTGGGCTTCACCCTTCAAGTGTTGGTTTTCTGCAATTAAACCATTGTGGTTGTTACGCATTTTTCTAAGGTCAAGGTAGTCTAGTGCCAAAAATCCGCTCACAATTGCAAAAAAGAATAAGCTTATGGTTGTCAATTTAATCAGGACATTGGGAATACTAAAATGCTTGGTCTGGGATGATCCACCCGGAATGAACATGATCGTAAAGTGATTTTTTTTGATCTTCATAGTCGATGGTCCTTGAAATCATTTAGAGGATTTATTGGCTGCGGACTTTAAGAATGATGAGAGTAATATTGTCTTCTCCCCCCCTCTCGTTTGCCAAATCAACAAGGGGGTCAACAGCATCAACTTCATATCTGAGAACGAGGTTGGCGATTTCTCTATTACTTACTTTTCCGTGTAGTCCATCACTGCAAAGCACAAGAAAATCCTGATCTTCTAGATTTAATGATCCTGTATCCACATATTCTTCTTCTTGGTAACCGACGCTCCGAGTGATGACATTTCGTAGTTGATGGTTTTTTGCTTCTTCTTCAGAAATAACTCCTGCAGCTACCTGCTCGCTTACCAGAGAATGATCCTGGGTTAATTGGTAAATAAAACCACATCTTAAAAGGTAAAGTCGGCTGTCACCAACTTGTGCGAAGTAGGTCTTGTCATTGATTATTTTCACAACTGTGGCAGTTGTTCCCATGCCTTTTAAGTTTGGCTCTTCCAGTGCTTTTTCGTATATTCTTGTTGAAGCAACGTTAATTGCATCAGATAGTGAACGGGTAGCTTTCAGCTCATTCAATTCTTCTTTTGGAAATTCCTTGAGTTTAGAGTGAAATACCTCGTCAACACATTCAATACAAAGTTTGCTAGCAACTTCGCCACCTGCATGTCCACCCATGCCGTCTGCAACGATAAGTAACATTGAATTTAGGTCTATCAGGTATGCATCTTGGTTCGTCTTACGAACCAATCCCCTGTCGGTTAGACCTCTCGCATTTGCTTTGAATTGCTTACTCATAATGAACCCATAATATCTGCTAATATCATAACTAAATCAAAGCTATTAAAAAAATAGAGTGTCTATGTTGCCTAGCTATATTTTTTAAGATTAGGCATAATACCTGGTAATGTTGAGCTAAAATTAGGTTGTCAAAACTTTCTTAGGTAAAATATTACGGGCAAAATGCATCTAGTTGGAGTGCGGTTGGAGTAGGGTGTTTTCTTGGGGAAGCATGTTCACGGTATGGTGGTAGACGTCCATGATCTTTTTCCATGAGTAGTTTTTGTTGACCCATCTTTCAGATTGATTTAGGCTTTCGATTCTTATCTTGTGCCAATTTCTAGAATTTAAATACTCAAGATGATTAATAAATTCATCTTTCCCGTGATAAGAGAAAACTGAGCTCATCAACTCAGCATAGGAATTTAATACAGGGTCCTTTCCATTGAGGATAACTGGTTTGCGGGCAATGATACCCTCTAAAACTAGCATTGAGAGGCTCTCATGAGGAGATGGATTTACAATTGCAAAGGCATTTGTAAGTAGATCAAGCTTTTTCTCTTCGCTAACAACTCCTAGATAGCGAATTCCATGATGCTTGGGGATTGAAAGGTTGTTCTCTAATGGACCAGCAAGAAATAGCATTAGTTCTTCTTTTTGGTGTTTTTGATACCAGCTGAGATAGTACTCAATTAGAACGTCAACTTCCTTTCCTTTTCCCATTCGGCCCATGAAAAGAATATATGGTTTATCATTGGTTAAATGTGGTCTAGGACTAATTTTTGATAAAGTCTGATCAAGTCCTATGCCTGCTACCGACATTTTTGAGCCCAATTGAGGAGAAAGTGACTTAACGAGTTCCCTTTCTTTTTCACTGTTTACTAGTAAATAAGAAGCTTGCAGAAAATTTTCTTTTACTCTTGAAAAGTACAAGGGAGTTTCATCATGGGCAGTCGGTACAAATACAGCTTTTTTGCCAAGTGGGGGAATTCCAAAGACACTTGGATAATAAAGGTATGTGAAGAAGAAAACTTTATGATACTCGTGTTTGTTATTTATTAGCTGTTTAATCAAAGAAGGGCAATAAGGTCCTTGCAAAATAAACCAAAAAGATTCTAATAAATAGCCGATTTTTTTGATGAAATATGGACATTTTTTCGAGGTTGAAATCATTTTTAGTGGGAAGGATACTAATCTTTTATAAAAAGCAAAAAGATAATGAAAGCGAGGAAAACATGTCTGAAATCTTAAAATCCTTACCTTCCCGTCGAAGCTTATTCCTTTAGAGAAATAATTTTTCCATGTTTGATAGTCTTTTGCAGTACTGGTGTAAACATCGATTTGCCAATTGGGATTCTCTGCTAGTTTATGAGCAATAATCCGTGCCAGACTTTCTGCACCACCAATGAGTTCTTTTCCATATCTTTGAACAACGATTGCTAGCTTCATAGGTCCCCAAGCTATTTTTTAAAGGTACAACTAAGGTCCATAGGCCCATATAGCCACTTATCTAACTTTCGTATTTCTACGGCTGCATCGGTGTCCCCAAGTGCTGAAATAATTTTATTAAAATCACAAGCTTCAGGATGTTGAACTTTCCCAAATTCCCTTATTTCGCCTTGTTTGAATCCGCAACTGCCTGCCACAAATTGAATGTAGTCAGGATGAACAGGTTTTATGTGACTGGGGTCGAGATAAAACTGTCGGGATGAAGCCCATAATGAATACAAAGATGGTGTTTCCACCAAAAAAATACCACCAACTGCCAAGCACCGATTTGATTCCTTGAAGACTTCAATTGTATATTCAGCAGAGCAGTGTTCAATGACATGGAGATAGCTTATAAAATCGATGCTGTTGTCTTTGAACCCCTGCAAAGCATTGAGTAAGTCTCCTTGAATCGTTTGATGGCCACGACCTTTGCAGCTTGCGATGGCTTCACTAGATTGGTCAACACCAATAGTTGTGAATCCAATTTGTTTACCCACATCGAGAAGCTCTCCATGGCCGCAGCCGAGGTCAAGAAGGCTTGCTTTTTCTTCGCTTCTCTCTTGGAGGTGTATCTTCAACCGGTGTTCATATCGTTCTTTTAGGCGTTGAGTTATCAGCTCTGATGATCCACGAAATCTTAGCTCAAAATCTTTGTAGATTTTGTCTTCGATCCTATTTTCTTCGTTATTTTTCGACGGAGTTTCAAATTCGCTCCATTTACTTTCCAAGGCTAGCAGACGTCGTTCATAGGAATTATTTGCTGGCTCAAATCTCGATAAAAATCCAGATATTAGATATTTAATCCTATTTTTGATTGAAGGTAAACCTAGCAAATTTGTCGAACCATTTTCCATTTTTAGCCTTTTATTTAAATGGGGGCACATGTTTAACTGCAAGCATTATGCATAAAGCACAAATGGCATTATCAACCTTGCCCTCACGCACAAGATCCTCAAGCCCATCGAACTCTGTGATTACCACTTCGATATCTTCTCCTGGGTCTGGGAAATGTTTGCGTTCATCAGGGATAGAGCAGCCTAATCCGAGGAAATAGTGTGATTTATTGTTATGAAAAGCTGGGTTGGGATTGATGGCTCCCAAAGGAATGAGCTTTTCTGGGACATAGCCAGTTTCTTCTTCGAGTTCCCTAGCAGCTGCAGCCATTGGATCTTTAACTTCATGGCTGTCGATCATCCCTCCCGGAGTTTCTAGCACATAACTTAGGGAGCCTGCTCTATGTTGCTTAATAAGAAGAACTTTGCCCTCTGAGGTAACTGGCAGGACATTGACCCAATCTGGACAGCAAATGCGATGAAAAGGGTGAGTTTCTTTGCCATTGAACTCGAAGTCTAGCTTTTCAACCGCGAAAGGAATCGTTGATAGAATTTTCTCCCGCTTCTTGATGACCCAAGACATACTCACTCCTCACAAGTTTTAAGGAAAATATTATAATGTCTGACTTTAAAAGGAAATAATGCTTTGATGGAAGAATGAGAAGAGAAAATAGTGCAGCTAGTTGTAAGCCTTAGATAAAGTGGAACTTTACTAGAGTAACTGGCTTTTTGTTAAAGGTGCTAAAAAGCATTTTTCGTAATCGAATGCGTGCCTGTTCTGACAGCTCAGCTTTGTTTAGGGGATTGTTTTCAATCCAAGCTTCGATATGCTTCTCAACATTGCGCTTCACATCATTCTGCCATTTCTTGGGAGAAATATTCTTGGGGAGCATAAGTCCTTGTAACTCAAGCTCTGGCCCTGAAACAAATGACATGAGCTTAGAGCAAAACACGCCAGTGAGTAATGCCAGGCCTAACTCACCAATTTTTAGTCGTTCTCTAAGGATTTCCCATGGCATTGGAGTCAATGAGTCCTGGTCCACAAAATCGCAGTCAAGCTTACATTGGCCAATTATTTTCGTGTCAGCACCATCAACTTGAAGAATATCGCCATTGTCTATTAAGCTTCGTTGTGATGGCTTATAATGAAGCTTTTTACCAATTTGAGAGTTCACCAAAAGATGAGTAAATGTTCCATGAACTGGCAGATAGTGGGCAGGTTTGAGTAAATTTAAAAAAACTTCAAGGTCTTTCTTGTATGCATGCCCGCTCACATGTATTTCTTTGTGCTCTCTAGCAGTTATGATTTTCACACCTTTACGTCTTAGTTGGTCACAAAGGCTTAAAATTGGCTTTTCATTTCCAGGTATTACTCTGGCAGAAAATATTATGAGATCGTCTTGCTTTAACTTTATACTGCGGTGTTCATCATTTGCAATTCGAGGCAGGCCGGAGCGGAATTCACCCTGAGATCCACTTACAAGAACCACAAGGTCTTTATCTGGCACACTATCACAGCGATCTATGTCAACCATGATATGTTTGGGCCAAGATAGATAACCTAATTCACTACCTAGCTCTAGGCAGTTGATCATACCTCTGCCTATCACTGCTAACTTTTTTTTATGCTTTTTACACAAATCCACAATGACTTTTAATCGCCATAAATTACTAGCAAAAGTGGTGATAAAGACTCTGCCTTTTGCGGCAAGGAGGTGTTTTTCTAGGGGCTTGATAACCGACTTTTCGCTAGGACTTGCACCGGTACTCATGGCATTGGTACTGTCTGCGATAAGGAGGTCTACACGCTCGTTACCAATGCCCTTAAGCTCTTTGAGGTTGATGGGTTTGGTTCCAATTGGGGTAGGATCAATTTTAAAATCGCCGGTATGAAACACCTTATGTTTGTTGCCGTGGGTGCTAATAAACAAGGCGCAAGCATCGGGGATGCTGTGGTTCACATGGACATACCTTACTTTGAGAGGTGGAGCTTTAACAAGTTGGCCAGCTTTTACTAAGTGTATGTCTTTAGTTGAGACACCCCGCTCCAAAAACTTTCTTTTGATAAGCTCAACGGTCCAGGGCGTAGCGTAAATGGGTGCAGGCCATTCTTTGTAAAAATAAGGTAGAGAACCGATGTGGTCTTCATGACCATGGGTTATAAAATAAGCTTCAATTCCGCCGAAATCCTTAATAAGGTTTCGTGCTTGGGGAATGACCGCACTGACCCCTAGTTTACGTGGGTCAGGAAACATGGTTCCTGCATCCACAAGGAAAAGCTTTGACTTCATTATATAAGCTGTCATGTTCATTCCAAATTCGCCACAGCCACCGAACGGAATTACATGGAGCATATTTTGATTTAGTTCTTTTTTTAAGCCCACTATCCACCTTGAGGTTCAAAATCGAACCTATGATTGATTTTAACACTCCCTCTTTTTGGTCGCGGGAAAGACCATGAAGCCAACTTTCGTCTAACACAGTTTATCATCTGCCTATCCCTTAACGTCGACTTTACTAAAGAAATATCCGATACCTTTCCTACGGAATCTATACGCCAGACCCAGTGCATCTTTCCTCGAAGATTCTGGTTACGACGCAAAGCTAATTCATAACATAAATTTAGTTGAAATCTGTTCTTTTTAATTGCCCGCTCAAGGTGGCGGGTATTGATGCGTCCAATTAGGGGCTCTTTCATCTTAACTTTGTTCTTCTTCTTATAGTCCAATCCTCTGATTTGCTTAATAATTTTGTCTGAATTTCGGCTGGGTGATATAGAGCGAAAAAAAGATACAAAGCTTACTCCTTGGGGTATATATATATGGGGTGTTTGGTTGGATGTTAAAGATTTTTTGCGATCAGACTTTAACTTCAAGTATTTTCGTCTCATACTTGCTTTTTTTCCTAAGTTTTGTGCTTGCAAATACATCATCTCTTCATTTGTTTTTTGGTTAAAAACAGAGATTTTAGCCAGCTCATTTAGTTCCTTTCCGGAATCAACTTTGATAAGTCTTAAGGCATTATCATTGTATAGGTACTGTCCCCAGTCGTAATCTGGATCTTTTTTGAATTGTTTGGTCGTTATTCTTCTTAGGTCCAAGGAAACTTCAAATCCCTGGTGAAGTAGGTCTACTTTTTTCAAGAGTCTTAGTAATTTTTGTTGGAAACTTTCACCTAAAACGCTTGGAATACTAAGCATTTTACTTGAACCATTTTTTTGGCTTAAATTGTTAACTTTTTCCTGTTTCTTGATGCTATTTTGAATATTTTCATCGAAAGATCGATATAATTCGCTGTAGTTGTTGATCGAAGAGTCAAACAAATATTGAGGATTATCAATCGGCCATCCCATAATCATTTGTGAGATACTGCGATAATAATTGGTAACAGATGCGATGAGATCACGTCTATCAAGATTGCTTTGCAGAGCCTCGGGTGAGGTTTTGAAACTCTGAGAATTGATAAAAGGCAGAGTATAAAGATCCTCCAACTCTTCAAATAATTTTGGCCTTTTCGTATCCAAATTTAGAATTAAAAAACTAAGAGTTAAAAAAAATACAATACTAAGACCAAGTCCAGTAATCATTCCCACTTTTTCTTGGGGACTATCAAACATGATACTTGCCAAAGAGGCACTGTACTTAGAATTGAGGGGTATCTTGTCTTCAGGTTTGATTCCCTTTATTTTTACCATTACCCGCAAATCTGTGAGGACAATGTTTGCATAGTCATGATCATGTAGACGAAAGTTTCTTTCGCTCCTATCACCAGACTTTAGGTAAATGGCCTGACCTTTGCTGCTTAAATATCCTTCCCAGGGCTGATCTAATAACAAATATACTTTGCGATTTTTGATTTTTAAAATTTCTATATCTTCAAGAAGAGGGTAGTAAGGAATAGATAATAATCCATTGGGAGAGGAAGTTATTTTTAAGGTTCGTGATTTACTTACAGGGCAAGTAGCTTCAGCTATTGGATGTCCATTTTGAAGAATGCAAATTTGTACTTCATATTTGGACTTATTTACCATTATCTAAAAGTGACCTTTTTAGCTTGCGGGTTGCCTAGTTTCAAATGCATATTCGGATACACCCACCTGAGCTAATGCAATCAAAATAGGCTGTATATGGAGATATTTTAAGCTTTGATCAACAGCAAGAACGACTAAAGATTCAGTATGTGAAATTTCTTTAGCCAAGCTAGCTGACAAAGTTATTTGAACCAATCTATTTCTAAGGTGCTTTACCAGAGGTTCAATCACATCTAAATTTCTATTTTGTTCGTTCCAACTAAAAACATGACGATCATCTGTACTAACAAATACATGGCCTTTTTGAACACTTATTGATAGCCATATTGCACCTTCCTTAGCGATTTCAGCTTCAAAAGGAAGCACATCAGCTGGATTGCCAATGCGGGGGTTTATTCCTAATAATATGTGTCCTGAAAATAGTAAAACTAATCCAAAACTAAAAAGGCATGGATAAGGGAACCAAGAGTTGCCTTCTTGCAGTCTTGTTTTCACTATTTCGAAATGCTTTCTAAGAAAGCTATTTTTCTTTCTGTACATACTCAACTAAACTCTGAAGCTAATATGATATGTTTATAATCTGTTTTAGATTTCAAGTAGTGCATGATTTGAATAATTACAGCCACTGGCCACTGTTCTCCAGGAAGTAAAACGGCAAATTCTGAAGGCTCAATGTTGAATTGAACCTTTCGACTCCGGTGCCATTTTTTTAGGAGGGTGATAAGTTCACCAACTTGGGGACTGCCAGCATGATGAGGCACTTTAATTTTATTGCGGATTTCGGAAAATCCTTTCGTAAAAGAATTCATATCACCAAGGTAAAAAGCGTCATTTGCTAGGATAATTAAAGGTGTAGTTTTTCCGATGGTGTTTGATTGCCTTGATTTGTTCCCATCTTCGGAAGTATTTTCAAGTGGAGCGTGCATTATAGGAATAACCGACCTAATCATTCCAAATTGCCATGAGAGTGAAATAGTTCTCATACCGTAGGAACAGACATTTATTATCCCAATGAGCAATAGCACCATACAAGGGACATACCATGTCGTATCAGATAATCTCTTCTTCGTCTTTGATATCATCGACAACAGCATCGTCGAAAGCATCATCTGCAGGCCCTTCATCTTGGTCATCAGGTGTCGGATCACCTGCTGGTTCTACTATGGCATCTGATGTTTCTCGTGTTTCAAATGCTGCTACAGGAGCAGCTACCATGGTCGCCACTTCTTCAGGAACTAAAAGGTTATTTAAGACCGCAATTCCGTGGTGAATTCGATCTATGATCCTGATAGCCATTCCTTTTAGGACCTGATGGCTAGCTAAAATGAGCATCGAAGCTATAATAGCAGTAGCAGTTGGATTTAAAGAACCAGCGATGCCGTTAGCTAGTGAAGCTTGTTTTTTTGCGGTATCGAGTACATCAATTGAATGAAAAGACCACCACAAAGCATCAATGGTCCCGAGTATACCTATCAGTAGAATAATGGTAGCCATTGCTGGCATCATGGTTAGGCGACTTTCTATGCGTGGCAAGAACTCGATAGTATCTTCTTCAATGGTACCTCTTACCGTACTTGGATCATTTTCCACCGCTTCCAAAGCTCTTAGAGCTATTTTTGGTAGAGATGTTTTAGAGGCACTTTTGCAAAGATTTATTGCCCGCTCATGATCTTCTGAATTAATCATTTTTTTAAAGTCTGTTAGAAATTTCTTAAAATCAATATTATAGCGCCATTGCAGCATGATAATTCGTTCAAAAATAACAACAGTTGATATGAATGATAAGATGACAATACCCCACATATAGATATTGCCGCTTCTGATGCTGAGAGCGAGTTCTCCCCACATATATAGCCCTTTTTATGGAAAAAACGAAGACCTCTATCAATGATAATGGATTCTGGACTCTCGGGGGCGATAGCCCAATAAATATAGTGAGTTAAATATATTTATTGAGGTAAGAATTGCCTAGACTACGTTGATGACTCTGATGGTCTATTGCATACAGTATTGGTAAAAGCTAGATCTAAACTTTTTGGTATAGCCTCACTTCCGGAGGCTAGAAACTGGATACATTTGCATGTTGATTGAGATACAAATCTTCTCCTTTTTATCTGTATCTACTTCACCTTGATTAATCCATGACCTCAACTCATTTTGCATCTCTTTCATTTTCAGCTTGAGTTCTTGCAATCGATTTTGACTGATTGTCAAGGTGTGATGACTAAATTCTCTTTCTGAAATAGGAAAGCTTAGAGCGTCTGTGCTTTCTTTTAATAAGTTGCGATGAAATTTTTGGATAGCATTTGACTTAACCTCATCAGGGGTGCTGATTTTCCTGCTTATATATTGGTAGTTCCCATTTTTTTTAATAAGAAAATTGTTTTCTATCAAAAATAGTAGTGCTTGCTGGATTTCAGCAATTGAAAAACGAAACTGTATTCTTCGTGCAATCCAGAGTGGATCTGACGAAAATTCCTTTCCGTAGATGATAACAAGAGGGCCAATTATGGAGCAAGCCCTATTAGTTAGAAAGTAAGATAGATCCTCTTCGATGATTCTCTGGAAACGGCTTGGGGCTAAATCCTTTAAATTCTGCTTGAATTTCTTCTTATCTTCTGTCGTCGATGCTTGTCCATAAGCAACCAAGTCCTTAAAATATTCCCGTTCTCGCTTGTTAAATTTTAGAGAAGCAGAAATTTTAAAAACTCCTGCTTCACCAAGATTTTTTTTGCCACGAATGATATTTCTGATATATCCAAAACTAGAGAAACCTAGATCGCGTGAAAATCTTCGATAGCTATAGTATTCGACATTTTTACTGCGAAACTCATATATACTTAAGAGGTATTCTCGGTAATCCTGATAGGAATAAATGCAAACTTCGATTTTTTCCTGACTGCTTTTCATCTTTAAACCCATTTTTAGGAAGATACCAGCAGCTTAAATTATACAATTATCTTAAATACTAGTTTGAGAAAAAAAGTAGGCAAAAAAATTCCAGGATATTTGAACTTCTTAGAAATCATAATTTTTAAGCCTTGTAACATTACTAGTTTATTCGATATTTGTTAGTAACCTACTAGAGTAAATTCCCAGTTAAGATTACAATATTATTAAATAATTTTAAATGCACAGGTATGTCAATGCTGTCGGAGATAATGTGATGAATTCAATTACAATCCTAATTGTTCTATTATTTGCAAGATTATCAAATGCAGAGGCGCTTATGGTAAGGTACGCAAATTTAGAAGGTCGAAATGAAGAGAAGCAGTTTGCATTCTCCGTTCTTAAACTTGCCCTAGAAAAGTCAGAAGAAAAATTTATATTGGAAAAAAGTGAATCTGAAATGTCTGATGCAAGGGTAAGTAGACAACTTGAAAAAAATTTATTTGATATTGCATGGCTTGGTTCCTCTCCTGAACTAGAAAAAGTCCATACCTATGTTCCTATTCCGATTACCAGAGGAATGCTAGGAAAAAGAATTTTTATCATAAATAGTGTCTGGTCGGAAACTAAATTCTTGCCTTTGCAACTCAGTTTTTTTTATCGCGGTTGAAATTAATTTTAAAAAATCTTCTTATTTTCCAGTGATAAGTGAAAAATACCATATTTTCGGCAATTAAATATCTT
>JBGCDR010000122.1:0-10239 GCA_045105515.1 Oligoflexales bacterium
TCATACCTTTGCTCATAAGTGAGATTGGCAGACATAAATACCCCTTTCTTGCAAGCAGATTAGCCTCATAGACTAAACTAAATCCGCCTTCCGAAGCGATGGAATTTTTTCTTCTGCACTTAATCTAGCAATCCGCCAAAGGAAATAACATCTTGGGACTCCACATTTTTAAGAAGAAAAAGAACCAAAGGGATGAATATAAATTTTTTAAAAACTTTTCTATAGATTTATATGAAGAAAAGATTGTTAGAGCTCCTTTACAAGCTAGGATTAGGGTCAATAAACCATATTTATTTTTTATTTCAGATTGTTTATCGACTTGATCTACCCATATTGGGTTTGTCGGCTAGTTTAAAAAAATTGATTCATTATTTAATTCCAGATACTTAACATTACCATTAAAGTGCATAAATGCTGCTCCCGAAATATCCCTCGAGAAATATGACTTTAGAGGAAGAATATAAATATGAGCATGTGTCCCAGCAGAATTTCTCTTTCGATATATTTAACTATCGTTCCATTTTTAAGCATATTGATAAGCTGTGATAGCGACGAGGGTAAGCTAGGTCAATCATCTGACCTAATCAGAGAGGCTGATAGCAGAGCAGCAGTATTGAGTAATGAAGAAAGTTATGCCGATAAAAATAGCGATACTACAGAAGATGAAATTATTACCATTGAGATTGATACCGAGATTAGCAAAATCATTGAAAAGCTACCTATTGAAGAAGAGATAGAAAATAAGAATCCAGATATAGATTTTGGCTCTGAAGAACTTGTAGATGATTTCACCAAGTTTTTTCGTATCATAAATACCCACTGCACCTACTGCCATGGAGGGATCAATTCTCTTCATCCTGAAATCTTCGATTTTAGTAGCTTAGATAACTTGCAAAAATGGATAAGTGCTGAACAAATCACACCATCTAAAGCATTGAGTTCTCCAGTTTTTAACCGCTTGGTATTTGCTCCTGAGGAGCTTGAAACTCTAAGAAATATGCCATATAGTACAAACGGCTTGATTTCTATGAAAAAGGAACAGGCTGACTTCATCTATAAGTTCATCAATTCCTTAAGCCCTCCTCCAGAAGATGAAATTTTTGAACCGGTAAATAATTTTGCAGCTGCAAATCAAATCAAATCATTAATTAACGGTCAAGCATTATCAGAAGAAGATGTGTCTGATATTATGCAAGATCAAGATCAAACCCTCAGCAACAATACAATCAAAAAAATGATGACAAGGTGGCTTGAGCAGGAAAGTGGGCGAAAATGGCTTGGGGATTTTTTGCTTGTAACCCTCGATCAAAATGGAGTCTATGACACAAATAGAAGGGATCGCTACTTAGGTGCACATATTTCACCGTATAACAACAAAAGTGGTAGTTTCGGCAGGGATTTTGAGCAAGCAGTATTTGAATCTTCGCGCAAAACCTACTTAAAAATTATAGATGAAAACTTACCTTTTAATCGAATTATTGACACCTGTGAAATTTACGTTAGCACCACCTTACTTGTTGCTATGCTATATGCAGGGGATCCAACAAAGAACCCAAATTCCGCAAGCAAGGAATTTAGAGATTTCATCACTGGAAATACAAATCCAGCCGATAATTTCGATTGGAAGCTGATTACCGCTGAACAAGGCAGCCAAACGATTGCTTGGAATGATATCGAATCTATCCGAGCTATCAATGATGGAGAAAGTATAAAATTCACAACTTCTCGATGTGGATTTTTTAATACCCTTGGCTACCATTTCAAAAATCGTACTAACAGTGACAACCGCTTTCGAATTACAGTCAGTCAAGCTTTTATTTCAGGCCTCAACAGGCAATTTGTAGCCTCTGATATGACTCCTACTTTCACTGAAGCAGGCGTAGACAAAGATCATGCATCGCAGGCTGCATGTTACTCTTGTCACAAAAACCTAGATCCCATGACCTATATTTTTGCCTCGGAAATGCGACCTAATTACCGACCTAGCAATGTTAGTGATTTTGTTGATAAGAAAGGCTTTGCTTTTAGAGGCGTACAAAAAACGGCAAATTCTATTTCCGAATTTGCTGACGTTCTAGCAAGTCACCCTGAATTTGCCAAAGGATGGACTGAACGGTGCTATGAATATGCAGGTCACTCACTTAGCGAAGATTCTCCAGGGTTTAAGCAGTCCCTAGAAACTTTTAAGGCAAGCAATTTAAACTTCAAGGAACTACTTTTCCACTGCCTTGGATCGCTTAAAGTCATAGGTCAAGGAAAAAGTGAGAAGAAATGGGAGCCAAAAACCCTTAGAAAAAGCCAATTTTGTCAAGCTTTAACTATCCGTGTTAATAGCTTAAGGGATTCTCTTAATTTGGGTCCTAATCTTCCTAATCTGTGTCAGGATAGAGATATTGAGACTATCGCAAACAGTTTACCTGAGACCATAATTTCTAGAGGAATCAAAGGCTATAGCGTACCCAAACATGACACTGAAATAACCTATCGATTTAGAGAACGAGTTTGTGAAGAAGCAGCCTACGAACATTTTGACTCTATTCCAAAAGAACTATCGGTGAGCGACATCGTCGTAAAAATGCCAGAAACGATAATGAGTATCCCTGCTCAGCACCCTTTATCACAAAAAATTGAGGCAATTTTGCTCAACACTTTAGAAGAAAGTAGTGAGGTAAATAACAGTGAAATCGAAGGATTACAGGAATCTTTTATCGCAGCATGTTTAGCTGGATTAAATGGGACAGGAATATGGTAGCAACAAAAAATAATCGCAGAGATTTTTTATCTAAGGTCCTATTTGGATACGGAGGACTTGGACTAAAGTCATTATTAATTGGTCTTCCACCAGGGTTTATAATGAGCAGAGTTATAGGACAAGAAGCACGAACCAGATTGATCTACTGCTTTCAAAAGCAAGGTGATCCAATTGGCTGTAACTTTGGTCCAGCTTACGATATTCCAGAATGCGTCCATCCTGCTGCTTTTGAAACTCCTGTTTTAACAAGTTTTGGAGATAACAGCATACAATGTGCGGCACCTTGGGCCAGCCTTCCTCAGGACTTCCGCGCTAAATCCCATATGATTTTTCATCACACTGGAGCTGCTGCCCATCCAGAATCCAATGTTGTTCTAGCTGGATTTTCAAGCCTTAAAGGTCAAGGGGGAGTTGGAAGCGAAATGTTGCCAAGCATCCATAAAGACTTGTTTGGAGACGGGCTCTCGATCATTCACCTTACCAACAAATTTTCTCTTACAGAGGGAGGATCAAGTCCTATTCCTCAGATCGCTCCCAACAGTCTAAAAAGCGCATTCTCTCTTAGCGACACCCAACTCTTGAATATTCGCGACAAAGCTTTAAATGAGCTCTGGAAAGAATGTAAAGCCTCTGGAAACACAGCACAATGGGAATACTGCGATAAAATGATCATGACATCATCTCAATCCAGAGAACTTGCAAAGAATCTTTCAGGTTTACTAGAGAACGTAGAAACTCTGGATACCTTCACTGCAGCAGTGATTGTCATGGCTGCAGGCGCAAGCTCTGTAGCCACCATCCATATTCCATTTGGCGGTGACAATCATGACGACCAAGGACTCACCAAAGAAGCTAATCAACTTAGCTCAGGATGCCAACAACTTGAAAGTCTATGGAATCTCATGAAACAATACAACATACACACTACAACGACATTTGCGATGCAAGGAGTTTTTGGCAGAACTTTTGGTCTAAAAAATGGTGCTAAGAACGGTCGGGATCACCATGGAGGAGCAAGCACTACCCTTATTCAAGGGCCAAATGTAAAGGGAGGCTTATCCGGTGGATTAATTCCTATTAGTGGTAAAAAAGCTGCAGAAACTACTGGTATTAATTCCAAGACTGGGCAAGCAACTAATTCTGGAGACATTCCAAAAAATGAAACTTTAGCAGCAGCCTGCAGAACAGTGCTAAAAGTGTGTGGAGCCTCAGAATCCGAATTAGAAGAGCGAGTGAGGGGAGGAAAACTGATCGAATCAGCTATCTTGTAAAAAGCAAGTTAGTTGATAGAAAAAAAACAGCAGTGAAAAATTATACCTATGTATTGTAGTACCTATTTTGATGAAAAAAATCGTCGGTTATGGAAATAGATATTTGGTAAAATACTCGGAGAAACCAGTATCCCAGTTAAACTCCTCAGTACTATCTTCAAGGCTCCAAACTCTTGTAATTTCTTGGCATATACCATCACTATCTATTTTGGTTTCACCAACACTTATTTGTAAATCATTTGATCCACATTCAAAAGAATATAGAGTCACCTTAAATTGTTTGCTATTTTGCCCAAAAAAATTAGTTGATTTAAAAATATCAGGATATTTAATAGAGACAGTAATATGGGAGTTGTATTGAGTTTGTTGATATTCCACACTAAAATTGTTACTTAGGTCTTCATCAATAAGTTCTTGAAAACTTGCAAAAGCTCCTCTTTCAAGGTGATCTATATAAGCTACTGTTTTACTATCATCCTTTGTAAAACCATGTAACTCAGCAAAATCAATGATTCGAAGCATTTCATTGGCTATTTTTCCCACATTGCTAGAGCGATTAACAAAATTATTGAGTCTTCTCTTAACTTCTTTAAGAGCGACCAATGCTTGTCCATAAGACGGATTATTATCGTTAGCAAAGCTAGCACGACAAACTTGAAGGGACGGAAACACAAGAATAAAGCTCAAGGCTAGTAAAGCTGATTTCATAACGTTACTCCTACAAGAATTAATCTATACCTGTGTTTGGTAACATGACAAGTTCATTCCGTAAATAACTAGCTTGCAAAAAATAAATCAGCAGGTTTTTTGTAGACCGTGAAAAACTTTCGAATTCTTGACGAACGATAACTCTTAGTGTTAATTGATGAATCCGTGAATTGGACTGTGGGCTAAAACCTATGTTTCTCTCGATAAATAGGACAAAAATTATGAAAATAAACCTTGCAATTTTAATTTTCTTCTTTACATCTCATTCAATTGCTAGAGATTTATCTCTCCCCTCAACTGTACTGATAGATCCAAATAAAGAGCTAACAGCCCAGTATTTAGCTCGATCTATCGCTGCAAACGGGGTGAGTCCTATTCGATTTAACCAGCAAGTAGATCCTGACATGCTCCACACAAGCCACGAACTTGACCCAGGTAAAACCCAAAATCAGAAACAAAGCGGTCGTTGCTGGATTTTTGCGGGAGAAAAAATTCTTGGAGAGGTAATTCGAGACGCATGGGATAAAGAGCTTACCTTTTCTCACAATTACATTGCATTTTGGGATAAGATGGAAAGGGCTAATTATATTCTCGAAAAACTCTTCGAATATCGTCAGCTAAAACCTAATGATCCAAAAATTCAAAGCCTTATCAATCATATGGGAGATGGTGGCGAATGGGAACTTTTCAAAAATATCGTCAAAAAATATGGTGTTGTGCCAGTAAGTGTAATGCCCGAAACTAGCTTCAGTGGAAACTCGAGAGCCTACACCCAAACCTTATCACAAGTAATCGCCCGCAGTGCAGGATTAATCTTACAACTTAATACTCAATATGGAAAAGAAACAATCGAGCAAGAATTTATAAAAATTAAATCAAAATCCCTTCGGATCATCCGCACAATACTGGTAAATTATTTGGGTACACCTCCTCAGTTTTACTCAAAACACCAGGGTAAATTTTATTGGCAACAACCAAAAGACAAGAAATCAAAAACCTCTGATGAGAAAACTCGAACAGAGGGTGAGGAAAATATAAAAAAAGAGACAAAAGAAAATAAAAATGAAGTTAAAAATGAAGGCAAAGTAGAGAATATAGTTGAAAAATTAGAGCTTATAAGTCCAATTGACTTACTTGATCGTGCTGGCATCAAGCTCGATGACTATGTTCATATTTCGCACCTACCTTACCATAAAGATGACAAAGGCAAACTAATTGAAGGCTACGAACTTATTGTAAAAGATGGTGGAAATGTAATCGATATGGAACCGCTTAAAACTCTTTTAGTAAATATGTCAGAAATTAAGACCTCAATCCGTAAATCTATTAAGGACGGTTCCGGTGTGCAAATAGGATGTGAGATGAAGCACCTTGATATTGATAAATCTCTCCTTTCTATAAGTAACGATGAAATGAGCACGATTTTTGAAATAGATACTCTTGACCATTTAGATAAGGCAGATCGCATGCTTGCTGGTGAAGACAAAGTAGCCCATGGCATGTACCTTATTGGATGTGATGATGCTGACAAAACCCTAGTGAACCGCGAAAATTCTGAGGCAAAGGATATAGAGTTTTATGGGCCACTTTGGAAAGTTCTAAACTCTTGGGGCAATGGAAGAGCAGAGAAAATATTCATGACCGATCAATGGTTTGAGGAGTATGCTCACAGCTTTATCTTAAAGAAGAAATACCTATCGCAATCAATCTTGGATTCTTTAAGTTCGGGATTAAGTATTGAGACTGACTACAATGATCCATTTTCAAAAATTACAGCAAAAAGGACTAACTAAAATTGCCAATCTTGTGGCGAACTTATTTTAGAAAAGCATATGAGATCCCTCGACTTCGCTCGGAATGACCGAGACTTTCGCTCGGAATGACCTCAGTGTCATCTCGACTGCAATGGAGAGATCTCCTTATAAGCACCTAAAACGCTGGGATGAACAAGTTCAACAAAATTTGGGCCTATGAGAAGCAATAAAAACTGCTTTATCACCTTGCCGGATATGGAAGCTTGATTCAGGGAGAAAGTAATTGTTTTGACCACGCCTTACTCCTGCTAAGACCGCTCCAGGTCCCTCAAAACCTTCTCTAACCTCACCATAGCTTTGGTATTTTCTAGGTACCTCTATAACGTAAAACTGCTTTCCTGTTGCATTGCTAGTTAATTCACTGACGATATCAAGTGTCCCAGGATCCTGCATTTCCTGAGCGATCATTTGGCTAGCCATGGCACTCACACAAACCACGCTATCACAACCAGCACGCGTAAATAAATCTACATGCTCTGGATTGAGACATTCAACAATTGCTCTAAGTTGCTTAGCTACACTTTTAAGAGTGATCATCACTGCAAGGTTTTTTAAATCTGAATGAAGTGGGTCTTGTAAATCTGCTAGAATAATTGCACTCTTGGCAGAACAAAAATTAGCCCTTTCTAAAACCGTCAACTCTCCTGGGTTGCCCTTAACAAACAAAACTTTCTGCTTAGCTAAACCTGGAGGAATTTCATCAAGATTTTGATCTATAATCACTATTTCAGAGCTTGAAGTAGTTCGGTCTTTGCGAATCTCGTTTACCAATCTAGCAACACTCGCTTCAGAACTGAAGCGAACGATAAGAACATGATTTTTTAACTTCATCAGCATCCGTCCCTTACGCCTGCTCATCCTTGATTCAAAAACAAAAGAAGCAAGCAATGATAGAAAATATCCAATTAATGCAACTCCTACAATCAAGGTTGGATAACCTATCAAAAATCGGCCCTCAATCGTAACAGGTGCTAAGTCCCCATACCCTACTGTTGTCATCGTCACTAAAGACCACCAGGCAGCATCATACCAAGTGAGGCCTGGCTGGTGACTTTTTTCGAACAGGTAAAAACCCACTGATGAGTAGAGAAATATTAACAAAAAGAATAAAGATGCCATACCCAGATTGCTTTTGAATCCAGACATCAATTTACGTAAAAATGATATAAAAATAACCATGGTTCTAAACAGATGAAGCCCACTGAGCCTTGCAAGAATCAGCTAAAGATGGGCATGTTAACGATATATTTTACACACTAAGTCTATCCCATTATTAGAATTCAGCACATACTAAAAATCATCCAATGATTCCATAATCATACTTTGAGAATTTTCATAGCGGCTACAGAAGATCTGTTTAGAAAGGTAAACATGATTATCCACGAAGGCTAAATGCTTTAAGCACCTGCCTTTGTAACTTAGATTTCGAGACACTTCCTCAAAGGAACATTCAAGCTCTTCAGAGCTAATTATTTCTATACAGCCACTTTGATATACAAACTTCACATAATGCTTAGACTGATCAGCAACCCTGGGCCTAACTATATATACTCCTTCTATATATTCGGCAGGTATCTCATGGATAAGTACAACCTCATAATCATCGCGCAAGCCCATAAGCTTTTCAATATCAAAAGCCTCACGCGTTTTAGGAGGGATTCTTATTTTAAACACCACTCCATTTTCTTTATCGGTATATAAAAACTTAGATTCTCCATTAGCATCCAATTTTCTTTCACTTTTAGATGCTGAATTTGGAAAATCATAAGATGTGGAGATAGTTTCTGGTGTTGACCTGACGCTAGGACAAACACCCGCATGCATCTTGGGGTCAAAGCGAGTTATGTCCAATAAATTTTGCTTCACCAATCTTCTATTTTTTACAAACCAAAAAACTGCGGGAGAAAACAAGCCATTTGTTAAGATATCGAAAATAAATCTCTTCTTTTCTCTCACATTGTCACAACTAGTCCTCAATCCTCGGTAAAGAACCACATCAGATACCACAGCATTTGCATACTTTTCAGCTAATACTCGCCGGTACTCATTTGCATGAGCCTTCATTCTGGTTATTTCATACCCTACAAGCATAAAAACGAGGATGTTGCAGTAATCAGCTTACTCGTCTAAGTTGCCGAGCAAGTAGCTAATATTTTGTTATCAATTTTTTGGTTTAAAACTATTGTAACATTTGAGAGCTATTTAAAGCCATTATCTGGCTCGGCAAGCCCCATTTAAAAATAAATTACAAAAAATAATATGAACATACCCAAGCAAGAGAAGGCATGATGGGGGCAGCTTATTTAAGCCGCAAGGTCATGATAGCATCGTTGATGCTATGTCCATTAACCCGGAAAAGATCCTGCACAATACCGACTTTGCCGAACCCCATTTTTTCATAGAGTTTAATTGCTGGCAAATTGTGTTCGAAAACATAAAGCTCAACCCACTCAATAATTGCCTGTGTTTTAAGCCAAGCGAAAGCCTCGCTTATCAACTTCTCGCCAAAGCCCCTACCGCGAACTGCAGGCTCAATTCCCATTCCAAGGCGACAACGATGCCTACTGCTACGATAGGGGGAGCCCTTTAAGTAAAGATGACCACTAATTCCATCTTCAGCGTCCTTAAGAACCCAAAACCTCGCCCATGAGACCTCGCCAACTTCTCGCATCATCCCTGACTCAATATCAGCCTTTAGCTGGGAAACCAAAGGCAGGTCTTTAAGCTCTAAAATACTATATTCAATGCCTTGATGCCCTGAAAGCCGTGAATTGCGGTCTATATGCATTGCCAGTATTCTGCTATCTACGACAACTAAAGGTCTGACTTCCATCTAACGGCTCCTTTCTATCTAGCACTTATCAGCAAGCGATCACTAGGCAGAAATAATTGCTCCTATAAAAACACAAGAGGATAATCCACTTAAGAAACTGAGTGCCTGCCACCTTAAAAATATATTTCCTCTTTGATGATAATAACTATTTGCTGATTCAATTGCCTGATCACGATAGCTTACTTCTTTAATGATATTCTGCTGCAACAAGCCTGGAAATAAATTGCACTCGATTAATAAAGGCCCTTGCTCAGTAATTGCTACATCCCATGCTATTAAAAAAAACTCATGAGCAATAGACAAATGGGCTTCTTTACATAACTGAGTTGCTTCTTGATAAAAAGGAACTTTAAACCCAGACAAATCAATCTTTTCATCAAAAACCAAACCCTCATCGGCAGAGCCTATATAATAGGCGCCTTTGAGTATAAGACCCCTTTGAGATAGGATTAAGTTGTATCCTCCAGTCGATGTATTAGAATTTATACTTCCCTCTTGACCAGTTTTGAGCTCTCCTGCCCAAAATAAATCTATGCTGCCACATTTTTTCTTAATCGTAACCAATCTTACTGAGGCAAGGCATGGAGATATTTTATCTAATTCACGATGATTGTTAATGATAGGTTGGACAAGATAATCATCCGATAGCTTAGAAAAATTATCTAACCAAGCTTGACTCACCGTAACTATGTAATGACCATCACCATTGCCACCCCATTTCAGGGCTGATTCAAATAAGATTTTTTCCAATTTTTCATTAAATAGGTCAGAAAAATTCTAAGCCGCAATACCAAAAGTGACTAGATAAAAAAAATATAGGAAGAAAAAACTTAAAAAAAATGGCTCACTTTTATTAAAAAA